>NZ_JACBGN010000340.1 GCF_013401435.1 Streptomyces sp. BR123
GTGCGGGGGTGGGCTGCCGACGCGGCGGGACCACCACGTGCCGGCCGCCTGCGGAGCCTTGGTCGAGGCCCGCGTGGGCGGCTGTGTTGGCCAGGCCGGATTCCAAGGTGTCCTTCCCGGCCGCCAGGGCCTGCAGCCCGAGCGTGGCGACGCTGACCGCCCTCCCGCCGAAGCGGGGCGCCGATCGCGCCGCCGAGCCGGCTCGGCCGCCCGCCGCCGGGGCCGAGGAGGCCGCCTGGGCGGTGGCGTCGTTCTCGGAGTCCAGAGCCTTGGTGTAGCCGGCTCCGCCGCCGACGGACCCGGCGCCGCTGGGCTCGGCCAGGCTTCCTGCCCTGGACGATGCGGAGGAGCCGAGCGAACTGATCCATCCGGACGCCATCGAGGTACCGGCGCCGTTGGTGGTGAACACCATGAACTTGGCGAGAGCGGGCCAGCACAGGGCCGAGGCCAGGAACATCACGAACCCGAAGATCACGTTCTGCATGCCCTCGCCCTCGGACATGGCGAGGAAGCCGATGGAGAAGCAGCAGACGATCGCCGGCTTCATCAGCACCAGCGAGACGAACGCGTTCCGCGCCTTGGGCCACCACGCCGTCGTCGCGTCGGACAGCTGCCCGGCGAGAGTGATCGGCATGGTGCCGATGATCAACATGATGCCGACTTGGCGGAGGAGGATCTCCACCCACAGGGCGGCGATGGCCAGGATGCAGAGGATCCCGATGACGATGATGACGCCGACCGCGGACGCGGCGACCCCCTCACCGGTGATGAGCGCGCCGGTCGCCGTCGCCGCCCCGCCCCCGCCGGTGATGAGCCCGCCGAAGAGCGTGCCGAGCTGGTCCTGCATCGCTTCGGCCGCCGATGCCGAGCCGCTGCCCTTGCCACTGCTGAAGGTGTAGGTGACGATCCAGTCGGACACGACATCCGACCACCTCAATGCCTCCTGGGCGACCAGAAGGTAGACCGAGGAGATCACCGCCCACTTGGCCAGGCCGGTGAGCGCGGTCGCGACCGGGGCGCCGTTGTGGCTGACGGCGACCTTCCCGAACTGGAGCAGCAGCAGGAAGCACGCCACGACCGCGGACAGGGCCGTCATCAGGGCGGTGAACTTGCCCAGCCCGGTGGCCTTGAGGTTGATCGACGAGTTCGAGGTGAAGACCTGCGCGAACTTCTCCAGCAGCCACACCACCGACTTGCCGATGTAGGACGCGGCCTCCTGCAACGCGCTGGACGCGAACTGGGAGAACTTGCCAGCTGCCCACTCCAGCGGCGTCTGGACCGGGTCCCCGAATTTGCCGGTGCCCTCCTTCTTGCACACGGAGAAGGGTCGGCCGTCCTTGGCCACGCAGTCGCTGACGAACACGATTAGTTCCTTGTACTTCTTCTGGTCCTTGTCCGAGAAGCCCTCGCGCCAGTGCCTCAGCTGTCGGACCTCCGCCTCGCGCTGGCCTTGCTCATCGCAATTCCGGGCGCCGTTGCCGTCGGCGCCCTCGCAGACGTTTGTCCTGCCGGGGATCGGCGGGTCGTCGGTGCCCGGTAGATGGCATGCCGCGGGGTCGCGGATCTGCTCGACCAGGCAGTAGTGCCCCTCGGTATCAAGCCCGATGCTCCACTGCCCATCCCAGTCTGCCGGGATAGGAGATGGCGGCCCCACGGCGGAGTGCCTCGGGTCATCCGCAGTCATGGCGATGGACAGCGAAGCACTGGCGCTCAGGAAGAAAAATAAGGTGCACAGAAGAACCAGGGTCCGTACGGCGGGCTGCCGTGTGTCAGTGGGCATGCCGCACCTGTGCCCACCCGTCACGCCAGGCGTAGGGACTGGCAGGTTCGTAAGCGACCGGGAAGTCCCCAAGCGCCTCGTACTGGTCAGTGAACTTCCATACTCCGTCCTCCAGCTTCACCACGAAGGCCTGAGTCTCGCCACGCAGCGGGTTTTCGTCTCGGCCGTTCTTGGGGCCGGTTGCGAAACGGTCGTAGGAGAGCCAGACCTGCATGGCGTGTCCGACTGGCAGGCCAGGTGCTTTCAGAGTCTTGGCCCGCGCGGCGTGGACCGCAGTGGTAAAGCTGATGTCGGCCGGAATGCCTCCGGACGGAGCCAATCCGATTGCCTCGCGCATCTTGCGGATCTCGGAGATGCGCCTGTCAACGAAGGCCGGGGAGTCCTTGGAAGCGACCGCACTGAGCTGCTGACGAGCCTTTTCGTCGTCGAGCCAGGCGTATTCCTCCCAGAAGCTGACGACCGCGGAGATCCCACCGACCTGCGTGGGCGGGAAACCGATGAAGACGCCGTCCCTTTGGCCCGTGGGCTGCGACAGAGGGATCTTCGACCCCTTATCTGGCGTCATCGGCCCCGTTGCAGAGGGCGAGCTGGGCAAGACCGGAGAGCCGACGGCCGGGCTGGTGGACGGCTGCGGCTGCCCCTTGGCGTCGTTGCCGTTCATCAGGGTCGCCGCCGTGAACCCGCCTGCGACAAGCAGCGCTGCCACCGCCACCGCGCCGCCGGCCAGGACGAAGCGGGCTCGGCGGGCCTTGAGGCCGGGGGAGGAGTCCACGGTCAGCCGCCCTTCGACATCGTGTAGACGGCCAGGACCAGGGAGGACGTCACGCCGATGCCCCCGGCGCCGATCAGGCTCCACAGCACGCCCTGCTTGCCCCGGGCCGCCAGGGCGGCGCGTTCGGTGTTGTGGCCGATCGCGGTCAGCGCCCACCCGCTGAGCCCGCCGAGGACGGCGAGGGTGAGGCCGCCGCCCGCGGTCCACGACAACATCGTCTTGGCCGAGTTGTTGACCGCTTCGGGGAGTGCCGGATTGAACGCGGGCACCGGGCCGTCGGCCAGGACGGCGAGGCCGGGGGCTGCCGCGAGGGTGTGCAGGGTCGTCAGGATCTGGCTCATCGTTGTGCTTCCTCGTCAAACGACAGGTACGGGGATCGGGGAGGCGGCGGGCTGCGGGGCGGCCGGCAGTGGCTCGCCGAAGGCTTCGTGGGCGGCGGTGAGGACCGCCGAGGCCAGTTCGCGGGCCGCCTGCTGCGTACGGTCGCGGATGCGGGACGGCGGCTGGGTGGCGGCCAGCCCGTGCGCGCGGATGTCCGCGTCGTGGGGCAGGTGGACCACGGCGGCCGCGCGGGCGGACAGCATCGTGGCGGCGGCCCGCGCGACCGCAGGCAGACGCCCCTCCGACGCAGCCGAGAAGACGACCACGGTGCGCTGCAGGGGCAGGCCTTCGGCGTGCAGCACCATCACGGCCTGCTGCAGCGCCCGGATTCCGGCGGCGGTGGGCTGTGCGCACAGGACGGGCACGGTGAACGGCAAGGCGCACCAGGTCCTGGTCAGGCCCGGCAGGCCGGAGCAGCGTGCCGTGAGGATGTCGTGGGCGACGGGGTGGGTGGTGTCGGCGAGGAGGAGCTGCCAGCCGCCGGCCGCAGCCAGCTGGTACCAGGCGGCGGGGTCGGCGGGCAGCTCCAGCGGGGCGGCGTGCCATTCGCGTGCGTCGGTCAGTACCGACCAGTGACTGTCGGCGGCGGCCGCCGCGGCGAGCGCCGGTGCCGCCTGCCGGACGGCGACGGCAGCGGCGGCGCCGCGGATGTCGGCGCGGCTGAGCGGCCGGTCGGCCGGGAGTGCGGCGAGGCCGCCTCCGGCCTGTGCGTCCGCGGTCCAGGAGGGCCAGGGGGAGCCGAGCCGCGGTGACAAGTCGGCGACCACCGTGTCGGCGAGGGGGGCCATGGCGGTGGCGAGCAGGTACGCCACGGTGGAGCGGCCGCTGCCCCCGACAGCGGCCATCACCGGCGCCACCAGCCGGGCCGACGCCGGCAGCGTCACGAATGCCGCTTCGGTCTTCTTCCCCATGAATCCCCCCGACTGCGTCCCGCAAAGCCAGCCGTAAATCATGTGAATTTCACACCACTGTCGACGCGGCCGGCACCACAGCGTTCGGGCACCCTACACCGATCGTCCCCGACGAGATTTCTGATGCATGTTCAACAAGCGCTGAGCCAAGCAGAAATGCCATAGTGTCGCTCGCGATCCGTCATGCGAACCCGGCAAGATCGAATGCCGGCCGGATTCGGTCTGATCGGATCTTCGCGACGCACATCGGTTACGGGGGCCGGGGGGAACCAATGCGGGTGAGGCGGTGGTTAGGACTCGCCGCTGCGGGGGGTGCCCTGGCTGCTCCGTTGACGTTCGGGATCGGCATGGTGATGCTGTTCGCCTCTCTTGCGGAGGAGGACGACAGCAAGCCCGGAACCGGCACCTGGCCCGCCGCGGGAGCGCTGAGGATCGGCGGAGCGGACGGCGTACCCGCCGCATACGCGCCCCTCATCCTCGCCGCGACCGCCGCCTGCGACCAGGGCCTGCCGCCGTCGATCCTGGCCGCGCAGCTGTGGGCCGAATCGAATTTCACACCGAACGCAATCTCCCGGACCGCGGACGGCAACGCCGTCGCCTATGGAATAGCCCAGTTCATCCCCGCGACATGGGCTGCTCAAGGCGTCGACGGCGACGGGGACGGCGACAAGGACGTCATGGATCCGGCCGACGCCATTCCCGCTCAGGGGCGCATGATGTGCAGCTTGCTGAAGACCGCGAAACAACACCCGGAGTACAGCGGTTCGCCCGTCGAACTGGCCCTCGCCGGATACAACGCGGGCTGGGGCCGTGTCGAACAGTTCCGCGGCGTTCCTCCGGCCGATTTCGCCGCGGGGCAGACGTACGACTACGTAATGAAGATCATGGCGAGGTCGGCGAAGTACACCGCGCCGGGCGGCAGCGGCGGCCCGGTCGACCTGCCCGCCGGATTCAGCCTGCCCCCGGACACCCCGCCCCAGGTCCGTACGGCGGTCGGTTGGGCACTGCAGCAGAAGGGCGGCTGGTACCACCTCGGTGGCGACTGCACCGACGCGCACGGCTCCGCCCCGGCCCACTGGTGCGACTGCTCGTCCCTCGTCCAACAGGCCTACAACGCGGCAGGCATCGGCATCCCGCGCGTCACCTTCGACCAGATCAAGCTGCCGCTCCAGGTCGATCTGGACCGCCCCAAGCCGGGCGATCTCGTCTTCAACGCCGGCTCCGACGGCTCGGCCGCCAGCCCCGGCCACGTCGGCATGTACATCGGCTCCGGCATGCTCATCGAGGCGCCCCGGACCGGGGTCCGCACCCGCATCGTGCCGTACGGCAGCTGGCGCAACTCCTCGTCCTACATGACCCGGGTGACCGGCATCCGCAGGGTGGTGAACTGGTGAGCAACGACGAAGTCTTCCTGCCCTGGGGCGTGGTCACCACCGACTTCTGGACCACACCGACCACCGCGCACCCGCCGCCGACGCAGGCGACACCGCCGACACCGCCGACTCCGGCGACTCCGGCGACACCGCCGACGCCGGCTGCACCACCGCGACCCGAATCCCCGGACGAGGTGGTGGACGTACCCGCCCGGATCGCTGCCGTCGCCGCCCTGGCCCGGGAGGGCGAACTGGGCAAGGCAGTCCTGCTCGCCGAGCAACTCGACACCGAGCACACCGCAGCCACCAACGAGAGCGTCAGCACAGCCATGACCGACATCCGGGAGGTACGCGGCTACCTCGCCAGCCTGACGGGGGATCACGCCACGGCGGTGGGCTGGTACCTGCACGCGCTCCGCCTGCGCGCCGACCTGCACGGACCGGACCACTCCGACACCGAAGCCGCCGTCCACCGCACGTACGGCCTCTGGCGGACGATCACGGACCCCGCCCTCAGCCACCGGCTGGGCAGGGAGTTCCTGACCACGGTCATCAGCATCCAGGGTCCCCACAGCACAGCCGCCCGCCGGATCCACAAGGCCCTGGATCCGCAGGCTACCGACCCGTAAGAAAACGAAACAGGAGAGAACACGGATGTCCTCACCCCCCACGATGCACCTCACTGCACAAGTCGACTCGGGCGTCACCCGCACCCTGGTGTCCGCGGCCCGGGACGCGCTGCCGGCAGCACAGGCCCTCGCCTCCGTGCGGGAAGACGGATGACGACGCTGGGCGAGCTCTTCGACACCTCCCTCGCCCATCTCGCAGCGGCGGCCCGCGATCCCCGCACCCCGCCCGACCCGGAGGAGCCCGCGGCCCTGGCCGGGCGCGTCGACCAAGTCCTGCAGCAGATCCGCAAGGGTCCGGGCCCCGGCGCAAACCCGCCGACACCGGCAGCACAAGAGCGCTTCGCGGCGCGGGCAGCGGATGACCTGCAGGAGTGGCTCACCCGGGCCTCGGGACGGCTGCACCGCGCCCTGCAGTACCTGCAGGCCCCCGGAGACGGTCCCGTCGGGCCGTCGGGTACGCGGATCGAGGCGGCCGGCGAGGCCTTGGCAGCCGTGCGCGACACCATCGGCGGCCACCTCGGGCCGGACGGCGCACCCCTCACGCCGTACGCCTGCCTGCTGCGGCACCAAGCCGCCGCCGACCACCTCGCGAGCCGGTACGCCGAGGTGGGACAGGCCGCCGGGCAGGTCGTCCACCGGATCGCGCAGAACACCGGACACCCGGGGGCGGCCGAGGCCTTCGCAGAGGCCGCGGCCTGCCTGGACAAGGCCGCGGTCCTCACGCGCCCCACCACCACGGACGCCGCTCCCCACCTCGCGGCATTCCCGCTCGCGCTGCCCGTCGTCCCCGTGCACGCTTCGCCGACCGACCCCACCACGGCAGTGACGGCGCGCCTTGCAGAAGACGGCGAACGGCTCTCCAGAGCCGCCTACCTGGCCCTGCACGACCCTGACGAGCACCGGATCGGCGACTCGGACCTGCATCACATGGCCCGCTGGAACTCCCTCACCCGCCTCCTCGCCGGCCGGCTGCTGACGGCAGCCACAGCGGCGCTGCCCCCCGCGGACAGGCACACCGTCCACGAGTTCGGCCGGGCCGCGACGGCCCTACGGGAATCCGCCGCCGCATGGAAGAACGCAGCGGCCGCCTGGCAGGACGCCGCCGAGCCCCGCCCCCGGCGCGGGGTCTGCCGCCGGGTCAGCCCCGAGCGAGGCCGGGACCGTGCGCTCCGCTGGGCGTCCTGTCATGAAACCGTGGGCCGGTGGGTGCCGGTAGCGCAGTTCCCCGCGCCCCT
>NZ_JACBGN010000341.1 GCF_013401435.1 Streptomyces sp. BR123
GGGTGGGGGAGGAGGGGCGGTCAGGAAGTGGTGATGAGCTTGCCGTCGGGGGAGACGGCGTACCAGGTGCCGCCCACGCCCTGGCCGTTGATGTCACCGGGCTTCTTGTCGCCGGTGAAGGTGTAGATGGGCCAGCAGTCGACGCTCTGCTGCTTCTTGCCGTCGGGGCGGTCGAGCACCGAGAAGCCCTTCTCGATGATGCCCTTGGCGTTGGCCTTGTCCACCGGGGGCACGACCGGCCACTTGGCCAGGCAGTCGCCGGTGCAGTTGGAGGCCATCGGCCAGGCGGTGTCCTTCTTGAAGCGGTAGACCGTCATGCCGTTGCCGTCGACGATGTGGTCGCCGAGCTTGGGGTCCTTGGCCACGGACAGCGCGCCCGTGGCCGGGGCCGCGCCGGAGCCGGTGCCGGCGCCCGATCCGGAGCCCTCGCCGGATCCGGAGCCCTGGCCGGCCGCCCCCTTCGCGGCCTTCTTGCCGTCGGGGGCGAGCGCGAACCAGGTGCCGCCGACGCCCTGCCCGTTCACGTCCCCGGCCTTGGTGTCCTTGGCGTAGCGGTACACCGGCCAGCCGCCGACCGTCAGCTGCTTGCTGCCGTCGCTGCGGGTCACCTCGCCGAGCACGGACGCGTCCATGCCCGAGGCGGCGGTGACGTCGCCGGCCGGGACCGGGGGCCAGGCCTTGGCGCAGTCGCCGTCGCAGTTGGACTTCGGCGGCTTGGGCGTGTCCTTGTCGAAGCGGTACAGGGTGAAGCCGGCGCTGTCGTTGAGGACCTGGCCGAGCTGCTCGTTCTGCGCGATCGCCAGCTGCCCGCCGGCCTTGGTGCCCGGGTTCGCGCCCGCGCCCGCGTCGCCGCCCGAGCCGTAGTCGGAGCCGTACTCGGATCCCGCCTGCGCGGCGGCCCCTGCCGGCTTGACCGCGCCGGCCTTGGTCTCGCCCTGGCCGCAGGCCGTGGCGGTCAGTGCGACGACGACGGCCACGGTGGCCAGGGTGGTTCCGCGCTTGATGCCCATCTCGTTCTCTCCCACGTGTGGTGTTCCCGTGTCCGGTCCGGCGCCCGGTGTGTGCGGTGCGTCGGCAACTGTGCTCAGGACACGGGCTGGGGAGCCGGATCCGTTCAAGGCGGGCCGTGTGGGGTGTTTCACTCACCTTCCGTCGAACCCGGCCCGGCGCAGGGCCGTGACCACAGCAAGGCCCAGCGCCCGGTGTCCGGCGTCGTTGGGGTGCAGCCCGTCCGCCAGGTGCTCGGGTCGGAGCAGGTCACGGCCGGGCAGCAGGACCAGCCGGCCGTCCCCCGCGGCGACCCGGTCCCGGGCGGCCCGCTCCATCGCGTCGCGCAGGGCGCCCAGGGTGGCGCCCAGCCGGTTCGGGGTGCGCTCGGCGTCGGGCCGCAGCACCGGGGAGACCAGCAGCAGCGGGGTGTGCGGGTGCCCCTGGCGGACCAGGTCGAGGAAGGCGCGGGTGGTCTCGTACAGCAGCGGTACCGAATGGGGGACGCGGGTCCAGCAGTTGGTGCCGAAGGCGAGGGTGAGGACGTCGGCGGGGAGCGCGGCGAGCTGTTCGGCGGTGGCGAGCTCACCGCGCGCGGCGCCCGCGTACCCGAGGTTGACGGTGTCCCAGCCGAGGGTCCGGCCGGCGACGGCCGCCCAGCCGTGGGCGGGGCGGGTCGACCACCAGCCCTCGGTGATCGAGTCGCCGTGCACCACCCACCGCGGGACGGCCGGGGCCGGGGCCACGGCGCCGCCGACCCCGCGCAGGCCCAGGATGCGCGGCGACTGCGCCTCGGGCGGGTGGACGGTGAAGGGGCCGGGCCCGCCGGGCAGGCCGATGCGTACGACGGCCTCGGGGGCGGGATCGGTCCAGACCTCGCGGACCACCCCGTGGCGGTCCCACAGGGCGAAGCCGTGGGCGAGGTCGTGCAGCGCGTCGGTGGGGCCGGGGACGGTGGCCCGGTAGCGGATGTCCACGGCGTGGGCCCCGTCCGCGGCGGTGAACTCAAGCCGCACCCCGATCGGAAGCGTGGCCCGCTCGCCGGTGTCCCGGGGCAGGCGCAGGGTGTCGGCCGGATCGGCGCGGACCGGGCGGCCCCGGTCGAGCCAGGCGACCCCGCGGAGGAAGGGCTGCGGATCCAGCCAGGCAGTGGCCGTGCTGTCGGCATCCATGGCCGCACGCTGCGGCAATTCTGACGGGCTGTCAAGGAGGGCGGTTTGGGCGATTCACGCACTGATCGATCATCGGCGTGCAACAAAGGGCCATCAGGAACGGATCCGTGCAACGATCGTGCGCCAATGTGCAAGGATGGTGCATTACGGGCGGTATCTCTCAGCTCGTAGGCTCACTCGCTGTACGTGGAGTGGCGCGGTCCGCCTGCTCGGCGATCCGCCCATGCCCAGACGCACGTCTGTGTCCTGCTCCGGGTCGCTGCGGCCGACGCCTCAACCCCCATCCGCAGTGTCAAAGGAGTCCCCTCGTGCTCGACCACGACCAGGCGCCGCCGCTCCCGAAGGAGTCGCGGGGGCCTGTGAACCCGCTGCTCCGCCGCAAGCCCGTAGAGCAGCTCGTAGCCGAGGGCGGCCAGGGTGAGGGCGGCGTCCTGCGCCGTTCGCTCACCATGTGGCAGTTGACGATGATCAGCATCGGCGCCACGCTCGGCACCGGCATCTTCGTGGTCCTCGGCGAGGCGGCCCCCAAGGCCGGCCCCGCCGTGACGATCTCCTTCATCATCGCGGGCCTGACCGCGCTCTTCTCGGCCCTCTCCTACGCGGAGCTGGCCGGCTCCGTGCCCGTCTCCGGCTCCTCGTACTCGTACGCGTACGCCACCATGGGCGAGTTCATCGCCTGGGTCTGCGGCTGGTGCCTGGTGCTGGAGTACGCCGTCTCGGTCTCGGCCGTGGCCGTCGGCTGGGGCCAGTACCTCAACGAGCTCCTCGACGGGATATTCGGCTTCACGATCCCCGAGAGCCTCTCCACCCCGCTGTTCGACGGCGGCCTCATCAACCTGCCTTCGCTGGCCGTGGTCCTGCTCGCCATGGTCTTCCTGATGCGCGGCGCCAACGAGAGCGCCCGCATCAACACGATCATGGTCGTCGTCAAGATCGTCACGCTGCTGCTCTTCATCGGCATCGGTGTCCTCGGCATCAAGTCCGGCAACTACGCCCCGCTGGCCCCGCTCGGCATCACCGGCATCAGCGCTGCCGCCTCCACCCTCTTCTTCTCCTACATCGGCTTCGACGCCGCCTCCACCGCCGGTGAAGAGGCCAAGAACCCGAAGAAGGACCTGCCGCGCGCGATCATGCTCTCGCTGGGCATCGTCACCGTCCTGTACTGCCTCGTCGCCTTCGTCGCCGTCGGCGCCATGCCGTGGCAGGACTTCGAGGGCACCGAGGCCGCGCTCGCCCAGATCATGACCGACGTCACCGGCGGCAGCTTCTGGGGCGTCGTCCTCGCCGCGGGCGCCGTCGTCGCCATCGCCTCCGTCGTGTTCGCCGTCCTCTACGGCCAGACCCGCATCCTCTTCGCGATGTCCCGCGACGGCCTCGTCCCCAAGGTCTTCGCCAAGGTCGACGAGAAGACCGGCGCCCCCCGCGCCAACGTGCTCATCGTCTCCCTCTTCTGCGGCGCCCTCGCGGCCTTCATCCCGCTGGGCGAGCTGGCCAACGCCACCAGCATCGGCACCCTCTTCGCCTTCGCCCTGGTCAACGTCGCCGTGGTGATCCTGCGCCGCACCAAGCCGGACATGCCGCGCACCTTCAAGGTGGCCCTCTTCCCGGTCACCCCGATCCTGGGCTTCATCGCCTGCGGATACATGATGTACAGCCTGCCGATGCCGACCTGGATCGCGTTCGGTATCTGGATGGTCGTCGGCGTCGTGGTCTACTTCGTGTACGGTGTCCGCCGCTCCCGACTGGCCACGGCAGAAATGTGATCCGCCCGCAGTGCGACTGAACGATCTCGACGAACGCATCGTGCACGCCCTCGCCGAGGATGCCCGCCGCTCCTACGCGGACATCGGCTCCGAGGTCGGACTGTCGGCCCCGGCCGTGAAACGGCGCGTGGACCGGCTGAGGAGCGAGGGGGCCATCACCGGCTTCACCGTCCGCGTCGACCCCGCCGCCATGGGCTGGGAGACCGAGGGGTTCATCGAGATCTACTGCCGCCACAACACCTCCCCGGACGACATCCGGCGAGGACTGGAGCGGTACCCGGAGGTGGTGTCCGCGTCGACCGTGACCGGCGACGCGGATGCCCTCGTCCAGGTCTTCGCCTCCGACATGCGGCACTTCGAGCGGGTCCTGGAACGCATCGCGGGGGAGCCCTTCGTGGAGCGCACCAAGTCGGTGCTCGTCCTCTCCCCGCTCCTGCGCCGCTTCACCTCCGGCGCCCCCGCGTAGGCGGACCGCAGCGGCGGACGCGCGACCGTACGAAGGAAGGCCCCCGGCATCCCGGGGGCTTCCTTCGTACCCGCGCCGCCCCGCCGAGGGGCGGCCGCACGGCGACCGGCCCGCCTGGGCTGACGGCGACCGGCACCGGGCCGCGCGGGGGCGGATCCCCGCGCCGCACCACGAGGTGCGCGCCGCGGCCCGCCCGCCACGCCGCGGCGGCGGGACCGAGGGCGGGGTTCACCAGCCGCCGCCGGCCCCGAGGCCGGCCACGACGCCCTCCCGGCGGGCCAGCAGCGTCCGGCGCTCTTCCTCCGTCAGCCCGCCCCACACACCGAAGGGCTCACGCGTGCGCAGGGCGTGCTCCAGGCACGCGGCCCGCACCGGGCAGACCGCGCACACCCGCTTCGCCGCCTCGTCGCGCTCCTCCCGCTCCGGACCCCGCTCGCCCGCCGGGTGGTAGAAGCGGCCGGAGCCCAGATTCCGGCAGGCCGCCCGCAGCTGCCACTGCCAGTGGTGGTGCGCGGCGCCCGGAAGCCGTGAGACGTCGTTCATGGCGGTGTACCTCCTGTCGTCGACGATTCCGCGTGTGACCGCTCGACGCCCCGCCAAACCTGCCGGCCGCCCTGCGGAACCCGGGATGGCGGGATTCCGCTCCCTTCCGGGCCGGGCCGGGCCGGGCCGGGTCGGGCGTGCCGTGCGGGCGCCGGTCAGCCCTGCGGCGCCGCCGCGGGGGCGCGCAGGCCGATGAAGGACGGGCGGCGGCGCAGGGTGAAGCCCATGGACTCGTACAGGGCGATCGCCCCCGTGTTGTCCGCCGCGGCGTGCAGGAACGGCCGCTCCCCGCGGGCCTTGACCTCCGCCGCCACCGCCCGGACCAGCCGCGCGGCGAGCCCCCGCCCCCGGTGGTCCGGATGTGTGCACACCGCGCTGATCTCCGACCAGCCCGGAGGCCGCATCCGCTCGCCCGCCATCGCGACGAGCCGCCCTCCGTGCCGTATGCCCAGGTAGGTGCCCAGCTCGACCGTGCGGTCCAGGAACGGCCCCGGCTTCGTCAGCTCCACCAGCTCGATCATCTCCGGCACGTCTGCCGGGCCCAGCCGCACCGCCTCCGGCGCGGGCTCGGCCCGTACCGCCGAACCGTCCAACTGCACCCCCTCGACCGAGAGCACCGTCGTCCACGCGGGCGGCGGGGTCAGCAGCCCGGTGACCCACACCGGCCCGCCCGGCCCCACCAGCTCCGCCAGGTCGGCCCAGGCGCGCGGGTCCTGCGGGTCCGCCGGCGCGCCGAACGGCGAGGTGTCGGCGGTGTAGCGGGCGGCCAGCCCGCCGGGCGCGGCCTCGGCGAACGCACCGCCGCTCGGGCCGTTCAGCGCGGCCCAGACAGGGTTGTCCAGGACGTGGACGGGCGCGGCGGTCTCGGTTTCGGGCGACATGGGGCGGTGTGCTCCTCTCCAGCGGGCGGCGCGCCCCGGGCCCCGCACAGCGTCTCGCCGGCCCCGTGCGCCGCCGACGGACTGCTCGGTACGACGGTCGCCATGGTCAGCAACCACCGTGGGCGGCTTTATGCCCCGCAGGAGCGGCGGACGGACCCACCGCGGGTGCCGGCGACCGCCTGTACCCTCGACTACCTGCGGCGACGAGGTGCCCGCCGGCCCGCACGGCGGGCGCCCCCGACCCGTTCCGCACCGCCGGGGCGGGGAACCCCACGGCCCCCCTGCGCAACGAATCGCCGCCCTGCGGGACAAACGCGCAACGAATCGATGCGAGCAGCGCAACGGTCACGGCTTGTCCGGGTCGAACGCGTAACCGTACCTTCGTAGGACACCCCACCCCACCTGTCACAGAGGTAGCCCATGCCCCCGCTGCGCACCGCCCTCCTCCAGAGCTCCGGAGTTCTCGGTGACACCGCCGTGAACCTGAAGGCGCTCGACGAGGCCGCGGCCCGCGCCGCCGAGGCGGGCTCCGGGCTCCTCGTGACCTCGGAGATGTTCCTGACCGGCTACGCGCTGCCGGTCGAGGACGTCGCCTCCCTCGCCGAGGCCGCCGACGGCATGTCGGCCCGCGCCATCGGCGAGATCGCCCGCCGCCACGGGCTCGCCGTCCTCTACGGCTACCCGGAGCGGGACGGCGAGACCGTCTACAACTCGGCGCAGCTCATCGGCCCGGACGGGGCCCGCCTCGCGAACTACCGCAAGACCCACCTGTTCGGCTGCTTCGAGCAGGAGGCCTTCACGCCCGGCGACACCCAGGTCGTCCAGGCCGACCTGAACGGCCTCCGCATCGGCATCATGATCTGCTACGACGTGGAGTTCCCGGAGAACGTCCGGGCCCACGCGCTGGCCGGCACCGACCTCCTCCTGGTGCCGACCGCGCAGATGCACCCGTTCCAGTTCGTCGCCGAACAGCTCGTCCCCGTACGGGCCTTCGAGAGCCAGATGTACATCGCGTACGTCAACCGCACCGGCCCGGAAGGCGAGTTCGAGTTCGTCGGACTCAGCTGCCTGGCCTCTCCGGACGGAGTCACCCGGACCCGGGCCGGCCGCGGCGAGGAGATGGTGATCGGCGAGGCCGATCCCGAACTGCTGCGGAACTCGCGCGAGAACAACCCCTACCTGCGCGACCGCCGCCCCGGGCTCTACTCCTCCCTCGTCTGAGCCCTCCCGGCCCTCCCGGCC
>NZ_JACBGN010000342.1 GCF_013401435.1 Streptomyces sp. BR123
CGCCGGACTCGCCCGCCCCCCGATACCGCCCCGCCGCGCGGTGCCGGCGCGGGACGGGTCTTTCGTGAAGCAGTGAATCGGTGCTTCAATCCTTCCCGTGCCCTACCGCCGCCCGCCTGCCGTACAGGCCCGCCTCGACGCCCGCCGCGACCGGGTCCTGGAAGCCGCCGTCCGCCTGCTCTCCCGGGAGGGGTACGCAGGCTGCTCCGTCGCCGCGATCGCTGCCGAGGCCGGCATCTCCACCGGCAGCGTCTACCAGTCCTTCTCCGGCAAGTCCGAACTCGCCGCCGCGTTGTTCCGCACCCTGGTCGCGCGGGAGCTGGAGGCCGTCGCCGCCGCCGCGGACCGCCCCGGGACCGCCGCCCAGCGGGTGGCCGCAGCAGTGGAGACCTTCGCCGCCCGGGCGCTGCAGGCGCCCCGGCGGGCCTACGCCCTCCTCGCGGAACCCGCCGACCCGGCCGTCGACACCGAACGCCTCGTCTTCCGGCGCGCGTTCCGCGACGTGTACGCCGAACGGATCGCCGCGGGCACGGCCGTCGGCGAACTGCCCCCGCAGAACCCCGAGCTGACCGCCGCCGCACTGGTCGGCGCCATTGCCGAGGCGCTCGTCGGGCCCCTCGCCGACGGCTACGCGGCCCCCGGCGACGTCATCCCCGGCCTGATCACCTTCACCCTGCGCGCCCTTGGAGGACACGATGCCGCAGACGCATGAGGTCACCAACCAGGTACCGCCGCACCACGGCTACGACGCCGCTGCGGATCCGGCCCTGCTGGCCGCCCTCGACCGCGAGGGAGCCGGCTGGGCCGCGCCCGAGCTGCACGAGCTCGGCGTCCTCGCCGGCTCCGAACAGGCCGCCGACTGGGGGCGCCTGGCCAACGAGAACTCCCCGGTGCTGCACACCCACGACCGCTACGGCCACCGCGTCGACGAGGTCGAGTTCCACCCGTACTGGCACGAGCTGATGCGCACCGCCGTCACGCACGGCCTGCACGCCGCCCCCTGGGCCGACGACCGGCCCGGTGCGCACGTCGCCCGCGCGGCGAAGTTCCTCGTCTGGAGCCAGGTCGAGGCGGGCCACACCTGCCCGGTCTCCATGACGTACGCGGCCGTCCCCGCCCTGCGTGCGACGCCCGCCCTGGCCGAATGGCTGGAGCCCCTGCTCGCCTCCTGCACCTACGACTTCGGCCTGCGCCGCCCCGACACCAAGCGCGGACTGATCGCCGGCATGTCGATGACCGAGAAGCAGGGCGGATCGGACGTCCGCGCCAACACCACGACCGCCGTACCGGCCGGGGACGGCACGTACCGACTCACCGGGCACAAGTGGTTCACCTCGGCGCCCATGTCGGACGTCTTCCTCACCCTGGCGCAGGCCCCCGGCGGACTGTCGTGCTTCCTGCTCCCGCGGGTGCTGCCGGACGGCAGCCGCAACCGCCTGCTGCTCCAGCGGCTCAAGGACAAGCTGGGCAACCGCTCCAACGCCTCCGCCGAGATCGAGTACGACGAGGCCTTCGGCCGGCTGGTGGGGGAGGAGGGGCGCGGGGTCGCCACCATCATCGAGATGGTCAACACGACCCGCCTCGACTGCGTCCTCGGCGGGGCGTCCGGCATGCGCCTCGGGCTGATCCGGGCGGTCCACCACGCCACCCACCGGCGGGCGTTCGGCAAGGCCCTGATCGACCAGCCCCTGATGCGCAACGTCCTCGCCGACCTGGCGCTGGAGTCCGAGGCCGCCACCGCCGTCGCGATGCGGCTGGCCGGGGCCACGGACCGGGTCGCCCGCGGTGACACGGACGAGGCGCTGCTGCGCCGGCTGGGGCTGGCCGTGACCAAGTACTGGGTGTGCAAGCGGGCTCCCGGACACGCCGCCGAGGCCCTGGAGTGCCTGGGCGGAAACGGCTACATCGAGGACTCGGGCATGCCCCGCCTCTACCGCGAAGCCCCCCTGTCGTCCATCTGGGAGGGCTCGGGCAACGTGGCCGCGCTGGACGGGCTGCGGGCCATGGCCCGGCAGCCGGAGACCGTGGAGGCGTTCTTCGCGGAGGTGGGCCGGGCGGCGGGCGCCGACCGGCACCTCGACGCGGCGGTGGCCGCGCTGCACAAGCAGCTCGCCGACCCGGCCGAGGCCGAGTACCGGGCCCGGCAGCTGACCGAGACCATGGCCCTGGTGTTCCAGGGGGCGCTGCTGCAGCGGCACGCCCCGGCCGCGGTCGCCGACGCCTTCTGCGCCTCCCGGCTCGGCGGTGAGCACGGCGGGGCCTACGGCACCCTCCCGACGGGCGTGGACACCGGGGCGGTACTCGCCCGGGCCCGCACGGCGTCCGTCTGACACCACGGGTCCGGGGCCGCACCCCGGTCCCGGTCCGGTCCCGGGTGCGGGGGCCGGCGGCGAGGACCACTGTCGGTCCCGGACCCGGGGTGCGGCCCCGTGGCGTGCCGGATGCTTCGCCGGCTGCCGACACCTCGGCGGAAGGTTGCGCGTGCGCGTTCGGGCGCGCGGACGGCCGGACGGGATCCGCCCTGTCCCGTGCAACCGCGCCGCCGCCCCCGACGTCTCCGCCGCCGACGGCAGACGGCCTCAGCGGCGACAGGGGACGACATGGCACGCGCGCGCACCCACGCGATGGCGGCCACCGCGGCGGCGGTGGCACTCGGGCTCTCGGCCTGCTCCCCGACCGAGGACCCGGCCGCCCCAGGCACTGCAGGGGCGCCCACGGCCTCCTCCGGTCCGTCCCGGCCCGCGCCGATCGGCTCGCCGGGCGGCGGCACCGTACCCTCCGGCGCCCCCACGGGCAGCCGGCCGCCGTCCGGGAACCCCGGCGCCGCGCCCGCCCCCCGCACGGGGGTCCCGTGGAACCTGGACCGGATCGACCAGCGCACCCCGCCGCTCGACGGCACCTTCGCCGCGGGCGCCGAAGGCAGCGGCGTACGCGTCTACGTGCTCGACACCGGCATGGAGGTCAGGCACGCGGAGTTCGGCGGCCGCGCCTCCCTCGGGGCCGACTTCGTCGGGGACCCGGACGCGGGTGACTGCCTCGACGGCGGCGGCCTGGGGCACGGCACGTTCGTGGCCGGCATCATCGGCGGACGCACCCACGGCGTCGCCCCGCGCTCCGAACTCGTCCGCGTGCAGGCCATCGCGTGCGAGGAGGGCGGGGGCGGCTCGGCCCGGGCGAAGGACGCCGGCCCGGCCGCCGAGGCCTCCGTCATCAAGGCGGTGGACTGGGTGGCCGAGCACGCCCGCCGTCCGGCCGTGGTCAACATGTCCCTCAACCTGGAGAAGCGCTCCGCCGCCCTCGACGCCGCCGTGGAGCGTCTGATCGCCTCGGGGATCCCCGTGGTCGTCTCGGCGGGCAACTTCGCCGACGACGCCTGCGGGCACTCCCCGGCCGGCGCGCGCGGTGCACTCGTGGTCGCCGCGTCCACCGCCGCCGACCACCACTGGCGGGACAGCGACGCGTTCGGCTCCGGGCACGGCCCGTGCGTCGACCTGTACGCCCCCGGCGAGAGGATCACCTCCGCGCTGGCGGGCGCGGGCACCGTGACCAGCGACGCCATCGCCACCTCGTGGGCCGCCCCGCACGTGGCGGGCGCGGTCGCCCTGTATCTGTCCGGGCACCCGGACGCGACCCCGGCACAGGTCCGCACCTGGATCACCGGGCGGGCCGCGCGGGACGTCCTGACGGGCGTCCCGGCACAGACCCCCAACCGGCTGCTCAACGCGGGCAGCAGGTAGGGGGCCGGGCCGGGCCCCGGTCGTGCCCTGCCCGGTCCGGCGGGTGCCAGTGCGACCCTGCGTACGGGGCGAGGGTTGCTGCCGGCAGGGGTGGACCCCGGCGGCCGTGCGGGGAGGAGTGACGGAGGCCTGCCCGGTCGTCCGTCGGGCTGCCGGGCTGTCCGTCGGTGCGCTCGTGCTCGATGCCGGCGGCGGGGACGCGGCAGCCGCTGCGTCCCGGCACCGCACGCCGCAACCGGCGGCCCGGGGGCCGAATGGGGGACGTCGGGACGTGCTATCCCCGCGGGTCCACCGGGGCCAGGACGCCGAGCCGGTCCTCCACCGCCCGGGCCGCGTCCAGGCACAGGTCCTCGCGGAACGCCCGCCCGACGATCTGCACCCCGCAGGGCAGTCCGTCGGCGTCCGTCCCGGTCGGCACGGCCACGCCGGGCACGCCCGCGAAGCTCGTCGCCGTGCACAGCCGCAGGCCCGACGCGACCCGCTCCCGGCCCGCCCGGTCCCGTGACTCCAGTCCCGGTTCGACCGGCGGCTCGGTGAACGAAGGGCCGAGCAGCAGCGGCCATGCGTCGAGGAACTCCGCCCACGAGCGGCGGATGCCCAGCCAGGTCCCCATCAGCCGGACCAGTCCGGCCGCGTCCACCGGAGGCGTCCGTTCCATGGCCATCTCGATGTAACGGCTCCCCTCCGGGCCGAGCAGCCCCCGTACCGCGGGCCAGGACGGTGCGAACTCCGTCATGGTGATCCGGTCGTACACCTCCACCGTCTCGTCCAGCCGCGGTACGTCCGCCACCTCGCACACGTCGTACCCGGCGTCGCGCAGCGCGCCCGCCGCCGCCTCCACGGCCGCCCGCACCGAGGGGTGGACTCCGTGCCCGCCGGGGTCCGCGACCACCGCGACCTTCACCGGCCCCGGGAGCGCCTCCCCGCGGACGGGTACCGGCACCGCCCGCGGGTCGCGGGGATCGGCCCCGGCCAGGACCTCGTACGCCAGCCGCAGATCGCCTACCCGGCGGGCCAGCGGGCCATCGGTGACCAGGATCTGCGAGGCCGGCCCGGGGTCTTCCGGGCCGAGGACGCGGTGGTCGGCGGGGAACCGGCCGGCCGTCGGCTTGAGCGCCGCGACCCCGCAGAAGTGGGCCGGGACGCGCAGCGATCCGCCGGAGTCGTTGCCGAGCCCGAGCGCCGCCATGCCGGTCGCGACGGCCACTGCGTCGCCCCCGCTGGTCCCTCCGGGGGTCCGCGCGGGGTCCCACGGGTTGAGGGTGTCCCCGAACAGCTCGCTGCGCGTGTGCATCCCGGCCAGGACCAGCGTCGGCATGTTGGAGTGCCCGACCGGAATGGCCCCGGCCGCGCGCAGCCGCGCCACGGGAGGCGCGTCCGCGGGCGCCACGAGGTCCCGGAACCGCTCCACGCCGAACGTGGTCGGCACCCCCGCCACGGCGGTGGTCTCCTTCACCGTGAACGGCACCCCCGCGAGGGGGCCCAGGGCCTCGCCGGCCGCGCGCCGCCGGTCGAGGGCGGCCGCGTCCGCCCGGGCCCGTTCCGCCATGAGCCGGGTGACCGCGTTCACCCGCGGATTGACCTCGGCGATGCGCTCCAGATGGCTGTCGACCAGCTCCACCGCCGAGACCTCCGCCCGGCGCACCGCCTCCGCCTGCTCCGCCGCCGACAGCCGCCACAGGGGTTCGCGCACGGTCCCCACCTCCCCGTACCTCGTTGTGATGCGCTTGCATCGGAACGATACACCGCGAACCGATGCGGGTGCATCGCATAAAGTCGGCCCCGGACACGGCACACCACGGACAGGAGACACGCCATGCCCCGGCAGGTGGACCACGAAGGGCGACGCCGCCTCATCGCCGAGGCCGTTTGCGCGCTCGCCGACGAGAGCGGCCTGGAGGGCGTCACCCTGCGCGACGTCGCCGAACGCGCCCAGGTGTCCATGGGCGCCGTCCAGCGGTGCTTCCGCACCAAGGAGGAGATGCTCCTCTTCGCGCTCGCCCACGTCGGCGACCGCATCGGCGAGCGCGTACGGGCCCGCCTGGTCCGCAGCCCGGCCCAGTCCGCCGGAACGGCCCTGGGCCACGCGGCCACCGAACTCGCCCTGCTGCGCGAGGAACACCGCGCCGAGGCCCGGGTCTGGCTCGCCTTCCTCGCCCAGGCCGCCGTCAGCGAGCCGCTGGCCCGCGCGGTGCGCGCCAACTACGCGGCCCTGCAGGACGTGTTCACCCGCCTCGTCGCGGAAGCCGCCGGGGGCGCCGCCGGAGATGCCGCCGCCCTCCCGGACCCGGCCCGGGAGGCCCGTACCCTCCTCGCCCTCGCCGACGGACTCACCGCGCACGTCCTCATCGGCCACCTCGCGGCGGACCAGGCGCAGGACGTCCTGCACGCCCACCTGGCCGCCCTGTGGGAGGGTGCCGACACACCCTGAAGAACCGACCTGTGTCCGCGAAGAACCGTTCGGCGCGGCGCGGCCGCCGCCGACCCCGGATGGCTCTACTGTCTGCGCATGGCTGAGACGTTCGATCACAACCCACAGGTATGGACCGCCGGCCGACTGCGCGAGGTGCTGGCCGCACTGCCCGACGACACCCCGATCCACATCGGCGTCGCCGACGGTCCCGGCGACTTCGACAGCTACGGCGAGTACGTACTCGTGGACGCCGAACCGGTGGAGCTCGACATCGAGTGCGAGCAGGACGGCCCGGGCGGCAGGGGCGGGGCCCGGGTGCAGTTCACGCTCTTCGCCGACGCCACGGCCGGCGTCTACCACGCCGACCTGGACTGACCGGCCGCACCGTCCCGGCGGTCGCCGGGACGGTCCGGCGGACCCGGCGTAGCCTGGTCTGAACGCCGGAACCGCCCCGTGAGCCAGGGAGGCGGCGCATGACCGATCCGCACGGATTCCTCCGCACGCCCCGCAGCCCCGTCCCGTCCCGGCCCGCCGACCGTCGGATCGGCGACTGGCTGGAGGTCCACGCCGGGCAGGCGCTGCTGCCCCTGGTGTCCGCGCAGGCCAACCGCTGCATGGACTGCGGTGTCCCCTTCTGCCACGGCGGATGCCCGCTCGGCAACCTCATACCCGAGTGGAACGCCTACGCCGCGCACGGCGACTGGCGGGCCGCCTCGGACCGGCTCCACGCGACGAACAACTTCCCCGAATTCACCGGTCGGCTCTGCCCCGCCCCCTGCGAGGACGCCTGCGTCCTGGCCATCAACTCCGACCCGGTCACCATCAAGAACGTCGAGCAGACCATCGCCGACCAGGCCTGGGAACACGGGTACACCGCCCCCGTCCCGCC
>NZ_JACBGN010000343.1 GCF_013401435.1 Streptomyces sp. BR123
CTCCCGTCCCGCCCTCGACATGAACCGCGACCAGACCGAGGGCTTCGAGACGGCCTTCCGCTCCTTCGCCCGGGACTGCGCCAAGCAGTCCGACTGCCCCCTCGGCAAGGGCGGCCCCGAGGCGATCGCCGAACGCCTGCAGGAGTTCTTCCGCACCCTGGACGCCAAGCCGGTGCCGAGCGGCGACCCGAAGCGCCCGCTGGGCGAGTCCCTCGCCACGACCGGCGTGATCGCCGCGCTGTACGACGAGAGCGCGTGGCCGCAGCTGCGCGAGGCGCTCGCCGCGGCGATGGGCGGCGACGGCTCCGGCCTCCTCGGCCTCGCCGACAGCTACTACGAGCGCGAGGCGGACGGCAAGTACGCCAACCTGATGTACGCCAACGCCGCCGTGAACTGCCTCGACCAGCCCCCGGCCTTCTCCGGCCCCGACGCCGTCACCGAGGCCCTCCCCTCCTTCCGGAAGGCATCGCCGGTCTTCGGCGCGGGCCTCGCCTGGGCCTCCCTGAACTGCACGTACTGGCCGGTCGACGCCACCGGCGCCGCGCGCCCGCTGACCGCGAAGGGAGCCCCGCCGATCGTGGTGGTCGGCACCCTCCGCGACCCGGCGACCCCGTACAAGTGGGCACAGTCCCTGGCGGGCCAGCTCGACTCGGGCGTCCTGCTCACGTACGACGGCGACGGCCACACGGCCTACGGCCGCGGCAGCACCTGCATCGACAACGCGCTGAACACCTACCTCCTGGAGGGCAAGCCCCCGGCAAACGGCAAAAAGTGCACGTAACGATCACGTGGTTCGGGGCACCCTGTCCGAGCCTGTAGACTAGGCGCCGCTGCTGATGAGCGAACCCCTCCGGGGGAACTCTCGTCTCCCGGCGGTGCCGCCTTAGCTCAGTTGGCCAGAGCAACGCACTCGTAATGCGTAGGTCTCGGGTTCGAATCCCGAAGGCGGCTCCATGAAAGCCCCGGACTCACTCGCCGTGATCCGGGGCTTTTTCGTTGCTTGAAGGAAGGCCAGATCAGGCATGCGTCTGACCTGGCCTTCTGCGTGACGCGGCTCCGGATGGTTCGGTGGAACGGGGCTCGCCGGCTCAGAAGACGGGCAGGGCGCCGAGTGACGCGCCGTCCAGGAGGAAGACGCGGTTCGCGTCGGCCGTGATCCAGTAGCGGTCGGGGTTCTTGATGACGGGGAACACCCACGGCGGCCGGTTCTCGGGCGAGAGGTCGATGACGTTGATGCCCGCTTGGGTCTTGTTGACGGCGACCGACCAGAGGCCGTTTCCCTGCACGACGAGCGGGCTGGGCGGGTCGCATTCGAGGAGGCCTGCGTAGGCCCAGTCGGTTGCCTTGCCGTTCCGGAGGTCGTAGCGGAGAGGGAATCCCAGGACACTCGCATACACGTGGTCGCCGTGGATGGTCGGAGGGCCCCAGTAGATCGCGCCGCCGTTCGGCGGTTTGGGGTTCTCGGCCGACCAGAGGTCCTTGCCGTCGATGATGTCGAGAACGGAGAGGTTCTTTCCGGTCAGGCACAGGGAGCGCCCCGACAAGGCGAGCTTGGCCCGGCCGTCGTCGAACTGCTTGCCGCGGTCCCATGCCTTGCGGCCGTCGGTCGTGTCGAGGGCGACGACGGAGCCGTCCGCCGCCGTGAGGACCAGCCGCCCGTGGGCCGCCAGGCCGCGCGACGCGGCCTTCGTGCCGAGGTCCGCGTCGACGTCGACGGTCCAGCGGACCTTGGCGTCGGACCGGCCGATGCTGCGCACCCGCCCGTCCTTGGTGATCACATAGACGGCTTCGTCGTCCGCGGCGAGGAGCGAGGCGGCGTCCGCGGGAGACGTCCACTTGGGCTCGCCGGTCGAGGCGACGAAGGTCACCAGAGTGCCGTTCCGGTCGGTGGCCGCCACCAGTTGGTCGGAGAGGGACAGATAGCGGTTGGCGGCCACCGTCTTCGGCGCCGACCAACGGAGTGTGCCGTCGACGACGCTGCGCGCGGCGATGCCGCCGTTCGGTGCTCCGCCGATGATGACGTCCCGTACGGGGAGGGGCGCGGGCGAGTCGTCCGAGAGCGACGAGGGGACGCTCCAGAGCGGCTCGGGAGCCTTGCCGAGGACGAAGTCGCCCTTCTGCGGGTCCAGGACGCGGGCTTGGGGGGTCTGTACGGCTGGAGGGACGTCGAAGGGGCCGCGACCCGAAAGGATCCACCACGCGGCGGTGCCGCCGCCGGCCGCGAGTACCGATCCGCCGACCGCGAGGCCCGTCAGCAGGCGGCGACGTGACACGGAGTGCGGTGCGACCCCGCCGGGCAGTGTGGTCAGCCGGTGGAGGCTGTGCCCGCGGGTCGCGATGTCCTGCGCGATCGATCCCTTCCGCCAGGCGCGTTCGGCGCCTCGGGGCGGGGCGGAGGCCTGGATGATCTGGTCCGGCAAGGGCCGCGACGCCGGGTCCTTGGCGAGGCACGGGCCGATCAACGGCTGGAGCGCGGGCGGTACGCGGTCCAGGCGCGGCTCGCCGTGGACGACCTCGAACTGCACGGCGGCGACGTGTGAACCCTCGTACGCGTGCTGCCCGCTCGCCGCGTACACCAGGACCGCACCCAGGGAGAAGACGTCGGCCGGTGCACCGACGCGCTGCCCCAGGACCTGCTCGGGCGCGCTGTAGCCGGGGGTGACCGGGGCCTGACCGGTGGCGGTGAGGGTGAGGCCGTGTTCAGGGCGTGCGATGCCGAAGTCGATGACGCGGGGGCCCGTCGCGGTGAGCACGATGTTGGCGGGCTTCAGGTCGCGGTGGACGAGGCCGGCGGCGTGGATGTCGCGGAGCGCGTGGGCGAGCGCCGCCGCCAGGGCCCGTACCGTCGGCTCGTCGAACGGCCCGTGGGAGCGGACGGCATCCGCGAGTGTCGGCCCGGTCAGGAACTCGGTGGCGATCCACGGACGCCCGCCCTCCGTTCGGGCGTCCAGGACGCGGGCCACGGAGCCGCCGGTGACCGCCCTGGCCATCTGGGCCTCGCGGACGAATCGTTGCGTGAGGTTCCGGTCGTGCGTCAGGTGGGGGTGCAGCACTTTCACGGCGGCGGCCTGCCCCCCGCCGTCCTGACCGACGTAGACCCTGCCCATGCCCCCTTCGCCGAGCACGGCGAGGATGCGGTACGGGCCCAGTCGGATCGGGTCTCCGGATTCCAGGGGCTTCATTGCGTGTGAGGCTTTCTGTGAGCTCAAGCGAGGGGGTACGCGGCGGTGTATTCGTCGCCGATGGCGATGAGCCGCCCGGCGGACGCGTGGGCGAAGTACCTCGCCTTGGCGGCCTTGAAGGGACGGGACACGGCCCCGGTCCTGATGTCCGCGGCCACCAGTCCGGACGCAGCGCTGCTGTACACCTGCGTGATGCCGACTGCGGGCGGGGTGTCGAGGTCGTCGGCCGTGACCTCGCGGCCCTTCTCCGCCCACCGCAGTGTGCCGCTCGTGGCGTCGAGCGCGACCATGCCGCGGCTTTCCTCCACCGCGTACACCACACTGTCCTTGACGGCCGGGGGGCTGAAGCGCGCCCCCGGTGTTTCCCCTGCGAACCGCCAGGCCACCTTGCCGTCGGCCAGGCCGAGGGCGACGAGTTCACCTGCCGACGGGTACACGTGCCGGTCGTCCACGGCCGGATGGGCCCGGCTGAAAGCCGACTGCTTGCCGTCGAGCGGCCGGTCCCACAGCGCTTTGCCCGTCAGCGCGTCGTGTACGACCAGGCGCGGTACTCCGCCCGCGGACTGCTGGACGAGGACCAGGTACTTGCCCACTGCCTGGGCGGACAGGAAGTGCAGGCGCTCGGACTTGTCCGGTCGGGCGGGGAGCGGGACCTCCCAGAGTTTGTTGCCCGAACGGGCGTCGATGCCCAGCAGGAACCACGTCTGGTCCTTGCCGAAGCCGGTGTTCGTGTGGGGGCCTCGGCCGCCCACCAGGTAGACGGCGTCGCCCGTCGCGCAGAGCAGTTGGGTTCCGTAGAGGATCGCCCTCAGGTCCTTGAGTTCACTGAACGGGGCCCTGAGCTTTCCCGTGGCCGGATCGACCGTGGCGACGCGGAGCGGATCGGTCTCTTCGAGGGTGTGGTCGGCGGCGTAGATCTGCTTGCCGTCCGTGGCGGTCCGGCGCATGAACCAGACACCGGGGTCGGACCACTTCGTCGCTCCGGTCGCGGGATCCAGGCCCTGTACGCCGTTCTCGCCCACGACGAGCAGTCCGTCCAGGACGAGTGGCGAGGGGGGAACGAGGGGGTCGGCGACGCTGGTGCCCCTCACCTGCCAGAGCATGTCCCACGCGGGTTCCTTCGAGGCGACGGCGGGTGGCTTCGGGCCGGTGGTGTCCTGACGGCCCGACCATGCCCAGGCGCCGGCTCCCGCCGCTGCCGCTCCGAGTGCGGAAATCCCTCCGAGGACCAGGAGCTTGCGGCGCGACACGACGGACGGGGTGGACGGGACGGACCGGGTGCCGCTCGGGAAGGATCCGGCGAAGGCGTGATCCGGTGGGGCCGGGAGGCGGTGGGGCCGGGCGTGCCAGACGTCACCGACGCGGCGGGTGATCTCCATGAGCAGGGGATCGGGGAGGTGGTCGGCGAAGCCGCCCTGCCCAGGGCACAACTGGGCGGCGAGGTCGGTGGTGCTGGGGCGGTCGGCGGGGTTCTTGCTGAGGCAGCGGGTCAGGATCGGGAGCAGGGCCGGGGGGACTCCGGTGAGGTCGGGGTCGGCGTAGCGGACGCGGTAGATGAGGTCGGCGTGCTGTCCGGTGCCGAAGGGCCCGCGGCCGGTGGCCGCATAGGTGAGGACGCCGGCAAGTGCGAAGACGTCTCCCTCAGAGGTGTGTTCCTGGCCGGTCGCCTGCTCGGGGGACATGAAGGCCGGCGTGCCCGCGGCGGTACCGGTGCGGGTGAGGCGGTCGTCGCCGATCGCACGGGCTATGCCGAAGTCGATGACTTTGGGACCGTCTGCCGTGATCATGATGTTGGAGGGTTTGAGGTCGCGGTGGACGACGTCCGAGGCGTGGAGCTGGGCCAGAGCCGCACACAGCAGGGCTCCGAGCGTGCGTACCGCGGGCTCGGGGAGCGGTCCTGCGAGGGAGACGGCTTCGTCGAGGGGCGGGCCCAGAACGTACTCGGTGGCCAGCCACGGGGTGTCGGCGAGCGGGTCGGCGTCGAAGACCCGGGCGCCGTGGACGGGGCCGATGACGCGAGCCGCGTCCACCTCAAGCCGGAAGCGGGTGCGGGCGGCGGGGTCGGCGGCGATGCGGGCATGCATCGTCTTCAGCGCTGCCGTACGGCCCGAGGCTGAGCGGGCGAGGTAGACGGTGCCCATGCCGCCGCTGCCCAGGCGGGCGATGAGGCGGTAGGCGCCGAGCCCGTGCGGGTCGTCGTGGGTGAGCGGAGAGAGCATCAGCCGTCAGTCCAGGGAAGCAGGAGCAGGGAGTTCAGCCGCGAGGATCTGCCCCGACTGGCGCGCGATCGCGGCGACCACGGCCGCCGGCAGGGGCATCGGGACGGCCGCGTCCAAGACCCCGGCCTGATGCGCTGCGGTACGTGTGGCTGACTCCAGGTGGGCGAGGACTTGGTGCGCCTGCGGACGCCTCTGGGGGTCCCGCGAGAGGCAAGCCGCTACCAATTCGCGGAAGCTGGAGGGAAGTTCATTACGTTCGGGGACGGTATGGCCGGTTCCCGCGTAGGCGAGCACCGCCCCCAGGGCGTACACGTCGCCCAGCGGCTGAGGCCGTCCGCCGGCGGCTTGTTCCGGAGCGAGACTGCCGGATTCAAGGCCCGGCAGACCGCTGCGCTGCTCCCCGTCCGGGGCCGCGGCCCGTACCGCCCCGAAGCAGCTCAGGCGGGGGCCTTCGGTGGTGAGCAGTACGGCGGCAGGGGACAGGCCTGCGTGCGTCACGCCGTGGGCGTGGGCGGTGGCCAGCGTTCGGGCGAGGGCGGCGCCCAGGGCCCGTGCGACCGGCTCGGGCAACGGACCGCCGTGAGCTCGCAGGGCGGCCGGGAGAGGGAGGGCGGGGACGTACGGTGCCGTGCACCACGGGAGTTCCGCAGTGCCGCCGACCTCCCCGACCGGAAGGAATCCCGGTATCGAGAGCCGACGGGCGCCCTCCGCCTCGATCGCCCAGCGGGTCGGGTCGACGTCGATGCGCGGGAGGCAGGCAAGGAAGGTGCGGTCGCCGTCGGCGCTGCGGGCGATGAAGCGGCGTGCGGAAACGGCCTGTTCGAAGCCCGCGTCGAGCCGGGCCAGGGTGATGTGGGGCCCGATCTGCGGAGGGTCGTCATGGCGCAGCCATTCCATGCGCGTTCTCCCCCGGTCCGTGATGAGCCACGACAAGCCTACTCAAGCGCCGTTGCAGGGGCGGAGGAAGGTTTCGCCGGAGGCCATGGCTCGACGGCGCCGAGGTCTGCAGGTCTGAAGGTCTGACAGTACCCGGCCGCGGAAGCCCGCCAGTTGCCCGAACGCCGTGACAAGCTGCCCGGTGCCCGGTGCCCGGTGCCCGGTGCCCGGCCCCTTGCTTGGCAGAACCGGCCGCCGGCGCCGACCGCCGGATTGAGGGCGGCCCAAACGCGCCAGGGCAGCCGGCGAGTCGCATCCGCCGAACCGGGTCGTGTGCCTGCTCGATCGCCGGTGCGGGCCCCGGATCGTCGGTGTCGCCCTTGCCGGGGACCGGCCCGGCTCGTGGGCATCGTCGGCGCGGCCCTGATCACCCGAGGCTCCGCCAGGTGCCGGCGCATCGAGCGCCTCCACCGTACGGCGGCGGCGACACCGAGCCTGCCGTCCAGACGGCTCGCCCCGCCGCAACCCGGTCGGCTGACGGGCACCCTCCCGGTCCGGCCTTGCGGTGTTTCCCGTTCCGGCGGTTGGGCCGTCAGGGTGCGGTCGCCGCCGTTCGGGGGCCGGGCTAGCTTGGAATGGCTGGACCTGGACCTGGACCTGGACGTCGCGTGGCAGGAGGCCGGGCATGACGACACGGTTGCGCAGGGCGGCGGTGGCGGGGGCGGCCGCGGTG
>NZ_JACBGN010000344.1 GCF_013401435.1 Streptomyces sp. BR123
GTCCGGGGGCGGAATCGGCGGGGCGGTGGTCTCCGAGGGGCTCGGGGTGTCGGCCAAGGCCTCGCTTGCCGCCGGGCTCGCGGTCGCCGCGGCAGCCGGCGTGGTGTTCGCGCTGGCCGGGGACGAGCCCGAGCCGGTGCCCCAGGCCAGGCCCGCGTCCGGCGTGACCGCGCCGGCCGTCCCGGCGCCGCTGCCGTCGAGCCCGGCCCCGGCCCCGGCCGTGTCCGAGCCGTCGGCCGTGGAGGAGCCCGTACCCGCACCACCCGCATCGCCGCCCGCGACGGCGCCCGCTCCCCCTCCCCCTCCCGCTCCGGCCGCGTCCGCGTCCGCGTCGCGGGCCGCGCCGGCGCCCACGACGGGTGCCGCGTCGCCGTCGCCGTCGGTGGGGGCCCCTGCAACGCCCAGCCCGGCGCCGCCGAAGCCCTCGCCCACACCGAGCCCGCCGCAGCCGCCGCGGGGATACCAGCTGGCCGGGCTCGCCCACTCGGTGCTCGGCAACCACAGCGGCCCCGAACTGCAGACCTGGCACAGCAGCTGGGTGTGGCAGCGCTGGGGGCTGGAGATCGCCGACCGGCGCTACGCACACGGGATCACCGTGCGCGCCCCGTCCTCGGTGGAGATCGCCCTCAACCGGCCGTGCAGCTCGTTCTCGGCGCGGGCCGGGGTGGACGGCCTGTCGCTGCTGACCGACGGCAAGGTCCGGTTCTCGGTGTACGCGGACGGGCAGCGGCTGTGGCGGTCCGGCCCGCTCGGCCATGACGACCCGGCGGCCGCCGTGAGCGTCCCCCTCACCGGGCGCAAGGCGGTGCGGCTGGTGGTCGAGCAGGTGGGGCAGGGCCGGATGCCGGCGCTGGCGAGCTGGGGCGATGCGGTGATCAGCTGCCGCTGATGCGGGCAGCGGGCGTCAGGAGAGTGCCGGGCGGGGGGCGGGAACGCCGTTGGGGACGGCTCGGCGACGGGGGGTGGTGGTGCCCGTCCAGCAGGTGCCGCGTCGGTTGAGCAGGCGGCCGAGCCAGAGCTCCATGGAGACGAGTTCGGCGAGGCCGTCCAGCGGGACGGGACGGCCCTCCGCCGCGTCCAGCAGGGCCTGTCGGACGACGCGGGCCTCGATCAGGCCGGCGTCGGCGAGCAACGGGGTGGTGAACAGGGCGAGCAGGGAGTCCAGGGCGGCGCGGAGGCCCAGACGGGTGGCGGCCTCGTTCGGGGTGTGGGCGGGGGCGCCCCATCCCGGGGGGAGTTCGCGGACGCCGGCCGAGGACAGCACGCTGCGCAGGATCGCGGCGCGTGCCCCCGGCTGGACGCGCAGGGACTCGGGCAGGGCGCGGGCGGCCCGTACGACCTGGTTGTCGAGGAAGGGGGCGTGCAGGCGCTGGCTGCGGACTTCGGCGGCCTGTTCGAAGACGCGGTGGTCGGCGGCGTGGCGGGCCAGGGCCGAGCGGGCGCGGGCTTCGCCGGGCCGCAGCGAGACGGGGGGCCGGCCGGCGGCGGCCGTGAGGCGGATCGATACTTCCGCGAGCGCCTCGCCGGTCAGCCAGCCCGCGGCCGGTCCCGGCCGGGACCAGGTGAGGGCGGCGAGGGAGGCGTCGACCGGCCCGGACGAGGGTCCGTCGCACACGTCGCCGTCGCGCAGCCGGGCCGCGGCGGCCTCCATGCCGGTGCGGTACGGCGTACGGGCGAGGCGGCGGGCCGCGGAGTAGACGGAGAAGGGGACGAGGAGCGAGGCCGGTGTGTCCGCGGGGGCCGAGCGGGCGAGGGCGGCCATGGGGCGCAGCAGGTGGCGGCGCCGGCGGTCCATGAGGAGGTCGGCAAGGCGGGCCGGGTGGGCGTCGAGGACCTGGCGGGCGCCGTGTCCGACGAAGTGGTCGGCGGAGCCGGCGGCGAGCCGGCGCCGCTCGCGGGCGGCGATGACCAGCGAGGGGCCGGGTTCGTCGGTGAGGGGCCCGTCGAGGTCGGCGTAGGGGAGGGCTTCCTCGGCCGCGGCGACGACGACGTGGTGCAGCCGGGGGTTGGCGGCGATGGCGTGGGCGCGTTCGAGTTCGGCCTCGCGGCCCCGGGGGGTGGCGAGGTCGTTGAAGGTGACGGCCAGCAGCCGTTCCCCGGTGCGTCTGGCGATCGTGCCCGGCTGGCCGGGCAGGCCGGCGGCGAGCAGTGCGAGGGTTGCGGAGGCGCTGCCGCCGGAGAGGTCGGCGCCGACTCCCGGCACGGGCGCCCCGCGGGCGGCGCGCCGGTCGGCGGGGCCCATTCCGGGCACCGGGCCGGGGTCGTGCGGCAGTGTGTCGGGAGCGTGCCTGGGGGCCGTGAGCCGGGCGCGCACCGCGTCCACCAATGCCTCGCGTACGCCCTCGACCGCCCGGTCGGGGTCGGCGGCCGGCGCGGCCACGGCGAGGGAGGCCACGGGCTCGTACCCGGTGATCTCCCGCGAGCCCTCGCGCAGGATCAGGGCGTGCCCGGGCGGGATGCGCCGCACGCCGACGTACGGTGTGCCGTCGCCCAGTGCCTCGGGGCTGTCGGGGCAGGCGAGGAGGGCGGCGAGGTGGCCGATGTCGAGCTGTGCCTCGATGAGGTCGGCGAGGGGGAGCGCGGCGGTGGCGTACGCGGTCCCGCCGGCCCACGGCGTGTAGAAGACGGGGCGGGCGCCGGCGAGGTCGCCGACCACGGTGATGCGGCGGCCGGTCTGGACGACGACGGTGTGGCTGCCGGACCACTGGGTGAGGTGGCGCAGGGCCCCGCCGCGGGCTGCGACGAGTGCGCGGCGCAGCTCGGCGTCGGTGGCGCCGCAGCAGCCGAAGACGGCGATCCGGGTGAAGGGGTCGCCGGGGTCGGCGGTGAGGGTGCGGATCTCGTCGGGGCGCCAGTCGCCGACGGCCCACAGCGGGTCGGGATCGCCCCACAGGAGTTGGGCGCCGACCGGGACGACGGTGCGTTCGGCTTCGTGGCCTGCGGGGTCGTCCGGGTGGGAGGCGTCGGCGAGGCCGCCGGTGATCAGGCCGCCCCCGTCGAAGCCGGGGGGCGGGCCGTAGGCGGCCCGGGTGCCGTACGGGCCGCGGCCGCCCCGGTCGGCGTGGCCGGAGACGCGGCCGGCCGTGCCGAAGCTCGCGGCGATACTGCTCCACCCCACCAACCAGCGCACCGCCGCCTCCCCAGCCTGTGGGCAATTGACCGGGGCGTGCACGGGCCGGGCAGCACGAAGGGCGCGGCCGGCTGGACCCCGGGTGGCTCGGGTCCATGCTGCCACGAGACAGGCGTGCGGGAGTTACCGAAGAGGGCGCACGTACGAACGAACACGCCTTGGACACTCGGTATTTGGCGTTCCGCTCCTCCCGCCCCATAGGTCGGTTTCGGCCATTCTTCGGTGGTGCGCTGCGGTACGGGACGCGGTGTGCGGGCGCGGTCCGGGAGGCGGGATCCACCCCCCGGACCGTTCCGCCACCCGCGGGGATTGAGGCAGCGGCATCCCCCGGCCCACCGGATCCACGCAGCGGGCCGACCCACGCACCGCACATCGAATCGCCGGGGCCCGGTACCGGCCAGAGCGCACGAGCGGGCGCACGGCCACACGGACGGAGCACGACGGGGGGCGCGCCGGGGGGCGCGCGCCCTCGGCGGGGGCCCGGGTCCGACTGTGCGAGCGGACAACAATCCCGCCATACGGAAGTCGGGGCCTTAACGCTTGGGAGGCGGGGAACTACGCTGGGTTTACGAAATGCCGGGCGCCTATGCCCCGGCGGCGCACGAGTGCCGGCGAATGCCTGTGCGTGCGCATGAGTTGTGTGCGTTCCGCGTGTGACGAGGGGTGGCGCATGTCCAGGGAGCTCCGCGAACCCAACGAGAAGCTCGGCGCCGTCCTCGCACTGGCGGGCATCAGCAACGCCGGACTGGCGCGGCGCGTCAACGACCTCGGCGCACAGCGCGGCCTGACGCTTCGTTACGACAAGACCTCCGTGGCGCGGTGGGTGTCCAAGGGGATGGTGCCGCAGGGCGCCGCCCCCCACCTGATCGCCGCCGCCATCGGCGCGAAGCTCGGGCGGCCGGTGCCGCTGCACGAGATCGGGCTGGCGGACGCGGACCCCGCGCCCGAGGTCGGCCTCTCCTTCCCGCGGGACGTGGGCGACGCGGTGCGCTCCGCGACCGACCTCTACCGGCTCGACCTCGCCGGGCGGCGGGGCGGTGGTGGGATCTGGCAGTCGCTGGCCGGCTCGTTCTCCGTATCGGCGTACGCGACGCCCGCCTCGCGCTGGCTGATATCTCCGGCCGACAGCTCCGTGGCGCGCGAACCCGCGGCCGTCGCCGGCGGCCCGGGTGCTGCCGCCGTCGCCGGCCCGGCTGCTGCCGCCGGCTCCGGCCCGGGTACCGGCTCCGGCCCGGCTCGGGCTGCCGTCTCCTCGGCCTCGCCGTCCACCCCCTCCGGTTCCGCTTCCGTCGGCGCCCCTGCGTCCGTTTCCGCTTCCGCCGCCCCGTCCACGCCCTCGTCGCCCCCCGCGTCGGCGGTTGTGCCCGCCCTGCCCTCGGGTGAAACGCCGCACGCCCCGCCCTTGGTCCCGACGGTCCTCGGACTGTCGGACTCCTCGCCGCAGCGCGTCGGCCACAGCGACGTCGGCAAGCTGCGCGAGGCCGCCGAGGACGCGCGCCGCTGGGACTCCAAGTACGGCGGCGGGGACTGGCGTTCGTCGATGGTGCCCGAGTGCCTGCGCGTCGACGCGGCACCGCTGCTGCTCGGCTCGTACAGCGACGAAGTGGGCCGCGCCCTGTTCGGCGCGACCGCCGAACTGACCCGGCTGGCCGGGTGGATGGCCTTCGACACCGGCCAGCAGGAAGCCGCCCAGCGCTACTACATCCAGGCGCTGCGCCTGGCCCGGGCGGCCGCGGACGTACCGCTCGGCGGGTACGTCCTGGCCTCGATGTCGCTGCAGGCGACGTACCGGGACTTCCCCGACGAGGGCGTCGACCTCGCGCAGGCGGCCGTCGAACGCAACCGCGGCCTCGCCACGGCCCGCACCATGAGCTTCTTCCGGCTGATCGAGGCCCGGGCGCACGCGAAGGCGGGCGACTCGGCGGCCGCGGAAGCCGCGCTGCGTGCGTCGGAGGGCTGGCTGGAGCGGGCCCGGGACGCCGACCACGACCCGACATGGCTGGGCTTCTACTCGTACGACCGCTTCGCGGCGGACGCGGCGGAATGCTACCGGGACCTCAAGCTTCCCCGGCAGGTACGGCGTTTCACCGAGCAGGCGCTGTCCCGCCCCACCGAGGAGTACGTGCGCTCGCACGGGCTGCGGCTGGTGGTCAGCGCGGTCGCCGAGCTGGAATCGGGCAATCTCGACGCGGCGTGCGCGGCCGGCGCCCGCGCGGTGGAGGTCGCGGGCCGCATCTCCTCGGCGCGGACGACCGAATACGTACGGGACCTGCTGCACCGCCTGGAACCCTACGGGGACGAGCCGCGCGTCGCGGAGCTGCGCGAACGGGCCCGGCCGCTGCTGGTGGCCCCCGCGTAGCACTGCTGTCGGTGGCGGGGTGCAGTATGCAGGGGTGGGAGGTGGCAGCTTGGGCAGGCTCGACTGCGATGTGCTGGTCGTCGGTGGTGGCATCGTCGGACTGTCGACGGCGTACGCCCTGTCGCAGCTGGCGCCGGGGACCCGGGTGGTGGTGCTGGAGAAGGAGTCCGCCCCGGCCCGGCACCAGACCGGCCGTAACAGCGGAGTGATCCACAGCGGCATCTACTACCGGCCCGGATCACTGAAGGCGCGCTTCGCGGTGCGCGGCGCCGCCGAGATGGTGAAGTTCTGCGCGGAGCACGGCATCGATCACGAGGTCACCGGCAAGCTCATCGTCGCCACCGGGCGGGAGGAGCTGCCGCGGCTGCACGCGCTCGTGCAGCGGGGCCGGGAGAACGGGATTCCGGTGCGCGAGCTGGGCCCGGCGCAGATCGCCGAGTACGAGCCGGAGGTGCGCGGGCTGGCCGCGATCCACGTGGGCACGACCGGGATCGCCGACTACGGGCAGGTGGCCCGGCAGCTGGCCGAGTCGTCCGGGGCGGAGATCGTCTACGGCGGGGCCGTGGACCTCGTCTCGCGGCGGGCGTCTGCGGTGGCGGTGCGGACGTCCGCGGGCGTGGTCGTGCGGGCGAAGGCGCTGGTGAACTGCGCGGGCCTGCAGTGCGACCGGGTCGCGCGGCTCGCCGGGGACGACCCGGGGATGCGGATTATTCCGTTCCGTGGGGAGTACTACGACCTGCGGCGGCCGGAGCTGGTGCGCGGGCTGGTGTACCCGGTGCCGGATCCGGCGTTCCCCTTCCTCGGGGTGCACCTGACGCGCGGGATCGGCGGCGGAGTGCACGTCGGGCCGAACGCCGTGCCCGCCCTCGCCCGCGAGGGATACGGCTGGGGTGTGGTCCGACCGCGGGACATCGCCGACGAGCTGGCGTGGCCCGGAGCCTGGCGGATGGCCTGGCGGCACTGGCGGTACGGCGCCGGCGAGATCCACCGCTCGCTGTCGAAAGCCGCCTTCACCGAAGCGGTGCAGCGGCTGCTGCCGGCGGTCACGGCCGCGGATCTGCGGCCTGCGGAGGCGGGGGTGCGGGCGCAGGCCGTACTGCGGGACGGGACGCTCGTCGACGACTTCCTGATCCGGGAGGCGGATCGGACCGTGCACGTGCTGAATGCGCCGTCGCCGGCAGCCACGGCCTCGCTGCCGATCGGGCGTGAGATCGGGCGGAGGGCGCTTGCCGCCTTGCGGGCCGCCTGAGCTGCGGGCCGCCGCCGGGCGGGGGTGCGGTGCGGTGCCGCTGCGCGGTGCTGCTCCCCGCCCCGCCCTCTCACCGTTTCCCGGGGCTCCGCCCCGGAGCCGACCCCCGGGAGCTGCGCGCCGGGAGCTGCGCGCCGGGAGCGCTCAAACGCCGCGCAGGCTGGATCCACCCCGGGTGCACTGCCACCGCACCAGCTGGATCCACCCGAGGGGCTCCGCTGTCGCGCGGGCGGGATCCGTGG
>NZ_JACBGN010000345.1 GCF_013401435.1 Streptomyces sp. BR123
GGCCGGGGCCGGGGAGGAGGCGCCGAGCGACTCGGCGACGTGCCGGGCGAACGCGGCCGGCGTCGGGTGATCGTACAGGGCGGTCGCCTTGACGCCGACCGGGTAGGCGGCGTTGACCGCGGCGACGAACTCCACGCCGAGGATCGAGTCGACGCCCAGGGTCAGGAAGGTCTCCTCCGGGTCGAGCTGGTCCGGTTCGAGGTACAGCACACCGGCGAGCAGCCGGGCGACCTCGCCGGTGACCTCCTCCTGCCGGCCCGCCGGAACGGCGGCGGGGGCCGGGGCGGGCGCTGCGGGCACGGCGGGCTCCGCGGGCGCGGCGGCGGCCGCGGCGGGCACGGCGGCGGGAGCCGACGGGGCCGCCGGGGCGGCGGGCCTCGTCATAGCCGTGGCCGGAGCGAGCGGCCGGAGCGAGATCTTGCGGTCGCTGGTCATCTGTGGCTTCTCCATCGGGTCGGGTGCGGTGGCCGGCCGGCGGGCGGGCGCGGCCGCACCGCGCAGGGTCAGGGCGGGTACGGCTGCGGGCGCGGCAGCCGGCGCGGGTACGGCGGCAGGAACGTCTGCCCGGGCGGGTACGGCTGTGGGCGCGGCGGCCTGAACGGGTACGGCGACCGCCGCGGGCGCGGTGGCCGGCACGGGTTCGGCGGACGGCAGGGGTTCGGCGGCCTGGGCCCGTTCGGACGGTGCCCGGCCGAAGTCGCGCAGGTGGCTCCGGGCGAACGCGGGTTCCTGCCCGGCACTGCCGAGGCCCTGCCGGTGCAGGTGGGCGATCTGCAGGTCGTACCAGCAGCGGACGCGTTCGAACGGGTAGTGCGGCAGCGGGATGCGGCGGCCGGTGGAGGCGGAACCGCAGGCGGCCTCGCGGTCGATGCGCCGGCCGGAGAGCCAGGCGGCGACCGTCTCGCCGGCCGGCGGGGCGGGCTGCGGCCGGCCCTCGGCCAGGGCGTCCAGACCGGCGAGCAGCAGGTCGAGCGAGTCGGCCGGGAGGGCTGCGCGGCGGGCCAGGTCGACGCGCCCGACCGCGAAGGTGAAGGCGACGTCGGCCGCCGAGGGCTCGTCACCGGCGGAGCGGGCCTTGAGCAGATGGTCCCTCAGGTCCCGGGCGTACGCGGCGAGCGCGGTGTCCGTCCGGGCCGACAGGAACAGGACCTGCGGCTCCCGGCGGTCGGCCGCCGGTCGCGGGGCGGGCGCGGGCGCCTCCTCGACGATCAGGTGGGCGTTGCCGCCGCCGGCGCCGAACGAGCTGATCCCGGCCCGCAGCGGGCGTGCGGCGCCGTCGTGGGTGCGCCACGGCGCGAGCTGCTGCTGCACGCTGAACGGGACCCCGTCGAAGTCGATCTCCGGGTTGGGCGGGGTGGCGTGCAGCGACGGCACGAGGGTGCGGTGGCGCAGCTGGAGCAGCACCTTGGCGAGCGCCACCGAACCGGCGGCCGACTCGAGGTGGCCGACGTTGGACTTGACCGAACCGATCGGGAGGCTGCCCGGGCCCTTGATGCCGTCCCGGGCGAACGCCGAGGCGAGTCCGCGGATCTCGATCGGGTCGCCGAGCGCGGTGCCGGTGCCGTGGGCCTCGATGTAGTCGAGGTCGCGGGCGGTCAGGCCGGCGTCCCGCAGCGCCTTCGTCACCAGGTCGGCCTGGGCGCGGGGGTTGGGCACGGTGTAGCCGTTGGTGCGGCCGCCGTGGTTGGCGGCGGTGCCGCGGATCACGGCGTGGATGTGGTCGCCGTCGCGCAGCGCGTCCCGCAGCGGCTTGAGGACCACGGCTCCGACGCCCTCGCCGGGGACGTAGCCGTCGCCGCCGGCACCGAAGCTGCGGCAGCGGCCGTCGCTGGAGGCGAATCTCCCCTGGCCGAGCATGAAGTACTTGTTGGGGTGGATGAGGACGTTGACGCCGCCCGCGATCGCCACCCGCGACGAGCCGGCCCGCAGCGACTCGACCGCCAGGTGGACGGCGGTGAGCGCGGAGGAGCAGGCCGTGTCGACGGCGACGCTCGGGCCCTGGAAGTCGAAGAAGTAGGACACCCGGTTGGCGATGGACCAGTAGGCGCTGTTGGCCAGCACGGGATTGCCCCTGAGCCGCTCCTCCGCCTCGTGGAGCTGGTACTCGCCGTACATCGCCCCGACGAACACGCCGACGTCGCGCCGGTGCAGCGGCTCCTCCGCGGCGGACACCAGGCGGTCCGGGGTGTATCCGGCGTCGTCGAGGGCAGCCCAGCAGCTCTCCAGGAACAGCCTGGCCTGCGGGTCGACGATCCCCGCCTCCCGGGGCGAGATGTTGAAGAGCGCGGCGTCGAAGTTCTCCACCCCGTCGATGAATCCGCCCCACTTGGCGTGGGTGCGGTCGACGCGGGTCTTGTCGGCGTCGTAGAGGGCCTCGGCGTCCCAGCGGTCGGCCGGGACCTCGGTGATGCTGTCCCGGCCCTCCGTCAGGTTCCGCCACAGCCCGTCGAGGCCGTCGGCCTCGGGGAAGCGTCCGGCGACGCCGATGACGGCGATGGCCCGGGGGTCGGCGAGGTCGTCGGCGGACGGACCCGACGGCGCGGCGGGAACGGTCGGCGCGGCGGGAACTGCGGTGCCGGCCGGGGCGGCTGTCTCGGCCGGGGCGGGGGGCGCCGCCGGGGCGGTCTCCCCCGGTCCGCCCGCGAGGGCGGTGCACCGCTCGGGGTGCTCCTCCACCAGGTACTCGGCGAGTTCCGCCACCGAGCGGCACTCGAAGAGCAGGGTCTTGGAGAGCCGCCCGAAGTCCTGTTCCAGCAGCTCGACGACCCGGATGGCGAGCAGGGAGTCGATCCCCAGGTCGTCGAAGAGGCGGTCGGCGGTGACGTCCGCGACGGGGGTGCGGGTCGCCTCGGCCACGACCTCCGCCAGCCGCCGGTGCAGGACGCCGGTCACCTCCTCGGCCGGCGCGGCGGCGGGGGCCGCCTGCTGCGCGACCGGAGCCGAAGTCGGCGCCGGCTCCGGGGCGGCCGCGTCGGCGGCCGGGGCCGCGGGGGCCTGGGAGGTCAGCAGCGGGAAGGAGGCGAGCAGGGCCTCCCGGTCGCCGTAGAGCACCACGGGCGCGGTCGCGGGACCGGCGAGCAGGGATTCCAGTACGGCGAGCCCGGCCGCGGTGGGCAGGGCCCGCATGCCGAGGGTGGCCAGCTCCTCCTGGGCCGGCCCGTCCGGGCGCATCCCGCCGTCCTCCCAGAACGGCCAGGCGATCGAGACCGACCGGCCTCGGCCGGCCCGGTCCGCGCGGCGGCGGACCAGCTCGTCCGCGGCGGCGTTGGCGAAGGCGTAGTCGGCCTGTCCGGCGCTGCCGAGGGCGCCCGACACGGAGGAGAAGACGGCGAAGCAGTCCAGGTCCCAGTCGGCCGTGGCCGTGTCGAGCTCGGCCGCGCCGACCAGCTTGGGGACGATCACCTCGCGGGCGTCGGCGACCGTCTTGCGCAGGACGTACCCGTCGCGCAGGACCCCGGCGCAGTGGAAGACGCCGTTCACGGCGGGGCCGTTGGCGGCGATCCGCCGGGCGGTGCGGCCCACGGCGGCCGGGTCGGCCGGGTCCAGCCGCAGGTACTCGACCGAGCCGCCGGTCCGTGCCGCCCGGTCGGCGAGCCGGCGCAGCTCCTCGCCCCGGGCGCCGTCGGCGGCCGACCGGCCGGTGAGCACGATCCGTGCGGCGTAGCGGTCGAGCAGGTGCTCGGCGAGGAGGGCGGCGAGGCGTCCCATCCCGTGGATCCAGTAGCGCCCGCCGTGGCGCAGCACCGGCCGGGTGCCGGCGGCGGGGGTGAGCGGTGCCAGGACGGTGGTCCTCAGCCCGCCGTCGGCCGCGACGGTCAGCGCGCGGGAGAGCGGCACGCGTACCGTCAGGGCGTCGAGCGCGCGGCGCAGCCGGGCCGGCCCGGCGCCGTCCTCGACGGCGAGGGCGGTGAGGTCGAAGCGGGGGTTCTCACCGGTCAGCGAGCGGCCGAGTGCCGCGAGGCCGGCGCCGGTCACCGCGCCCGCCGGGGAGTCGGCCGGGTACGGGACGACCAGGTGCGCGCCGCGCCGGCCGAGCGGGCGCAGCAGGGCCCGCAGCAGGGCCAGGACGCGCAGGGCGCCGTCGGCGGCGGTGGCCGCGGGGGCGGTGTGCGGGTCGCCGGCGGCGGCCGGCCACACGATGGTCGGCCTGCCGCCGTCGGCGGGCAGCCGCGCGGCCAGCTCGGCGCCGGCCGCCGCGGCGGCGTCCGGGTCCGCGGGCTCCGGGAGCACCAGGTCGGCGCCGTCGAGGGCGGTGTCGCCGATCAGCACGAGCGGTCCGGCCGGGGCGGTGTCCCGGCCGGGCAGGGTGAACTCCTCTTCGGCGGGGGCGAACAGGTGCACGTCCTGCGGCACGGCGGACGCACCGGACGCACCGGACGCGGCGGCCGCGGTGACCGGGCGGAGGGCGAGGCCGCGCAGGGTCAGCAGTACGGCGCCGTCCTGCGCCGCGACGGTCACGTCGTACCGGCGCACCCGCCGGCCGCCGCCGGCGAGCCGCTGCGGGCTGACCGTGACCCACACCTGGTCGGGCAGCGGAGCGTGCACCGTCAGCTCGTCGACGGCGAACGGGATGAAGGTCTCTCCGGCCAGGTCCTCGCGCAGGACGCAGCCGATGACGGACTGGAGGGCGCCGTCCAGGACGCAGGGCGAGACCGTCTCGCCGGGCGCGGACTCCGGTGCGGCGGCCACCCGGGCCAGCACCCCGCCGGGACCGTGGTGCAGCTCGCGCAGGACCCGGAAGGCCGGGCCGTAGCCGACGCCGTTGTCCGCGAAGTAGCGGTAGAGGTCGGCGGGTTCCGCCGATTCGGGGTAGGCGCGGCGCAGGGCGGCGAGGTCGAGCGGGGCGGGCCGCTCCGGTGCGCCGTCCGGCAGCAGCCGGGCCTGGGAGTGGACGTCCGTGGAGGCCACCCGGACCTGTCCGTCCTCGATCTCCACCCGCAGCTCGACCGGGTCCACCACCTCGACCGTGCGGCGGAACGCCAGGTCGGCGAGGCCGGCCGCCGGTCCGCCGGCGAGCCGGCCGGCGGCGGTCAGTGCGAGGTCGATCTGGGCGGCGGCCGGGAACACCGGCAGCCCGCCGACGAGGTGGTCGGCTGCCAGCGGGTCGGAGGGGCGCACCGTCCGGACCGGGAGGGCTCCGCTGTCCGCTGCGGTGGCCGTCTCGGGCGACCTGCCGTCCGGCGCGGGGGCCGTGGCGTCGGGGCGGGGCCACCGGCGGCGGGCGAACGGGTAGCCGGGCAGCCGGACCCGGCGGCCGGTGCGGCCGGAGGCGGGCTCCGGTTCGGGCAGCTCGCCGGTGCCTTCGACCCACGCCAGGTAGGGGCCGGCCGGGGCAGGGGCTGCCGCGGAGCCCTCCCGGGCGAGTTCGCGCAGCTGCTCCGCCAGTTCGGCCGTGGTGCGCGCGGTCAGCACGACGCGGACGGCGCGGTGGCTGCGGCCGGTGCGCAGGGTGTGCGCGACGTCGGCCGGCTCCGGGGCGCCGGGGCCGCTCAGGGCGTCCGCCAGGGAGGCGGCGAGCTGTTGCAGGGCCTCTTCGGTGCGGGCGGACACGGGCACCCGGTGCTCGTCCCGGCCGTCTCCGGCGGGCGGGGCCGGCAGGTCGGGCGCCTGCTCCAGCACCACGTGGGCGTTGGTGCCGCCGATGCCGAAGGAGCTCACCGCGGCCCGGCGCGGGCCCTCGGGCACGGGCCAGCCGTCGCCGCCGGCGGCGATCCGCAGGCCGCCGGTCCCGGCGAGTCGGCGGTTGGGCGTCTCGAACGGGGCCTGCGGGGGCACGGCGGCGTGCTCCAGCGCGAGGATCGCCTTGGCCAGGCCGGCGAGTCCCGCCGCGGTGTTGAGGTGGCCGACGACGCTCTTGACGGAGCCGACGGCGGCCGGGTGCGGCCGGTCGCCGCCGTAGACGCGGTCGAGGGCCGCGTACTCGATGGGGTCGCCCAGGTGGGTGCCGGTGCCGTGGGTCTCCAGGTAGCCGACGGTGTGCGCGTCGATGCCGGCGACGGCCAGCGCCTCGCGCAGGACCGCCTCCTGCCCCTCCGGGGACGGGGCGTGGTAGTCCATCTTGCGGGCGCCGTCGTTGTTGACGGCGCTGCCGCGGATCACCGCGCGGATCGGGTCGCCGTCGCGGACGGCGTCGGCCAGCCGGCGCAGTACGAGCGCGCCGGCGCCGTTGCCGAAGACCGTGCCGTCGGCGCTGTCGTCGAACGGCCGGCACTCGCCGCTCGGCGAGAGGATCATGTCGGGCGCGGCGAGGTAGCCCGCCTGCGGGAAGTGCAGCGAGGCGGCGCCGACCACGGCCAGGTCGCACTCCTCGCCGAGCAGGCTCTCCACCGCGAGGTGGACGGCGACCAGGCCGCTGGAGCAGGCGGACTGCACCGTCAGGCTGGGACCGGTGAGGCCGAGCTTGTAGGAGATCCGGCTGGCGGCGAAGTCCTTGTCGGAGGAGGAGAAGCGGATCATGCCGGCCGCGTCCAGCTCGGTGATGCCGACCTGCGGCATCGTGGACTGGCCGACCGAGACGTACGCGGCGGTGCGCAGCCCCGTGCGGTCCGGTGCGAAGCCGGCGTCCTCCAGGGCGTGCCAGGCGGTCTCCAGCAGGACCCGCTGCTGCGGGTCCAGCCACTCGGCGTGTACCGGGCTGTAGCCGAAGAACTCGTTGTCGAAGGCGTCGGCGTCCTCCAGGACGACGCCGGCGGGGACGAAGCCGGGGCGCCGGACCAGTTCCGGTCGGTGGCCCAGCCGGACGAGCTCCTCGGGCGAGTGGCGGCGGATCCCGCTGCGGCCCTGCTCCAGCAGCTCCCAGAGCCGGTCCGCCGAGGTGGCGGGGCCGAAGCGGCAGGAGAGGCCGACGACGGCCACCGCGTTCGGGTCGTCGACCGCGTCGTACGGGTGGTGGTCGTGGTTCATCGGTGGTCGTCTCCGAGTCGAAGGGCGCGCCGCGCCTCGCGGCGGGACGGGCGGGCGG
>NZ_JACBGN010000346.1 GCF_013401435.1 Streptomyces sp. BR123
AGCCCCCCCAGCCCCGGGCCTCAGGCCTGAAGCCCGGAGCCCGGAGCCCGGAGCGCAGAATGCCCCCGCCCCCGTCGGCAGCAGCTGCCGACGGGGGCGGGGGCATGTGAAACCGGGAGCGCCGGGAGCGCCGGGAGCGCCGGGCCGGAGCGCCGGGAGCGTCAGAGGCGCTCGGGCGTCCGGATGCCCAGCAGGGACATGCCCTTGCTCAGCGTCCGGGCGGTCAGCTCGACCAGGAAGAGGCGGTTCTCCATCTGCTCCGGGGTCTCGGCCTTCAGGACCGGGCACTGGTCGTAGAACGCGGTGAGGTGCGAGGCCAGCTGGTACAGGTACGCGGCCAGCTTGTGCGGGGCGTACTCGGCGGCGGCGTCCGCGATGAGCTCGCCGAAGCCGTCCAGGTGCAGGCCCAGCGCCCGCTCGGCCGCGGCCAGCGGGAGCTCCGGGTGGGCGGCCGGCTCGGCGTCGCCGGACTTCCGCAGGATCGACTGGATACGGGCGTACGCGTACTGGAGGTACACGGACGTGTCGCCGTTCAGCGACACCATCTGGTCCAGGTCGAACTTGTAGTCGCGGGCGGCGGACGTGGACAGGTCGGCGTACTTCACCGCGCCGATACCCACGTACTGGCCGTTCTCGACGATCTCCTGCTCGGTCAGGCCGACCTTCTCCGCCTTCTCGCGGACGACGGCCGTGGCCCGCTCGACGGCCTCGTCGAGGAGGTCCACCAGCCGCACCGTCTCGCCCTCACGGGTCTTGAACGGCTTGCCGTCGGCGCCCAGCACCGTGCCGAAAGCCAGCTGGTAGGCGTGGGTGTCCTCGTTCAGCCAGCCGGCCCGGCGGGCGGTCTCGAAGACCATCTTGAAGTGCAGCGACTGGCGGGCGTCCACCACGTACACGAGGTTGTTCGCCTTCAGGTTGCCCACGCGGTCGCGGATCGCCGAGAGGTCGGTGGCCGCGTAGCCGAAACCGCCGTCGGACTTCTGGACGATCAGCGGGGTCGGATTGCCGTCCGGACCCTTGTACTCGTCGAAGAACACGCACAGCGCGCCCTCCGAGCGGACCGCGACGCCGGACTCCTCCAGCAGCCGGCAGGTCTCCACCAGCATGTCGTTGTAGCCGGACTCGCCGACGATGTCCGCGTCCTGGATGTCCATGTCCAGCTTGTTGAAGACCGAGTAGAAGTAGATCTTCGACTCGTCCACGAACCGCTGCCACAGTGCGAGGGTCTGCTCGTCCCCGGCCTGGAGGTCGACCACCCGGGCCCGGGCGCGGGTCTTGAACTCCTCGTCGGAGTCGAACAGCGCGCGCGAGGCCTTGTACAGGCGGTTGAGGTTGGACATGGCCTCCTCGCCCGCCCCCTCGACGCCCGACTCGGCGGCCTTGTGGTCCAGCTCGTGCGGGTGCTCGATGAGGTACTGGATGAGCATGCCGAACTGGGTGCCCCAGTCGCCGATGTGGTGGCGGCGGACCACCTGCTCGCCCGTGAACTCCAGGATCTCGACCATCGCGGCACCGATCACCGCGGACCGCAGGTGGCCGACGTGCATCTCCTTGGCCACGTTCGGCTGCGCGTAGTCGATGACCGTGGTGCCGGCGTTCTCGTTGACCGGGACGCCCAGCCGGGCGTCCGCGGCGCGCGCCGCCAGCGTCTCGACGATCGCCCGGTCGGAGACGGTGATGTTGAGGAAGCCGGGGCCGGAGACCTCGATGTCCTCGATGACCCCGCCCTTGTCCAGGCCGCCGACCACGGTGGCCGCCAGCTCGCGCGGGTTGGTCTTCGCCTTCTTCGCGAGCGCCAGGATGCCGTTGGCCTGGAAGTCCGCCCGGTCGCTTCGTCGCAGCAGCGGGTCGGCCGCACCGGCCTCCGGCAGGGCGGAGGCGAGGGCGTCGGCGACGCGCTGATGGACGGAGGAAGCGAGGGAAAGGACCGAGGCCATGAGCTGCCGTTCCTGTGAGGTGTGCGGGGTGCGTGCACTTGGGTGTTCCGACGAGTGCCGAGTATCCCATGTGCCCGCGTCTCATTTCCCGGGATAACCCGGGCGACGGCTGCACCCGGCGAGGCACCCCGAAAGGCGTCCCCGAAAAGCAACCCCGAACCGCCCGCTTCCGTCTGGGAGAATGGCTGAAGCCAGCATTCGAGATAGAAGGACGTGTCGTGGCTCAGAGCAGCACCGAGACCGACTGGGTCTCCCGTTTCGCGGACGAGGTCATCGCCGAGGCGGAGCGCCGAGCACCCGGCAAACCTGTCGTCGTCGCGTCCGGACTCTCCCCCTCCGGCCCGATCCACCTCGGCAACCTCCGCGAGGTCATGACCCCGCACCTCGTCGCCGACGAGATCCGCCGCCGCGGTTTCGAGGTCCGCCACGTCCTGTCCTGGGACGACTACGACCGCTACCGCAAGGTGCCCAAGGGCATCCCCGGCGTGACCGAGGAGTCCCACGCGCAGCACATCGGCCGCCCGCTGACCTCGGTGCCCGCCCCGGCCGGCTCCGCGTACCCGAACTGGGCCGAGCACTTCAAGGCCGCCATGGTCGAGGCCCTGGCCGAGCTGGGCGTCGAGTACGACCCGATCAGCCAGACCGAGCAGTACACCTCCGGCGCCTACCGCGATCAGGTGCTGTTCGCGATGAAGCACCGCGGCGACATCGACGCGATCCTCGCCCAGTACCGCACCAAGCCCAAGGCGGCGAAGAAGTCGCAGAAGCCGGTCGACGAAGCCGAGCTGGAGGCCGCCGAGGGCTCCGGCGCCGCGGCCGAGGACGACGGCAGCGCCGAGGGTGCGGAGTACTTCCCGTACAAGCCGTACTGCGGCGAGTGCGGCAAGGACTTCACGAAGGTCACCTCGTACGACGACGAGACGACCGAGCTGACCTACGTCTGCACCGAGGACGAGTTCACCGAGACGGTCAAGCTCAGCGAGTTCAACCGCGGCAAGCTCGTCTGGAAGGTCGACTGGCCGATGCGCTGGGCGTTCGAGGGGGTCGTCTTCGAGCCCTCCGGCGTCGACCACTCCTCGCCCGGCTCCTCCTTCCAGGTCGGCGGCCAGGTCGTGGGCATCTTCGGTGGCGAGCAGCCGATCGGCCCGATGTACGCGTTCGTCGGCATCAGCGGCATGGCGAAGATGTCCTCCAGCAAGGGCGGCGTCCCGACGCCGGCCGACGCGCTCCAGATCATGGAGCCGCAGCTGCTGCGCTGGCTGTACGCCCGCCGCAGGCCCAACCAGAGCTTCAAGATCGCCTTCGACCAGGAGATCCAGCGGCTCTACGACGAGTGGGACAAGCTGGAGGCCAAGGTCGCCGACGGCTCCGTGCTGCCCGCCGACGCCGCCGCGCACAGCCGTGCCGTCCGCGTCGCCTCGCACGAGCTGCCGCGCACCCCGCGCCCGATGCCGTACCGGACCCTGGCGTCCGTCGTCGACGTCACCGCCGGCCACGACGAGCAGACCCTGCGGATCCTCTCCGACCTGGACCCGGCCAACCCGCTGACCTCGCTCGACGAGGTCCGCCCGCGCCTGGACCGCGCCGAGAACTGGATCACCACCCAGGTCCCGGCCGACCAGCGCACCCTGGTCCGCGAGGAGCCCGACACCGAGCTGCTGGCCTCCCTGGACGACGAGGGCCGCCGCTCGCTGGAGCTGCTGCTCGAAGGCTTGGACTCGCACTGGTCCCTGGACGGCCTGACCACCCTGGTCTACGGCGTTCCGAAGGTCATGGCCGGTCTCGACCCCGAGGCCAAGCCGACCCCGGAGCTGAAGGTGGCCCAGCGCCAGTTCTTCGCCCTGCTCTACCGCCTCCTGGTCACCCGGGAGACCGGCCCGCGCCTGCCCACGCTGCTGCTGGCGGTCGGCGCGGACCGGGTGCGGAGGCTCGTCGCCGCCTGACCCGCCGGTCCCGGCGGCCAGGCCGTACGAGGCCAGGCCGTACGAGGCCGTACGCGAAGGGGCCGCACCCCGGCACGGGGTGCGGCCCCTTCCGCATGCACCGCCCTGCCGGACCGGCAGGGCGGGAGGACCGGCCTCAGGCGATGTGCTCGTTCTCCAGGTCGCGCTGGTAGCGCTGCTTCAGCTCCGGAACAAGGCGGCGGAGGATGGACGCGCCGCGCGGGTGCCCGATCCCGAGGCGGTCGGCGAGGTGTGCTTCGACCTGCTCCGGCTCCGGGAACCCGTTCTTCTCCTCGGTGAGCGCGCGGAAGACCTCGTACGCGGCCTCCTCGAACTTCACCTCGTCAATGGCCTCCGCCTCCGCGTCCTGCCCGGCCTCCGCCCCGTTCACCGAGGGGGTCGGGAACAGGGCGTCCTGGGCGTCCGGGGTGTCCTGAACCGCGGTCTGCGCCTGGGCGTCCAGGGCCCGCTGGGCGGCCCGGGCCTGCCGCTGGACGTCGAGCGCCTGCTGGGCCGCCAGCGCCTGCTGGCCGTCCAGCACCTGCTGGACGGCCGCTGCCTGCCCGCCCTCCGGCAGCTCGGGGCCGGCCGGGGCCATCACCGGGATGGGCTCCAGGCCCTCCACGTACTGGGGGTTGTAGCCGCCCTCATACGCCGCCTGCGGGGCCTTCGGCCCGGCGAACCAGGCGCTGTCGTGGGCCGCGGGCATGGCGGTCGGGTCCACCGCGAACGCCGCGTGGGCGTGCAGCTTCGCCATCGGGATCTGCGCCGCGTCGCCCACCGGGACCTGGCCGCCCGGCGCCTGGACCGCGACCCGGTCCGGCGCCTGCTCCGCTACCTGGCCCGGTGCGGGCCCCGGCGCCTGTGCCGGGACCGTCTGCGGCCGGTCCCCCGCCTGCGCCCGGCCCGGGCCGTGCGCGGCCGACTCCTGCGCCGGCTCCTGCGCCCGGCCCTGCGCCTGCCCGTGCACGGGCGCGGTCGCCTCGGCCGCCGCCAGGGCCGGTGCCCGCGTCCCCGCGGCCACCGGCGGCAGCAGCACCGGGTCGATGCCCGCCGCCGCCAGCCCCTCCGGGGCCGTCTGCGACAGCGGTACGCCGATCCGGGCCAGCCGCAGCGGCATCAGCGCCTCCACCGGCGCCTTGCGCCGCCAGGCCCGGCCGTACCGGGCCTGGAGCCGCGCCTGGTAGATCAGCCGGTCCTGCTCCATGCCGACCGCCTGCTCGTACGAGCGCAGCTCCCACAGCTTCATCCGGCGCCACAGCTTGAAGGTGGGGACGGGCGAGAGCAGCCAGCGGGTCATGCGGACGCCCTCCATGTGCCGGTCCGCGGTGATGTCCGCGATCCGGCCCACGGCGTGCCGCGCCGCCTCGACGGTGACCACGAACAGGATCGGGATCACGGCGTGCATGCCCACGCCCAGCGGGTCCGGCCAGGCCGCAGCGCCGTTGAACGCGATCGTCGCCGCGGTCAGCAGCCAGGCCGTCTGCCGCAGCAGCGGGAAGGGGATCCGGATCCACGTCAGCAGCAGGTCCAGCGCCAGCAGCACGCAGATGCCCGCGTCGATGCCGATCGGGAACACCAGCGAGAAGCTGCCGAACCCCTTCTTCAGCGCGAGCTCCCGCACTGCGGCGTACGAGCCCGCGAAGCCGATGCCCGCGATGACGACGGCTCCCGCGACCACGACGCCGATGAGTATCCGGTGCGTTCGAGTCAGCTGCATCGCGGCCACCCGCGATCCCCTCCCCTTGTCGAGCTACGGCAGGCACAGCGTACGGCCGACTGTACGGATGACTGAATGTCAGCCCCCATGAAATCCCGCCGATCCCTGCGGATCTCCCGCGAATGGGCCGATGCCTACTGGGCCGACGGGGAAGCCTGCTGGTCAGGCTGCTTCGGCTGCTCGCCGGCGGAGCCGACGGAGCCGACGGCCTCCTTGGCCGCGGCGATCGCGTTCTCGAGCAGCTTGGCGTGATCCGGTGCCCCGGCGCCCTCGTACGCGGCACCGTTGTAGTCGAGGGTGACGACCACGTTCTGGGTGCGGGCGACGATCGTGGTGTTGAAGAACTCCACGTCCTTCTTCACGCCGAAGATCACGGAGGTGGCCTGGTCGCCGACGCCGCCGGCCTGCTCGGTCTTCACGTCGTGCGCGCCCTCGGTGGCCTTGGCGGCCTCGATCTGCTTGGTGTACTGCTCCTCGGCGCGCTTGTTCGCGCTGCCGAGCGAGGCGTGCGATTCGTAGCGGACGAGGGAGACCGACAGCCAGCGGTACTGCGAGCCCTTCAGGCCGTCCTCGTCGAGGCCGTTCCAGGAGCAGCTGGCGCGGGTGGTCAGGTCGTTCGACTTGGTGGCCGTGCCGTTCTTGTCCTTGGCCTCGGGGACCAGGGAGTCGACGGTCTTCGCCTGAACGGTCTTGCAGGGTTCGGGCAGCGTCGCGAACGCCGCCTTCTCCAGGGGCGTCGACGGCTTGCCGCTCGGCTTGGCGGCGGCCGAGGCGGAGGACTTGTCCTTGCTGCTGTCGGAGCCCTTGCCCTTGCCCTTGTCCGAGTCGGAGGAGCATCCGGCGGCGGCGAGGATCACCGGTATGACGGCTGCGCAGGCGAGCACGCGGGTGAGGCGCGAAGCTGATCGGTGCATGGTTCCTTCAGTACGTTGTGGGCGCGTTGTGGTGGACGCGGTGCGGGCGCGGGACCCGAGCAACGGTAGCCCGATCCGGAGGACGCCTGCTGTGCGCGCGGTCACCCCGGGGGCGGCCGCGGCCGCGTTCAGTCGTTGAACCGCTCGACGAGGGCGGCGGCCAACTGCCGTGCCTTGTCCTGGGTTTCGGGGCTGGAGGGGATCGTGCCGGGCAGCGCGGGCTGCACGCTGTACTCGACGGTGACGATGACGTTCGCGGTGCGCAGGACGATCCGCACGGTCCGCGCCTGGACGGCGCTGGCGCCGGCCGGGCTCAGCTTGTCCTCGATGAAGGCCTCGGTGCCGAGCCCTTCGAGGACGCGGGAGCCGAGCTCGGGCGCGGGCGTGGCGCCGGCGCTGCTGCCGGGTGACGGGGCGCCGGAGGCGGCCGGGGGCTGGGCGGCGG
>NZ_JACBGN010000347.1 GCF_013401435.1 Streptomyces sp. BR123
TATAAGAGACAGGATGGGGGCCGTGGGGACGAGGCGGGGGCGGGTTTCGTCGTCCGTATGTCGCAGAAGGCGTGACGGATTGAATTGCACTGGCAACGGATGGTGAGGCTGTTGCGTGGCCGGTGTGAGCCCGCGCATAGGACCCACATCACTTACGAGGGCGCCTAGTAGATACGTGAAGGTCGCATCGACGCTGGTCTGTGCAGTTGCCGGGTCGAAATTCCTGGCCGGACGGGGCCCCGTGATCCACTAAGCGGGATCGTACGTCACACCTTTGCACCAGAATTTTGCCGCCGCTAAGAATTGCTCTCGCCGCACGGCACCGGGGATCTCCCCGGATCCATCCGGAGCCCTCCTGCGGCCCCCGCGATTCGAAGAGGTTGCAACGCATGTCCAAGACCAGCATTCGTGGCCGTCGTCTGACGAAGGCGCACAAGATGTCCTTCGCCGCCGTCGCCACCATCGGTGCCGCAGCCGTCGCCGCCACCCTCGTTCCCGGCGGTGCCGGCAACACCGGTACGGCCGAGGCCGCCGTCGCCGCCCCCGTGGCGCTGACCCAGGTCCTGGACGCGCAGACCAAGGCCGCCCAGAGCAGCCTGGCCGCGCAGCAGGCCGTCGCCGTCCAGCGGGCGGCGGACGCGGCCGCCGCTGCCAAGGCCAAGGCCGACGCCGCTGCCAAGGCCAAGGCGGAGGCCGCTGCGAAGAAGGCGCGTGAGCAGAAGGAGGCCGCCAGCCGTGCGGCCGCCCGCAAGCCGGTCTTCGCGAACAACCTGGACGGCTGGATCAAGGAAGCCCTCTTCATCATGAAGAAGGAGGGCATCCCGGGCACGTACGCGGGCATCCACAAGAACGTGATGCGCGAGTCCTCGGGCAACCCGATGGCCATCAACAACTGGGACATCAACGCCAAGAACGGCGTTCCGTCCAAGGGCCTGCTCCAGGTCATCTACCCGACCTTCAAGGCCTACCACGTGCCGGGCACCAAGTTCGACCAGTACGACCCGGTCGCCAACATCGTCGCCGCCTGCAACTACGCGGCCGACCGCTACGGCACCATCGACAACGTGAACAGCGCCTACTAGGCCTCTGGCGGAAGCTTCCGCTGCACCTCTTCGAACGCCTCAGGGCGGTACCCGCGATCCGGGTACCGCCCTGAGGCGCTTGTGCGTCACGTGCCGCGCGGGCTGCTCGTGCAGCCGGTGCCGCTAGTTGCGCATGACCTCGGGCTCGTGGCGGCGCAGCAGGCGCTGCACCGCGAAGCCGCAGGCGACGCCGAGGGCGAGCAGGACGATGATGTTCAGCGTCCACTGGCCGGCCGTGGGGTCCCACAGAGGGTCGGTGTTGGTCGGGTTCTCCATGTCCCACGGCGCCATGAGCTTGCCGAGGTTCAGGGTGGTGCCGGCCGCGGCGATGGCCCAGCGGGACGGCATCAGCCAGGCGAACTGCTCCAGGCCGGGCTTGTCGTAGAGCTGGAACAGGATGCCCGTGAACACGACCTGGACGATCGCGAACATGACCAGCAGCGGCATGGTCTTCTCGGAGGTCTTCACCAGCGCGGAAATGACCAGGCCGAACATCATCGAGGTGAAGCCGAGCGCGATGACCGAGATGCAGAGCTCGGTGGCCGGGTCCATGAACAGGCCCTCGGCGGGGAGCTTGCGCGGGGTGAAGGCGATCAGGCACATGATCACGCACTGGAGGGCGGTGATGACGCCGAGGACGATCACCTTCGACATCAGGTACGCCGAACGGGACAGGCCCGTCGCGCGTTCCCGCTCGTAGATGACCCGCTCCTTGATCAGCTCGCGGACCGAGTTGGCGGAGCCGGAGAAGCACATGCCGACCGCGAGGATCAGCATGATCGTTCCGGCGTCGCCGTTGAAGCGGCTCGGCGGCGTCGGCGGCGCGAGGCCGAACTTCGCAGGGATCACCGTGGAGACGATGCCGATGATCGCGGGCAGGAGCACCATGAGGGCCATGAAGCCCATGTCCGAGGCGATGACCGACAGGTAGCGGCGGATCAGCGTCCACAGCTGCGAGCCCCAGGCCTGCGGCTTCGGCGGGATCATCTGCTGCGGCGGCATGGCGACGGCCTGCGGGGCGACCGCGTCGAGGTCGGCGGCGTACAGCTGGTAGTGCTGCGAGCCCTTCCAGCGGCCGGCCCAGTCGTAGTCGCGGTAGTTCTCGAAGGCCGAGAAGACGTCCGCCCACGTGCTGTAGCCGAAGAAGTTCAGCGCCTCGTCCGGCGGGCCGAAGTAGGCGACCGAACCGCCCGGGGCCATGACCAGCAGCTTGTCGCACAGGCCCAGCTCGGCCACGGAGTGGGTGACGACCAGGACCGTGCGGCCGTCGTCGGCGAGGCCGCGCAGCAGCTGCATGACGTCGCGGTCCATGCCCGGGTCGAGGCCGGAGGTCGGCTCGTCGAGGAAGATCAGCGAGGGCTTGGTGAGCAGCTCCAGGGCCACGGACACGCGCTTGCGCTGACCACCCGAGAGCGCGGTGATCTTCTTGTCCTTGTGGATGTCGAGCTTGAGCTCGCGCAGCACCTCGTCGATACGGGCGGCACGCTCGGCCTCGGCGGTGTCGCCGGGGAAGCGGAGCTTGGCCGCGTACTTCAGGGCGGTGGAGACCTTCAGCTCCTTGTGCAGGATGTCGTCCTGCGGGACCAGGCCGATGCGCTGGCGGAGCTCCGCGAACTGCTTGTACAGGTTGCGGTTGTCGTAGAGGACCTCGCCCTGGTCGGCGGGCCGGTAGCCGGTCAGCGCCTTGAGCAGGGTCGACTTGCCGGAGCCGGAGGGGCCGATGACGCCGATCAGCGACTTCTCCGGGACGCCGAAGGTGACGTCCTTGAGGATCTGCTTGCCGCCGTCCACCGTGACCGTGAGGTGGCGGGCCGAGAAGGAGACGTCGCCGGAGTCGACGAACTCCTCCAGCCGGTCGCCGACGATCCGGAACGTGGAGTGGCCGACGCCGACGATGTCGTTCGGGCCGAGCAGCGCCGAGCCGGACTTGGCCAGCGGCTGACCGTTGACGTAGGTGCCGTTGTGGCTGCCGAGGTCGTGGATCTCGAAGCGGCCGCCGGTGGAGCGGAACTCCGCGTGGTGCCGCGAGACCTGCAGGTCGGAGACGACGAGCTCGTTCTCCAGGGCACGACCGATCCGCATGACGCGGCCGACGGCGATCTGGTGGAAGGTCGTCGGGCTGCGGTCGCCGCCGTGGCCGCCGTGGCCGGCGTGCGCACCCTGGGCGGGGTGGGCCGCGCCGGCCGCACCCTGCTGCTGCGGGAAGTGCTGCTGCGGGGCGGGCGCCTGCTGCTGCGGCTGCGGCCACGCCTGCTGCTGGGCCGGAGCCTGGTAGGCCGGGGCGGCCTGTGCCTGGGCCGGAGCCTGGTACGCGGGGGCCGGGGCCTGGTAGGCCGGAGCCTGCTGCTGCGGCACGGCGGCCTGCTGCGGCGCACCGGCAACGCTCAGATTCAGCCGCGGTCCGTCGGTGGCGTTGCCGAGGTGGACCGGCGTGCCCGGCACGAGCTCCGCCTGCTGGACCCGCGCACCCTGCACGTACGTGCCGTTGGTGCTGCCGTGGTCCTCGATGCCCCAACCCCGGCCGTTCCAAGCGATGGTGGCGTGCCGCCAGGAAACCCGGGCGTCGTCGATCACCACGTCTCCCTGGGGATCGCGCCCCAGCGAGTACGACCTGGACGGATCGAGCGTCCAGGTCCTTCCATTCAATTCCAGTACGAGTTCCGGCACTCCAGCCCCACTTAGGTCCCCCGAGAATCCCCCTGGCCGTCAGGGAGTCCGACGCCAGGGAGTCTAGGGATGGCTAACATCCGGGGGAACTATTTCAGGCCCGCGGCCACATGTGGAATCGGGGCCTTGCCGGGGCGCCCGCGGATCGCGGGCGCAAGTCGCCCGGAGCGTGCGATACGGGACTTCTCGATCACCGGTCCCGTCCCGGCCGCCACCTCTGAGCGGGGGAAACCCGTTCCGGTGGGTGGGACGGGCCTGACGCCCCCGCGGGACGGGAAGATACGGTGAGAGCACCATGAGCGCTTCGCAGACCTCAGACGTCCCCACCCTCCTCGTCAAAATCTTCGGCAAGGACCGCCCCGGGATCACCGCGGGACTGTTCGACACCCTCGCCGCCTTCTCCGTCGACGTGGTCGACATCGAGCAGGTCGTCACCCGTGGCCGCATCGTCCTGTGCGCCCTCGTCACCGTGCCCCCCCACGGCACTGAGGGCGAGCTGCGGGCCACCGTCCACAGCTGGGCCGAGTCGCTCAAGATGCAGGCGGAGATCCTCTCCGGCACCGGTGACAACCGGCCGCGCGGCAGCGGCCGCTCCCACGTCACCGTGCTGGGGCACCCGCTGACCGCCGAGTCCACGGCGGCGGTCGCCTCCCGGATCACCGCCACGGGCGGCAACATCGACCGTATCTTCCGACTCGCCAAGTACCCGGTGACGGCCGTCGAGTTCGCCGTGTCCGGCTGTGAGACGGAGCCGCTGCGGACCGCGCTGGCCACCGCTGCCGCGCACATCGGCGTCGACGTGGCAGTGGTCTCGGCCGGCCTGCACCGGCGGGCCCAGCGCCTGGTCGTGATGGACGTGGACTCGACCCTGATCCAGGACGAGGTCATCGAGCTGTTCGCCGCGCACGCGGGCTGCGAGGCCGAGGTCGCCGAGGTGACCGAGCGGGCCATGCGCGGGGAGCTGGACTTCGAGCAGTCGCTGCACGCCCGGGTGGCGCTGCTGGCAGGGCTGGACGCCTCGGTGGTGGAGAAGGTCCGGGCCGAGGTGCGGCTGACCCCCGGGGCGCGGACCCTGATCCGCACCCTCAAGCAGCTCGGCTACCAGGTGGGTGTGGTCTCCGGCGGGTTCACGCAGGTCACGGACGACCTGCGGGAGCAGCTGGGGCTGGACTTCGCCTCCGCCAACACCCTGGAGATCGTCGACGGCAGGCTGACCGGCCGGGTCACGGGCGAGATCGTGGACCGGGCCGGCAAGGCCCGGCTGCTGCGCCGCTTCGCGGCGGAGGCCGGCGTCCCGCTGGAGCAGACGGTGGCGATCGGCGACGGCGCCAACGACCTGGACATGCTGAACGCGGCCGGGCTGGGCGTGGCCTTCAACGCGAAGCCGGTGGTCCGCGAGGCGGCGCACACCGCGGTGAACGTGCCGTTCCTGGACACCGTCCTGTACCTGCTCGGGATCACACGTGAGGAGGTCGAGGCCGCCGGCCTGACCTGACCCGGTCCGAGCGCGCGCACGCGTACCGGAAACGTGTACGGGGACGGGGACGGGCCGATCGATCCGCCGGGACCGTCCCCGTACACGGGAGGCGCGCCACGGGCCGGTCAGTGGTCCGCGGGGGTCCAGAAGTCGAGCAGCGTGCCCACGCCGTGCTCCACGGACTTCCAGGATCCGGTGAAGGAGACGACGGCCAGTGCCGCGGCCGGGAAGCCGCTGCGGTTCATCCGGGCCAGGGCATCGCCCTCCACGCGGCCGGCGAGGGCGTCGGCGAGGGCGTGCATGCCGGGGTTGTGGCCGATCACGAGGAGGTCCCCGACCTCGTCGGGGGTTTCGTTGAGGAGGGCGAGGAGCTCGCCGAGCGAGGCCTCGTACAGCCGCTCCTCGTACACGGTCTTCGGGCGGTGCGGCAGCTCCTGGACGGCGAGCTTCCACGTCTCGCGGGTGCGGGTGGCGGTGGAGCAGAGGGCCAGGTCGAAGGTGATGCCGGTCTCGGCCAGCTTCAGTCCGGCGGCCGGGGCCTCCTTGCGGCCGCGTTCCGACAGCGGGCGATCGTGGTCGGACACCTGCGGCCAGTCGGCCTTCGCGTGGCGGAGGAGGACGATCCTGCGGGGTGTGTCGGCGCTCATGGCCCCAGCTTCGCACGGATGGGGCCGCGGAGCGGAGGGCGTTGGGGAGCTCGTCCGCGGGCCGGGGGCGCACCTGCGCCGTGCGCGGCCCGCGCGGACGCATGGGCCGGTTCAGCCTGCGGCACGCAGGAGCTGTGCGCTGACCTTGAGCAGGGGCGCGGTCTCGCCGGCGGCGGCCTGGACCTCGCCGGATCCGGCGAGGAGGAGCAGCAGGAGGCCGAAGGCGAGTGCGGGCAGGGCCAGCGCCCACCAGTGGAGCCGGGCGTCGGCGCCGGCGGTGCGGCGGAGGGGTGCGGGGGCCGGCATGGGGGCCTTCCAGGGTGTGCGTCGGGGACGGGCTGCTCCTTCGAATCTAGGGATCCGAAGCAGTCGTTCCCATCAGGGGCGCACCCCATCCGACCCTGACGCCGGCCCCCTAGGGGACGGTGGGGGCAGCCCCACCCGGGGGCGGGTCAAGGCGGTACGGCGGTCGCGGTCAGGGCGAGACGACGGTCGCGATGACGGCGATGATCACGGTGACGGCGAGCATCGCGCCGAGCACGACGCCGAGCTTCCTGCGGCCGTCCTGGGGGTTCGGTTCGAGTACGGGCGACATGCCGTTCAGTCTCGCATGCCGCGTTCGCCCTCGATCGTGCGGTCCCGCCGGTGTGGCCGGCGATCCCGGAGGCAGCGAGGCGGAGGGGACGGGCCCTGGTTCCGCATCCGGCCGGCCAGGCCGGGGACGGCGAAGGCCGGCAGGACGCCCGTGGACACGGTGGCCGCGAGCAGGACGCCCGCACCGGGGGACGCCGTCACGCCCGCCGGTGGCTGACCCAGGTCGAGCGGACCTCCTTCCAGCACCGGCCGACGAGCTCGGCGCGGCCGGCCGGTCCCACGGCCACGGCATTGCCGTCCCCGTCCAGGTCCCACCAGCGGTCGCATTCGACGTGCAGCCGGACCAGGTCGGTCCGCGGGTAGCTGTTGTGGCAGTACGCCGTGACCAGCGAGCCGTCGATGACGGTGTCGCAGTCGGCGCCGAACAGGTCCGCGGCCGGGGTCGGCGCGGCCGGTACGGGGGGCTCGGCAGGTACGGG
>NZ_JACBGN010000348.1 GCF_013401435.1 Streptomyces sp. BR123
GGTACGTCCGGGGGGCTGCTGCTCATCCGTGCTGCTCTCCAGCGCTCGACATGCGGAAAGGGGGCCCGGGGGCCGGCCGGACGCCCCGACGCCCGTACACAGGCCCATGCCCGTCCACCACCCTTCTACGCCCCCGACCGCCCTGCGGCGACCTGCCGCTGGTCCCGGCCCGTCCCGTGCAGGACCGGCCCGTCCCGTGCAGGACCGGGCCGCCCGGCTGCGACTGGCAGCGATCCGCTTGTGCGAGGCAGGCTTGAGCCATGAGGGCGCTCCTCCGCTTGCCTCCCGGACCGGGAGGCGGCAGTCAACACCAGGTGGTTTTCGTGCTCGCGCAGTGCGTGCCCTTCGTGATCGCACTGCTGGTGCTCGCCATCGAACTCACCCCCGCGCACTTCATCTACACCGGCCCGGTGCTGGTCGCGACTCCGGCCCTGGCCGCGGTGACCATGGGCCCCGTGGGCACGCTCGCCGCGGTGCTGCTGGCCGTCGGGGTGAGCATCACCACCGCCACCTACAACCAGGCCTGGGGAAGCCAACAGGTCTACACCAATTTCTTCGCCCTGTTCCTCGTGTCGGTGGCGGGCTTCACCACGAGCCGCGCCGCGCGGACGCGCCAGGAGAACGAGCTCAACCGGATCCGCCGGATCGCCACCGCCGCGCAGGAGGTCCTGCTGCGCCCCGTACCGGACCGGCTGGGTCCCGTACGCGCGGCCAGCCTCTACCTCGCGGCCGAGAAAGGGGCGCAGATCGGCGGCGACCTCTACGACGCCGTCCAGACCCGGTACGGGGTCCGGATGATCGTGGGCGACGTCCGGGGCAAGGGGCTGCCCGCAGTGCGGGCCGCCGCCGTCGTCCTGGGCGCGTTCCGCGAGGCCGTGCACTACGAGGACGATCTCGTCGAGGTCATGAACCACTGCGGCGAGGCCCTGCGTCGCGACGCCGCCGTGGCGGGCGCGTCCGGCGGCGACGGCGTGACGGAGGGGTTCGTGACCGCGGTCGTGGTCCAGGTGCGGGACGACGGGCCGACTGCCGAGGTGGTCAACCGCGGCCACCCGCCCCCGCTGCTGCTGAGCCACGGCAGGGTCAGCGCCCTGACCCCCGCCTCCCCCATGCCGCCGCTGGGCCTGGAGGAGTTCATCACCGACCTGCCCGAGAAAGCCGACAGCTATCCCTTCGCCCCCGGGGACCGGATGCTGCTGCACACCGACGGGGTCATCGAAGCCCGAGACCGCGACAACGCCTTCTTCGCCCTGCCCGAGGCGATGGAGGCGCTGCGCGACTGCACCGGGCCGGAGTTCCTGGAGAGCCTCCACCGGGGACTGGTCCGCCACACGCAGGGCTCCCTGGCGGACGACGTCGCCGTCATCCTCGTCGACCGGCTCGACGCGGAGCCCGCCGAGGGTGCGGCCGCCGCCGAGGGTGCGGCCGCGGGGAAGGACGCCGGTGTGGCACGATTTTCCGGATGACCGGAAAGTCCGCCGCCGCCGCGCAGCACCTGCGCGACCTGGCCCTCCTGCGCAGGGTCCGCGACCGGATCGACCGCGAGTACGCGCAGCCGCTGGACGTGGAGGCCCTCGCCCGCGGCGTGCACATGTCGGCGGGGCACCTCAGCCGGACGTTCAAGCGGGCCTACGGGGAGTCGCCGTACGGCTACCTCATGACGCGGCGCATCGAGCGCGCCATGGCCCTGCTGCGGCGCGGCGACCTCAGCGTCACGGAGGTCTGCTTCGCCGTCGGCTGCTCCTCCCCGGGCACCTTCGGCACACGCTTCACCGAGCTGGTCGGCATGCCCCCCGGCGCCTACCGGCGCGCGGCGGCGGGCGCGGCGGAGGGCATCCCCTCGTGCGTGGCGAAGCAGGTCACCAGACCGATCAGGAATCGAGAAGCGCGGGCCCCGGGCCGCGGCTAGCGTGACGGGCATGGACATCAGGATTCATGCGAGCTTCCTCCCGCACGCCGACCCGGAGGCCTCCCTGGCCTTCTACCGCGACACCCTCGGCTTCGAGGTCCGCAAGGACGTCGGATACGGCGGCATGCGCTGGATCACGGTCGGTCCCCCCGGCCGGCCGGGCACTTCCATCGTCCTGCACCCCCCGGCCGCCGACCCCGGCGTCACCGACGACGAGCGCCGCACCATCACCGAGATGATGGCCAAGGGCACCTACGCCGGCATCCTCCTGGCCACCGCCGACGTCGACGGCACCTTCGAGCGCGTGGCCGCCGACGGCGCCGAAGTCGTCCAGGAGCCCACCGACCAGCCGTACGGCATCCGGGACTGCGCGTTCCGCGACCCCGCCGGCAACCTGATCCGCATTCAGGAACTGGCCTGACCGTCCGACCGAGCCGGACGGCCCCACAGATGGAGGCAACCGAGAGCATGGCCACGAGCAAGAACCCGAAGCCGCCCGCACGGCACGCCGCCGACAGCCACGACCTGATCCGCGTGGTCGGCGCCCGCGAGAACAACCTCAAGGACGTCAGCATCGAGATCCCGAAGCGCCGGCTGACGGTCTTCACCGGTGTCTCCGGCTCCGGCAAGAGCTCGCTGGTCTTCGACACGATCGCCGCCGAGTCGCAGAGGCTGATCAACGAGACCTACAGCGCTTTCGTCCAGGGCTTCATGCCCGCCCTGGCCCGACCCGAGGTCGACGTCCTCGACGGCCTGACCACGGCGATCACCGTCGACCAGCAGCGCATGGGAGGCGACCCCCGCTCCACCGTCGGAACCGCCACCGACGCGGACGCGATGCTGCGGATCCTCTTCAGCCGGCTCGGCAAGCCGCACATCGGCCCGCCCAGCGCGTACTCGTTCAACACCGCCTCGGTCCGGGCGAGCGGCGGACTCACCGTCGACCGCGGCGCCGCCAAGACCAAGACCGTCAAGGCGACCTACGAGCGCACCGGCGGCATGTGCACGCGCTGCGAGGGACGCGGCACGGTGTCCGACATCGACCTCACCCAGCTGTACGACGACTCCAAGTCGATCGCCGAGGGCGCGTTCACCATCCCCGGCTGGAAGTCGGACAACGTGTGGACCGTCGGGATCTACGCCGGATCCGGCTTCCTCGACCCGAACAAGCCGATCCGCCGGTTCACGAAGAAGGAGATGCAGGACTTCCTCTACCGCGAGCCGACCAAGGTGAAGGTCAACGGCGTCAACCTCACCTACGAAGGACTCATCCCCAAGATCCACAAGTCGTTCCTGTCGAAGGACAAGGAGGCGATGCAGCCCCACATCCGCGCCTTCGTGGAACGGGCCGTCACCTTCACCACCTGCCCCGAATGCGACGGAACCCGGCTCAGCGAAGCAGCCCGCTCGTCGAAGATCGGCGGGATCAGCATCGCCGACGCCTGCGCGATGGAGATCCGGGACCTGGCCGAGTGGGTCCGCGGCGTCGAGGAGCCCTCGGTCGCCCCGCTGCTCACCGCGCTGCAGCACACCCTCGACTCGTTCACGGAGATCGGCCTGGGCTACCTCTGCCTCAACCGGCCGTCCGGCACGCTGTCGGGCGGCGAGGCCCAGCGCGTGAAGATGATCCGCCACCTCGGCTCCTCCCTCACCGACGTCACGTACGTCTTCGACGAGCCCACGGTCGGCCTGCACCCGCACGACATCCAGCGCATGAACGACCTGCTGCTGCGCCTGAGGGACAAGGGCAACACGGTGCTCGTCGTCGAGCACAAGCCGGAGGCGATCGCCATCGCCGACCACGTCGTGGACCTCGGCCCCGGCGCCGGCACCGAGGGCGGCACCGTCTGCTTCGAGGGCACCGTCGAGGCGCTGCGGGGCAGCGGCACCGTCACCGGACGCCACCTCGACGACCGGGCCGCCCTCAAGGACGCGGTCCGCGAGCCCACCGGCACGCTGGAGATACGCGGAGCCACGGCGAACAACCTGCGCGACGTCGACGTGGACATCCCGCTCGGGGTCCTCACCGTCATCACCGGCGTCGCCGGCTCCGGCAAGAGCTCCCTCGTCCACGGCTCCATCCCCGCCGACGAGGGCGTGGTCTCGGTCGACCAGAGCCCGATCCGCGGCTCCCGGCGCAGCAACCCGGCCACGTACACCGGACTCCTCGACCCGATCCGCAAGGCCTTCGCCAAGGCCAACGGGGTGAAGCCGGCGCTGTTCAGCGCCAACTCCGAGGGCGCCTGCCCCGCCTGCAACGGCGCCGGCGTGGTCTACACCGACCTGGCGATGATGGCCGGAACCGCCACCACCTGCGAGGACTGCGACGGGAAGCGGTTCCAGCCCGCGGTGCTGGAGTACCACCTCGGTGGCCGCGACATCAGCGAGGTGCTCGCGATGCCGGTGACCGAGGCCGAGGAGTTCTTCGCCGCCGGCGAAGCCCACACCCCGGCCGCACACCGGATCCTGCAGCGGCTCACCGACGTCGGGCTCGGCTACCTCACCATCGGCCAGCCGCTCACCACGCTGTCGGGCGGCGAGCGGCAGCGGCTCAAACTGGCCACGCACATGGCCGACAAGGGCGGCGTCTACGTCCTCGACGAGCCGACCACCGGCCTGCACCTCGCCGACGTCGAGCAACTCCTCGGCCTGCTCGACCGGCTGGTGGACTCCGGCAAGTCGGTCATCGTCATCGAGCACCACCAGGCGGTCATGGCACACGCCGACTGGATCATCGACCTCGGCCCCGGCGCGGGCCACGACGGAGGACGGATCATCTTCCAGGGCACGCCCGCCGAGCTGGTCGCCACCCGCTCCACGCTCACGGGCGAACACCTGGCGGACTACGTGAAGCCCTGACCGAAGGATCCGGGCCCCCGCCGGGCGCGACAGCGGCCTTCCCCCGGGCCGCCGGTCGTCGCCGGTCAGACGCCGATGCGGGCGATGAGGATGGCGATGTCGTCGTCCGCGGACGCGGGGACCAGGCCCGTGACGAGGGTGTCGCACAGGTGGTCCAGGGGGCGCTCGGGTTCGGCGAGCAGCCGGGTGAGCTCCCCGAGCCGTTCGTCGATGTCGGTGCCCCGGGCTTCGATGAGCCCGTCCGTGTACAGGACCAGCAGGGAGCCGGGCGGCAGGAGCAGGCGGGTGGTGGTGAAATCGATGCCGCCGACGCCCAGCGGGACGCCCGGCGGAGTGCTCACCACCCGGGCGCTGCCGTCCGGTTGGACCGCCACCGGCGGGGGGTGTCCGGCGCGGGTGACGGTGCACTCGCCGGTGCGCGGGTCGCAGGTGACGTAGAGGAAGGTGGCCAGCATCGGCTCGGCGAGGTCGGCGAGCGCCGCCTCGAGCTGGTGCAGCATGTCCGTCGGCGGCAGGTCGAGGCGCCCCAGCGCCCGGACGCTGGCGGACAGGCGGCCCATGACCGCGGCCGCGGGCATGCCGTGCCCCATGACGTCGCCGATCAACAGGGCGGCCCTGCCGTCGGGGAGCTGGAGGACGTCGTACCAGTCCCCGCCCACCTCGTTGATGTCGCTGGCGGGCAGGTAGCGGTGCGCCACCTCGATGCCGGTCGGTGCGGCGATGTGCTGCGGGAGCATGCTGCGCTGGAGCAGCACCGCGGTCTCGTGCTCGTGCTGGTAGAGGCGGGCGTTGTCGATGCTGATGGCGGCGCGGGCGGCGAGTTCCCCGGCGAGGACGACGTCGTCGGACCCGAACGGGCCGACGGGGCGCGTCCGGTACAGGGTGGCCACCCCCAGGACCAGGTCGCGGGCGACGAGGGGGACCATCATGAACGAGTGCACCCCCGCTTTGAGCAGTTGCGCCGGCCTGTCGGTGCGGCGGGCGGCGAGGGCGACGGCCCGCTGGTCGAAGCGGGCGAGGACGTACGGCTGCCGGACGCTCAGGGCCTGCGTGTACGGGGCTCCGGCCGGGAAGACGAGGGTCCTCCCGATCGGGGCGACGACATCGCCGAGGGCCCTGCCGGTCAGCGGGGACTTGCCCAGGCGCCGCAGCTCCACACCCGCCGTCAGGCCCAGGCCCGGCTCGCCTCCGCGGGCCAGGGTCTCCAGGACGTCGACGGTCACCACGTCGGCGAGGTGCGGCACGGCGAGGTCGGCGAGTTCCTGCGCGGTCCGCTCCAGCTCCAGGCTGGCCCCCATCCGTACGCTGGCCTCGCTGAGCAGGGCGAGCCGGCGCCGGCCCACCTCGGCGGCGGTGTGGTCGCGCTGCTGCTCGGTGACGTCCACCAGTGTGGCGATCACACCGATCGGCCGGTCCATGGGGTCCTCGACACGGACGTAGGAGCACGACCACACCCGGTCGTGGCCCGGGTCCGCCGGCGTACGCCCCCTGCGCCGCCGGTCCAGGAGCGGCTCCCCGGTGTCCAGCACCTCCCGCATCGCCTGCTCCATCTCGGCGGCGTTCACCTGGGGCAGCACCTCGGCGAGCCGCCGCCCGATGTGGGAGGACTCCGGCAGGCCGTTCATCCGCTCCAGGGCCGGATTGACGCTCAGGAAGCGCAACTGGGTGTCGAGGACGCCGATCCCCACCGGCGACCGGGCGAACAGCCCCTCCCACACCGCCGACGACCCGCGGACGCGGCGCGCCGCGTGGGCGTCGGCGGCGAACACCAGCACCGCCGACGCCGAGCCCTGCCGGTCGGGGACCGGGCAGGCCCAGATCTCCAGCTCCAGCGGATGGCCCTCGCGGTGCCAGGCGGTCACCGTGCCCATCACCCCGCGCCCCGTGGCGGCCGTCTCCCACAGGGCCCGCCCCAGACTGCGGTCGGCGCCCGGGTGCAGCAGGTCGGCGATGTGCCGCCCCAGAACCTCGGGCGGCGGGTACCCCAGGAGTTCCTGGGCGGCATGGTTCCAGCGGACGATCCGGCCGTCGCAGCCCGTGGCCACCTGGGCCACCGGCAGGGCGCCCAGCCAGCCGCCGGCGTCCTGCGCGGCGCCGCTGATCAGCTCCTCTATCGAGGTCTGCTCACGCATGGTCCACCCACCCGGACCGGATCCGCACGACGATCCTCCACACC
>NZ_JACBGN010000349.1 GCF_013401435.1 Streptomyces sp. BR123
ACGTGGCGGCGTCCCTCGTGAAGGACCCGTTGGTGACAACCATGGCCACGCCGGCCCCGTAGACCGGCGCGGCTGTGCCGTTGATCCGGTACAGCGTAGCGGGACCCGCGTCAGAGCGGCGGCCGCAGCTCGACGACCTGGTACAGGTGGTCCGCTTCCGCCGACCACCTGACGAGAGCTTCGCGGTCGATCAGGCGTATCCCATGCACGTCTCCCCACGTGGCGGCGTCCCTCGTGAAGGACCCGTTGGTGACAACCATGGCCACGCCGGCCCCGTAGACCGGCGCGGCTGTGCCGTTGATCCGGTACAGCACCTCGGAACCGACCTTGCGGCCCCGGGTGGTGTGCTTGCACTGGACCGCCATCGCCCGGCCGACGGCATCGAACGCCAGCACGTCGACCGCCTGGTCCCCTCTGCCGCCGATGACCCGGGCCCTGAGACCGTCCCGCTCGAGCAACCGGCGCACGATGTCCTCGAACTCGCCCGGGGTCGCGCTGTCGATCTCTTCGACGGAGGGGCTGTACCCCGCCCGTCTCTCCGCGCGATCCGATCCGAGCCCGGTCCGCCAGGCCGCCCTCCGCCGCGCCTCCTCCAGAACGAGGCACAGACGCATGTCCCGGTTCTCCCGCTGGAGCCTGCGCGTCTCCGCCTCGTGGTGACTGAGCCGACGCCGATGGAAGCGCCGGGCGAAGACGACGACGGGAAGAGCGAGCAGCAGGCCCACGGTGAGCGAGGCGGACACGTCCTGGATCCGCATGAACCCGCTCCCCGCATCCGCGGAGGCCAATGGCAGCCCGGCCGTCCAGTTGTTGAGGACGGGCAGCCCGAGCGCCCCCACAACAACAAGCCCCAGCTTCCACCCGCCGACCGCCCGATACGGATACTCCGGCCGCCTCTGCCCCACACCGCCCCCACCCACGCTGCACCTCAGTGAGCCGGAGCATAAAGCCGGCCACTGACACCGCCCCCCGGAACACCCCGACGGCCCGCGGACGGCCCGGAGTTCACGCGTACACGTTCTTGCGTAGAAGCCGGACCTACCGAGGTGAACCGACGCACTACACGACGGATTCCCCCGTAGCTTCGCCCCCATCGGACGTAATCGACGTCCACGCGCGAAGGAACCCACATGGAAGACTCCTCCGAGACCAGCGGCGCAGCAGCACCGTCGCGGCCGAAGATCCCGTACGGGCGCGTCGCCTACCCGGCCATCGGCTACAAGATGGGCAGCCGGCAGATGGTGACCACGGTGATGAGCCCGGTCACCTACGTCGGGACCGTAGGCGAGCGCGAGAACTGGGACCCGCTGCAGGGAACCGGGACCAACCGCAAGGAGGACAAGAACCACCGGCAGGCCATCGCCAAGTACATCGAGGAAACCGAGGACTACGTCCTCAACTCGGTCCTCGTGTACTACCGTCCCGACGAAGCCAAGTTCGTGGCGGACGACCCCGAGGCCTCCATCAGCATGGGGACGCTGTACGTACAGCCCGGCGCGAAGGCCAAGGTGGGGGACGGCGGTCACCGCACCTCCGCCTACGGCGATGTCATCGAGGCCCACCGGCACGGCGACGAGGTGCTCGAGCGGCTGCAGGCCAACGGCCAGCCCGTGATCGTGGTGCTGGACGACGACCAGGCGCGCCGAGCGCAGGACTTCACCGACCTGCAGCAGAACGCCAAGCCGCTCAACGCCTCGATCGCGCAGTCGATGGACCGCCGCCAGGCGATCAACAAGATCCTGTTGGAGGACGTCCTGAAGGACGGCCAGGTGCCGGTCTTCGAGGGGGGCAAGCGAGTCGAGTTCCTCACCGACTCCCCCGGCAAGCTCTCGCCGAAGCTGACGGGATTCAAGACGCTGCGGTACGCGACGGGCACGCTCCTGGTCGGGACGGGCGCCCGCTCGTCCCGGACGTGGGACGAGGCCGTCGCGGTCGAGATCGCCACCACCGGACACGACGACGCACTCCAGAGGATGATCGATTTCTGGACCGGGTTCGGCACGCTGCCCGACGTGGCCAGCGCCCTGTCGGTCCCCAGTGGTGTCGTCAAGCTGCGCGAGACCACCTGGCTGACCAGCGCCTACGTGCTGTACGCACTGGCGGCGGCGGTGCGCGAGGTCACCCACGGCACCGACCTGACCATCAAGGAGGCGATGGAGGCGGCCGCGAACATCGACTTCACCCGGGCCGGGAGCACGTTCCACGGCACGCTGGTCGAGCCGGCCCAGTACGACGGCGGCAACCTGGTGGCCAAGGCGAAGACCCTGACCGGTCGCGACGCCTGGGAGGGTGCCGCGGAGAAGCTGGCCGCGAAGATCCGACAGAACTGACGCGGTCGGTCCGCTCGGCCGCTCCTGCCGCTGAGTTGGACTTCTTCAGAGTGCTGAGTGACAGCGCCCCCTCATGGTGAACTGGACGGCTGTGGGGCCCGAGGCCGGTGGCCGCGGGCCCCACAGGGGTTCCGGCCTGCGGCAGACGTCTGCCGCAGGCGGTCAGAGGACCGGGAGGTTCTCAGTCAGTCGCGACCGTAGGGGCGCAATAGCATAAGCCTTCTTCCAGGAGGTTGCCGCAAGGCGCTTTGCATCGGGGCCCATTTCCCGGTCGCACCACCGCCAGCTCATCCAGCCAATCGCAAGCCATTCTCATTCACACCCAGACACTTGCGGGCACACAGGCCCGAAGAACCGAAAGGTGCACGAATGAAAGAATTAGCACCACTCGCCGTCCCGATCATCGCGGCCTTGATCGGTGCAGCTGTCGCTCTTTGTGTGCCGAAAATTCAGAAACGGATCAACACGCAACATCAACTGGCCATCGAGCTCAGGAAGGCGGAGAAAAAAGTCGAGGACGAAGAGAGGGAGAAGCGCCGGAAGAGCGACGACCTACTTTTTTCCCGCATGGTTTCGATCCGCGAGGCCACCCACAGCCAGCTCGCCGAAGTTCAGCGCCTCTACGACTACTCTCACAATGTTGCGAGTCTGATTCCGGGTGCACGACCGGATCCAGGGCAGGCGTTCGCAGCGTTGCGCTACTGGCACGGCTCGAAATACAAGGAAATGGCCAGGCACGTAGGGGGGCGCTACCCCAAGGTTGAGGACGCATTCTCAGACTTTACGCAATGCCTAAATTCTGTAATTGATCAACTAGGCAGGGCGAAGAGGCGCGATTTCGCGTCAGCGGCCGAGGCCGGGTACGAGTCCGTCCTTGCAGCAAGAAATTCCTTGCTGGTCGAACTCGAATCCGCATCCAACGATCTCGGTTTCTCTCATGTGATCGACCAGGACTGAGCATGGCGTGGCCCCCACATCACGGTCCCAGGCAGACACGAGGAGGCCCGGTTGCTTCGGGCCGGCGGCCGTGCCGCCGGCCCCGAGTGCCGTGTGCGTGGGGTTCTGCCTCTGAGCTGCGGTTACAGGACCGGGAGGTTTTTGCGGAGTTCGAAGGCGGTTACCTCCGAGCGGTATTCCTCCCACTCCTGCTTCTTGTTGCGGAGGAAGAAGTCGAAGACGTGCTCGCCGAGGGTTTCGGCGACGAGCTCGCTCTTCTCCATCAGGGAGATCGCCTCGCCGAGGTTCTGCGGGAGGGGCTCGATGCCCATCGCGCGGCGCTCGGCGTCGGACAGCGCCCACACGTCGTCGTCGGCGCCGGCCGGGAGTTCGTAGCCCTCCTCGATGCCCTTGAGGCCTGCGGCGAGGAGGACGGCGTACGTCAGGTAGGGGTTGGCGCCCGAGTCGATGGAGCGGACCTCGATGCGGGAGGAGCCCATCTTGCCCGGCTTGTACATCGGGACGCGGATCAGCGCCGAACGGTTGTTGTGGCCCCAGCAGATGTACGAGGGCGCCTCGCCGCCGGAGCCTGCGGTGCGGGAGGAGCCGCCCCAGATCCGCTTGTACGAGTTGACCCACTGGTTGGTGACGGCCGAGGTCTCCGCCGCGTGGCGAAGCAGGCCCGCGATGAAGGAGCGGCCGACCTTGGAGAGCTGGTATTCGGCGCCCGACTCGTAGAAGGCGTTGCGGTCGCCCTCGAAGAGGGAGAGGTGGGTGTGCATGCCGGAGCCGGGGTATTCGGAGAAGGGCTTCGGCATGAAGGTGGCCTGGACGCCCTGCTCCAGGGCGACCTGCTTCATGACCAGGCGGAAGGTCATGATGTTGTCGGCGGTGGAGAGGGCGTCGGCGTAGCGGAGGTCGATCTCCTGCTGGCCGGGGGCGCCCTCGTGGTGGCTGAACTCGACCGAGATGCCCATGGATTCGAGCATGGTGATCGCCTGACGGCGGAAGTCCATGCCGACGTTCTGCGGGGTGTGGTCGAAGTAGCCGGAGTTGTCGGCCGGGACGGGGCGGGACCCGTCGAGCGGCTTGTCCTTCAGCAGGAAGAACTCGATCTCCGGGTGGGTGTAGAAGGTGAAGCCCAGGTCGGAGGTCTTGGCCAGGATCCGCTTCAGGACGAAGCGCGGGTCGGCGAAGGAGGGGGAGCCGTCCGGCATGAGGATGTCGCAGAACATGCGGGCGGTGCCCGGGGCCTCGGCGCGCCACGGCAGTATCTGGAAGGTGCCCGGGTCCGGCTTGGCGATCATGTCGGACTCGTAGACCCGCGCGAAGCCCTCGATGGCCGAGCCGTCGAAGCCGATGCCCTCGTCGAAGGCCTGCTCCAGCTCTGCCGGGGCGACGGCCACGGACTTGAGGAAGCCCAGCACGTCGGTGAACCACAGGCGCACGAAGCGGATGTCGCGCTCCTCCAGCGTCCGGAGGACGAATTCCTGCTGCTTGTCCATGCCTTCATCCTCGCAGTTCAGACGGCTTGTGCACCACCGCCCCCAGCGGTGGGCGCGCAGGGGGCGGGCCCAGTATCGCCAGTCGTGGTTTCCGCCACATTACGCACCCGCCGAAGGTCGTGGCACCCCCGCACTGACCTCGGACCCGTCATGAGCACTACCATCTGCGCCCATGGGGGGACGGGAGCACACGCGGCACGGGCGCATCGGGCACATCGGGCACATCGGGCGGCACCTGTCTCGGCGTGCCCTCATCGCGGTCGCCCTCTCCGTGCTGCTCGGAGCGCTGCTGCTGTGCGTACGCCCGGGTGAGCCGCATGCCGTGACCGCCGCTGCCGGGGCGTCCCACGCTGCCGGCGCGACGCCTGCTCCTGCTGCTCCTGTCCTGCACGGGCATGGGTACGGGCGTTCGCAGGCCCCGTACGCGGCCGCGCGCGTCGTGTGCGTGTCGCACGACGATCTGCCCGGCTGCTCCCCTTTTTCCCATGTCACCCCCGGCGTCCTGCCCGCCCCGCCGCCCGCCGTGCCGGTCGCGGCGGCCGCTGCGGATCCTGTCGCGCGTGTCGCCGACGCCGGGCGGGCCCGCCCGCACGGCACGCTCGCCCGGGCACCCGACCTCCACGCCCTCCAGGTGTTGCGGACCTGACAGGTCCGGCGCGCTCCCCCGCGCGCCCGACCGGATCCACACCTCCACCCCCCTCAGCAAAGGAACAGGGCACATGGCCGGCACCACCCGGAACGACCAGCACTCCCGCCAGGCGCGCATAGCCGAGATGCGCCGGGCCGAACGCGCCCGCGAGCGCCGCAACAAGGTCATCGTGATCACGGCCTCCGTGGCCGTCGTCGGCGGCCTCGTCGGCTTCGGCGCCTGGGCGCTGATCGACCAGAAGAACAAGGAGAAGGCCGCGGCCGCCGCGATCGAGGCCGCCCGGACGGCCCCGATCGCCCAGGAGCAGACCTGGGAGGCCAAGTCGCTGGGCCGCAACCACGTCGACACCCCGGTGACGTACCCGATGAACCCGCCGGTCGGCGGCGACCACAGCCCCCGCTGGATGAACTGCAACGGCGACGTCTACAAGGAGCCGGTCCCGCAGGTGAACGCCGTGCACTCGCTGGAGCACGGCGCGGTCTGGGTGACCTACAACGAGAAGGCCCCGCAGGCCGAGGTCGACCAGCTCGCCGAGACCGTGGCGAAGACCCCTTACTCGCTGATGAGCCCGGTCAAGGAGCAGGCCGGCGCCATCACGCTGAGCGCGTGGGGCAAGCAGGTCACCGTGGACAGTGCGTCCGACCCGCGGGTGAAGCAGTTCTTCACCAAGTACGTGCAGGGCCCGCAGACGCCCGAACCGGGCGCGGCCTGCACCAACGGGGTGGCCGGCAAGTGAGGCGCACGTACTGGGCGGCCGGTACGGCGGTGCTGTTGGCGCTGGTGTTCGCGGTGGCGGCGACCGTCGCCGCCGCCAGCGGAAGCTCCGGCTCCGGCCCGGCGCGGGAGCAGCGGACCCCGGCCCCGTACTCGCCGGACGCGGGCTTCGCCCGGGACATGGCGGTGCACCACCAGCAGGCGGTGGAGATGTCCTTCATCGTGCGTGACCGCACGCAGGACGAGGCCGTCCGCAGCCTCGCCTACGACATCGCCAACACCCAGGCCAACCAGCGGGGCATGCTGCTGGGCTGGCTCGACCTGTGGGGTCTGCCGAAGGTGCTGGCCGACGAGCCGCCGATGTCGTGGATGTCCGCGCACGGCGGCAGCGGGGAAGGAGGCGGCCACGGCGGCGGCCACGGCGGGCACGACATGGGCGGTGTCGCCGCCAAGCCGGGCGCGCTCATGCCCGGGATGGCGACCAAGGAGGAGCTGGCCGCGCTCGGCGCCGCCCAGGGCCGGGACGCGGAGGTGCTCTACCTCCAGCTGATGACCGACCACCACAAGGGCGGCGTCGCGATGGCCCGGGGATGCGCGGCCCAGTGCCGGACCCCGGCCGAGCGGGCGCTCGCCCAGGGCATGGTCGACGCCCAGCAGTCGGAGCTCACCCTGATGGCGGACATGCTGCGGCAGCGCGGGGCTGCGCCGCGCGGGTGACGTGACTCCCTCGTACGGTGGTGGGAGGGCGCCCTTCCCGGCCCTCCCCCCACCGTACGAGGG
>NZ_JACBGN010000034.1 GCF_013401435.1 Streptomyces sp. BR123
GTACGGGAGAGGGCCGCACCCCCGTCGCGGGGTGCGGCCCTCTCGTGTCCCGGCGTACGGCGGCGGCCGTCAGTTCACGCGCAGGGACTCCGTGAACTCCTTGCAGGCGGCGTAGTCGGGCAGCAGGCCCGTCTCGAGGGCCTCCGCCAGCGACGGGGCGGCCTCGTCGCGCGCGGACAGCTGCGGGGTCTGCGCCGGCCAGTCGATGCCCAGATCCGGGTCGAGCGGGTGAACCGAGTGCTCGCCGGTCGGGTTGTACGTCTCCGAGCAGAGGTACGAAAGCGTGGCGTCGTCGGAGAGGGCGCAGAAACCGTGGCCCATGCCCTCGGGGATGTACACCGCGCGGCGATCCACGTCGTCGAGGCGGACGCCCTCCCAGCGGCCGAAGGTCGGGGAGCCGACCCGCAGGTCCACGATGACGTCGAGCACGGCGCCGCGCACGCAGGTCACGTACTTGGCCTGACCGGGCGGCACGTCGGCGAAGTGGATGCCGCGGACCACCCCGCGCGAGGAGACCGAGAGGTTCGCCTGCGCCAGCTTCAGCGGGTGCCCGACGAGCTCGGACAGCCTGTCGAAGCGGTACCACTCGGTGAACAGGCCGCGCGGGTCGCCGTGCAGCTGAGGGGTGATCTCGAGGACGCCCTCGATGGAGAGCTCGCGGAACTTCACTTGGCGGCCTCCTCGTCGAGCAGGTTCAGCAGGTACTGGCCGTAGCCGCTCTTCAGCAGCGGCTGGGCCAGCTCGCGCAGCTGCACGTCGTCGATCAGGCCGGCCCGCCAGGCGGCTTCCTCGATGCAGCCGATCTTGAAGCCCTGGCGCTCCTCGATGACGCGGACGAACTCGGAGGCCTGGACCATCGAGACGAAGGTGCCGGTGTCCAGCCAGGCGGTGCCGCGGTCGAGGATGGTGACGCCCAGCTCGCCGGCCTGGAGGTACGCGTCGTTGACGGCGGTGATCTCCAGCTCGCCGCGGGCGCTGGGCTTGAGCTCGCGGGCTATCCCGACGACGCGGTTGTCGTAGAAGTACAGACCCGGCACCGCGTAGCGGGACTTCGGCTTCTCCGGCTTCTCCTCGATGGAGATGGCCCGGCCGTTCTCGTCGAACTCGACGACGCCGTACGCCGTCGGGTCCGCGACCGGGTACGCGAAGACCCGGCCGCCCTTGGCGTCGGTGTGCTCGGCCAGGCGGGTGCCGAGGCCGCTGCCGTGGAAGATGTTGTCGCCCAGGATGAGGGCCACGGACTCGTCGCCGATGAAGTCGGCGCCCAGCACGAACGCCTGGGCGATGCCCTCGGGGCGCTCCTGGACCGCGTACTCCAGCCGCAGGCCGAACTGGGATCCGTCCCCGAGCAGGCGCTCGAACTGGGGGCGGTCCTCCGGCGTGGTGACGACCAGAATCTCGCTGATTCCGGCCATGACCAGGGTGGAGAGCGGATAGTAGATCATCGGCTTGTCGAAGACGGGGAGCAGCTGCTTCGAGACTGCCCGGGTCAGCGGCCAGAGTCGGGATCCGGTGCCGCCGGCCAAGAGAATTCCACGCATGGCACCAACACTATGCGAGAGCAAGCGGAACGAAGGGCTCCGGGCCGCTGGGGCGGTAGTACAAGCGACTAGACTCTCCGTACTATGCGCATTCTTGTGACCGGCGGCGCCGGCTTCATCGGTTCGGAATTCGTCCGCCAGCAGCTCGGGGCGGATGCATCGGCCCAGATCACGGTGTTCGACAAGCTGACCTACTCCGGTGTCGAGGCCAACCTCGCGCCGGTCGCGGGCCACGCGGGTTACAAGTTCGTCAAGGGCGACATCTGTGACGCCGAGGCCGTCGACGCGGTCATGCCCGGCCACGACGTCGTGGTGCACTTCGCCGCCGAGTCGCACGTGGACCGCTCCATCGCGGGCGCCGGCCCGTTCGTCATGACGAACGTCGTCGGTACGCAGGTCCTGTTGGACGCCGCCCGCAAGCACGGCGTCGGCCGCTTCGTCCACATCTCCACCGACGAGGTGTACGGCTCCATCAACGAGGGCTCCTGGACCGAGGAGTGGCCGCTGGTGCCCAACTCCCCGTACTCCGCCTCGAAGGCCTCCTCCGACCTGCTGGCCCTGGCGTACGCGCGGACCCACGGCATGGACGTCGTGGTGACCCGCTGCTCCAACAACTACGGGCACTACCAGTTCCCGGAGAAGGTCATCCCGCTGTTCGTCACCAACCTGATGGACGGCAGGAAGGTCCCGCTGTACGGCAACGGCGGCAACGTCCGCGACTGGCTGCACGTCTCCGACCACTGCCGCGGCATCGACCTGGCCATGCGCAAGGGCCGCGGCGGCGAGGTCTACAACATCGGCGGCGGCACCGAGCTCACCAACAAGGAGCTCACCGGCGTCCTGCTGGAGGCCGCGGGCCTCGGCTGGGACATGGTCGAGCACGTCGAGGACCGCAAGGGCCACGACCTGCGCTACTCCATCGACATCAGCAAGATCAACGCCGAGCTGGGCTACGCCCCGCAGGTCCGCTTCGAGGACGGCATCGCGCAGACCATCGCCTGGTACCGCGAGAACCGCGCCTGGTGGGAGCAGCTGAAGGACAAGGCAGCGCTGCAGAAGTGACCGCCGCCGACACGAACGCCGACGCCGCCCTCTCCTCCTCCGCCACCGCGGCCGCCGGACGCTGGCTCGTCACCGGCGCCGCGGGCATGCTCGGCCAGGACGTCCTGGCCGTCCTGAAGGACGCCGGGATCGAGGCCGCCGGCCTGCGCCGCGCCGACCTCGACATCACCGACGCGGCGGCGGTCCGCGCCGCCGTCGAGGGTGCCGCCGTGGTGGTGAACTGCGCCGCCTGGACCGACGTGGACGGCGCGGAGACGGCCGAGGAGGCCGCCACCGCCGTCAACGGCACCGGGGTGCGCGTGCTCGCCGCCGCGTGCGCCGACGCCGACGTACGCCTGCTGCACGTCTCCACCGACTACGTGCTGCCCGGGGACGCCTCCGAGCCGTACCGCGAGGACGCGGCCACCGGCCCGGTCAACGCGTACGGCCGCAGCAAGCTGGCCGGCGAGCAGGCCGTCGCCGAACTGCTGCCGCAGGACGGCTACGTGGTCCGCACCGCCTGGCTGTACGGCGAGCACGGGCCGAACTTCGTCGCCACCATGCTGAAGCTGGCCGCGCAGCGCGACACCCTCGACGTGGTCGACGACCAGCACGGGCAGCCGACCTGGTCGTACGCGCTCGCCCGCCGGCTGGTCGAGCTGGGCCTGGCCGCGCTGTCCGGCCGCGCGCCGGGCGGCGTGTACCACGGCACCGCGAGCGGCCGCACCACCTGGTGCGGTCTGGCCCGCGAGAGCTACCGGCTTAGCGGGCTGGACCCGGAGCGGATCCGGCCGACGACGTCCGCCGCGTTCGTCCGGCCGGCCGTGCGCCCGGCGTTCAGCGTGCTCGGGCACGACCGGTGGGCCGAGGCGGGCCTGGCCCCCCTGGCCGACTGGCGCGAGCAACTGGCCGAGGCCCTGGCGACGCCGGGGTTCACCGCGCTGGCCGACGCGGCGTCGGCCCGGAACGGAAGTACGGGATGAAGTCCCTGCTGAGCAGGCTCACCGCGGCGCTGCCGCCGGGCACCGTCGCGGTGGCCGGCGGCACTGTCGTCCTCGGTGCCGCCTCGTACGTCCACCTGGGCGTGGCCGGGCACAGCCTGTCCACCGAGGACATGGCGAACGTCTCCGTCCTGTGGACGATCGTCATGTCGGTCGGCATCGGCGTGTTCTTCCCCGTCGAGCAGGAGCTCACCCGGATCGTCGCCGCCCGCGCGGTCCTCGGCCGGGGCGCCGCCCCCGTGCTGCGCCGGGCCACCGTGATGACCTCCGCGATGCTCGGCGCGACCCTGCTCGTCCTCGGCCTGGCCGCGGGCCCGATCGCGGACCTCCTCTTCCGCGGCGACCGCGGCCTCGTCGCCGCGCTCGCCGGCGCCTTCACCGGCATGGCCGTCTGCTACCTGACCCGCGGGGTCCTGGCCGGCCTCGGCCGGTTCGGTGCGTACGGTCTCCAACTCGCCTTGGACGGCGGGCTGCGGATCGTCCTGGCCTTCGGCTGCGCCCTGGCCGGGCTGGACTCCGCGCTCGCCTTCAGCCTGGTGCTGGCCGTCGCCCCGGTCGCCGCGATGCTGGCCACGCTGCCGGCGCTGCTGCGCGCGGTGGGACCCGGCGAAGGCATCTCCTGGCGGGAGCTGACGGGCGGACTGGGCCTGCTGATCTGCTCGACGCTGCTGTCGCAGGTCGTCGTCAACGCCGCGGTGATGAGCACCAAGCTGCTCGCCCCGGCCGAAAGCGCGCTGATCGCCGCCCTGCTGAGCGCGCTGGTCCTGGCCCGGGTTCCGCTGTTCGTCTTCGGCTCGCTGCAGGCGTCGCTGCTGGGCGGGCTGACGGCCGCGTACACGGCGGGCGACCGGGCCGCCTTCTCGGCGATGCTGCGCCGGATCGGCGTGGTCGTCGGACTGCTCGGACTGCTCGGCGGGGTGCCCGCCACCGCCCTCGGCCCCTGGCTGATCGACGTGCTGTTCGGGGCCGAACCGGTCCTGGGGAGCCTCGACTTCCTCCTGTTGTCCGTCGGCACCGTGGCGTACATGTTCGCGATGGTGCTGGGCCAGGCGCTGATGGTGTTCAAGCGGCACAACCTGCAGCTGATGTGCTGGGCCGTCGGTACCGCCGTCCTGGCCGGCGTCACTTTCGCGCCGGGCGGCGTGGCCCTGCGCGTCATCCTGGCCTACGCTCTCGGCTCCCTCGCCACCGTGCTCGGTATGCTGGCGGTGCTGAGGCTGAGGTTCCCCGGGGCGACCCCGGGCGCGACCGGAGGACCCGGGGGGCAGGGCGCCGAGAGCGTGCCGGTCGCCGGGGCGGTCAGGGAGTGACCATGCCGGCCTCCGATGTCTCACCGATCACCGAGCACGAGCACGTGCCACTTTCCGCTGGAGCTACCGTGTCCCAATACGACGATGTCTGGCTGGTCATACCGGCCTATAACGAGGGCCAGGTGATCGCCGGCGTCGTCGAGGGAGCGCGTGCCACCTTCCCGAACATAGTCGTCGTCGACGACGGCAGCTCCGACGACTCGGCACAGCACGTCGCGACCACCGGCGCCCACCTGGTGCGGCACCCGGTCAACCTCGGCCAGGGCGCGGCCCTGCAGACGGGTCTGAAGTACGCCCTCGCCCAGCCCGGCGCCAAGTACTTCGCGACCTTCGACGCGGACGGCCAGCACCAGACGGCGGACGTCGAGAAGATGGTCGCCGTCCTGCGCGCCGACGAGGCGGACGTGGTGCTCGGCTCCCGCTTCATCGAGCAGAACGGCCAGGTGCCGTGGATCAAGCGGGTCGTGCTCCGCACGGCCGCCGCGGTCAGCCCCACCGCCCGCAAGCTCAAGCTCACCGACGCGCACAACGGGCTGCGCGTCCTCAGCCGCAAGGCGGCCGAGCAGCTCGACATCACCATGAACGGCATGGCGCACGCGTCCGAGATCGTCGGCTTCCTGGCCGCATCCGACCTGCGCGTCGCGGAGGTCCCGGTGGACATCCTCTACACCGACTACTCGCGCGCCAAGGGCCAGTCCCTGATCAACGGCGTCAACATCGTCTTCGACATCACTATGCGGGAGCGTGGCCGCTGATGAAGTACTTCTGGATTCAGCTGCTGCTCATCGCCGGTTCGCTGTCGATGGCCCTGATGTTCATACGCACGTGGGGCCAGGCGAAGAACCGTGCGTGGAAGCGCATCGCGTTCTCGGTGTTCGTCGTCGTCAACGTGTACGCGGTGCTGCGCCCGGGCGACGTCACCTGGGTCGCGCACGCGCTCGGCGTCGGCCGCGGCACCGACCTGGTGCTGTACGTGATGGTGCTGGCGATGGGCTTCCTGACGCTCAACACCTTCCTGCGCTTCCGCTCGCTGGAGAAGAAGATCACCGACCTCGCCCGGACGGTGGCCCTGAGCGAGGGCGCCCGGCACAACGAGGAGCGCCTCGGCGGCGACGCCAAGGCCGGTGCCGAGGCCAAGGCCAAGGCCGACGCCAAGGCCGACGCCAAGGCCGACGCCGAGGCCGGTGCCGACTCCGAGACCGTGAAGGCCTGACACCCGTGGTGACCTTCGACTTCATGCTCCCCTACTACGGGGACGTGCAGCTGATGCAGGACGCCGTCCGCAGCGTCCTGGCCCAGACGGACCCGGACTTCCGCCTCGTCGTGATCGACGACGGCAAGGAGCCGGACGTCCCGGGCTGGTTCGAGTCGCTCCGCGATCCGCGGGTGACGTACCTGCGCAACGAGCAGAACCTCGGCATCACCAAGAACTTCCAGAAGTGCGTCTACCTCTCCGAGTCGGACCACGTCGTCATCATGGGCTGCGACGACCTGCTGCACCCGCGCTACCTGGAGACCGTCCGCGGGATCGTCGAGGCCCACCCGGGCATCGGCATGGTCCAGCCCGGCGTCGAGGTGATCGACGGCGAGGGCAAGGTGTCGTACGGGCTCGCCGACCAGACCAAGCGGCGGCTGTACGCCCCACAGGTGGGGGGCCGGCGGGTGATGGGCGGCGAGGAGCTGGCCGCCAGCGTGCTGCGCGGCAACTGGCTGTACTTCCCGTCGATCTGCTGGCGCGGCGACGCGCTGCGCAAGGTCAACTTCCGTGACGAGTATTCGGTGATCCAGGACCTGGCGCTGGTGGTCGACCTGCTCGAAGCCGGCGAGGAGATGGTGATCGACGAGACGGAGACCGTTTTCAGCTACCGCCGCCACGCGGTCAGCGAGTCCTCCGTCCAGGCGTTCTCCGGTACGCGCTTCACCGAAGCAGAGCGGTACTTCAGCGCCGTGGCCGACCGCATGGACGCCCGCGGCTGGAGCAGGGCCGCCAAGGCGGCCCGGTTCCACAGCGCCTCCCGCCTCCATGCGATCACCATGCTGCCCGGCGCCCTGCGCCGCGGGAACCGAGAGGGGCTGCGCACGCTCGCACGGCACGCCTTCACCTCCGGCCGGCGAGCCGACTGACCCGGCGTTCACCACAGACCGCGGCCGCGCTGTCATGCGGCCGGCGGTGCCGCCCGCGACCGATTTGGATGGACATGACACACCTGGCCCCCGAGGTAGTCGGTGAGCCCGGTACATCGCACGGCCGCCCCGGTGCCGCCTCCGGCACCGGGCCCACGACCGGCAAGGCAGTCGAGTCAGGCGCGAAACCCCGCCGCGGGTGGGTGTCCCGGCGCTGGGGGCACGCCACCGCCGAGGTCGCCGTCAGTCTGGCGGTCGCCCTCGGTTTCATGCTGCTGAGCCGTTACGTCAGCGTCAACCCCCTGGTCCGCCTCGGCCAGGTCAGCGCCCTGGCGGCCCTCCAGAAGTACGCGGCCCTCGTCGGCCTCCCGCTGCTCGCGCTGCTGCTGTACACCGCCTACCGGGGCACGGCCCGCCGCCACGGGGTCGTCAAGCGCCTGGTCTGTGCGGCCCTGGCGGGCCTGGCCACCGGCGTGATCGCGGGCGGTGTGGTCGTCGCCCTGCGCGGCACGCCGCACCCGCTCGGCGGCCAGGAGGGCGACCCGGGCGTCCTGATCGACATGGCCAACTCGTTCCTGCACCACGAGGGGATGTCGGGCATCTACCCGCCCGCCTTCCCGGCCCTGATGGCCCTCTGGGCGAAGATCCGTTACAACGGCCGCGGCGAGACCGGCTTCGCCCTGCACGACCTGCAGATCTTCTTCACCGCCGTGGCCGGCCCGATGGCGTACTGCTCCTGGCGGCTGCTGCTGCGGCCCTTCTGGGCGATGCTGATCGCCGTCCCCGCCGCCATCCTCTTCCTCGACCCGATCCGGCCGTACAGCCACGTCGTCATGATCCTGCTGCTGCCGCTGCTCGGCTACTGGCTGCGCCACATGCGCCGGGCCGGCCGGCTCCCCCAGCGGAAGCTGCTGCTGCGCGGCGCCGCCGCCGGCGTGATCTTCGGCGCGCTGTTCCTCTGGTACTCCGGCTGGTACATCTGGGCCGCTCCCGGCGCGGCCGTGCTCGCGCTGTTCCTGTTCCCCTGGTACAAGGGCGCGGACGTCAGGAAACGGGCCGGCCTGTTCATAGGGACCACGATCCTGACGGCCGGCATCGTCGGCGCCCCGCTGCTGTACCAGATGGTCCGGCTGGGCGCGCAGAACCCCGACCGCTATGCCTTCCTGTCCGTCTACGCGGATCCGGGCTACGTCCTCGGCTGGGTATCGGACCGGTCCGGGACCCTGAACTACCAGACCTGGCCGGTGGCCGGCGAGATGGCGGGCCAGAGCGGCTTCGCCCTGCTCCTGTTGTTCGGGGTGGGCCTCGGCCTGGGCCTGGGCCTGCGCCACGTCATGGTCCGCACCGCGGGGGCCGTCCTGGCGGGCGCCTGGTTCGCCCGCTTCTGGTTCGCCTCGAACATGGCCCAGGACAAGGCCGTACAGCTCTACCCGCGCACCACCTGGATCATCATGTACTGCCTGATGATCCTGGCCGTTTTCGGCTTGATGTCGGCGGTGCACCGCGGCTCCGGGTGGATCGAGCGCACCCTGCGCGCGGCCCGGGCCGGTGCCGTCGGCGGCGCGGGGGCCGGGCGGGTCATCCCACGGCGCGTGGTGCGCCAGCTCGCCGCCGGCATGGTGTGCGTGCTCGCCCTGTTCGGCGCCATGGGGTCGTCCTGGTCGGTCAACCGGTACATGCCCTCGTCCGACGTCGACTCGATGGGCATCGACGCGTACCGTGCCCACACCATCAAGACGCGGGACGGCCGCTGCCCGCGGTTCTCGCCCGTCAAGCAGTGCGACGAGATCGAGAAGGACGACTGGAAGCCCGGTCCGATCGAGGACTTCATCTGGTGCGCGGGCATCGTCGCCGAGGACTGGCCCTCGGTCTGCGGGCTGAAGGCCCCCGGCAAGGTGCGCTCCAGGGTGGACATCGAGCGGGACCGGCAGGCGGAGTTCGAGAGGCAGAAGAACAAGGCCGAGCAGAACAAGGCCGAGCAGAACAAGACGAAGCCATAGGGGAGCCGTCCCACTCTGCCGGCCGGGCTGTCAGTACCCGTCAGTAGCATTCGCCCCGACAGGTGTCGGATCACCGGGGCGGCCAGGGCCGCGGGGCGGGGAAGGCGGACGTGGAACCGAATCATGTGCGGGGGACCGCCCTGGCGGTCCCCGGCATCCGGGGCATACGCGCCCACCGGGTGCGCACGGCGGCCGCCCTGACCGCGGCCACGGCTTCCTCGTCTTCCTCGTCGACAAGCGCGGACGATCCGGCGCGGTCGAAGGCCGCCACCGTCAACGGCAGGGCGGACCGGCCTGGCGACAGGCTCACGAAGTCCGAGCTGCCGGTCGACGGCGCCCCCGTCGCGACGGTGCCGGCACCGCCCGCACGGCGCAGACCGTGCCGCCCCTCGGCAGCCACCGGGTCGAGGCCAGGGCCACGGCCGTCGGCGGCACCACGTCGGCCACGCTCCCGGTCGGCGTCATCGCGGAGGGCCGGCGGGCGAGTTCCGCCTCCGGGGGCCCCGAAAGCCCCGGCGTAGGGCATGACCGCGGCCCACCCGGAGGCCGACTCCTGCACCAACGGAACCCCGTCGGCGGGGCCTCCCGGCAACGGGGCGGCCCCGCCGTGCTGCGCAAGGACGTACACATGGGCGACAACAGCAACAGCAACAGCAACGGCAACGGCAACGGCAACGGCAAGGACGACAGGGCGGGCGTCTCCGACGAGGAGTGGGCCCGGTTCCTGGAGCAGGCCGAGGCGGGCATGGCCACCGCGCCCAAGGAACCCTCCGCCCGGGCCCGCGAGGTCACGGCCCGGCTGCGCCGCGAGGAGGAGCAGCGGGCCAAGGCGTCGAAGAAGAGGGGCAGGAAGGGCGGGGCCCGGCCCGGGGACCCGCCCGGCTGGCGCACCGGCCCGGCCTGGCAGGAGCTCCAGGCCCGGGGGAGGGGCCGGCGGCGCCTCAAGGCGGGGCTGGCCATCGCGGCCATCGCCGCCCTCGCGCTGGTCGCCCTGCGGCCGGAGCTCGTCATCGACCGCCTCACCGGCAAGGCCGCACAGCGAGAGGCGGAGGCGGCCCGGGGGCCGCTGCCCGCCGAGACGGTCCGCCCCGGCGCCGCGCCGACCGAGACCCTCCCCGACCGGCCGACGCTGCGGGAGCCCTTCCGGGGTTCCCCGGCCGTGCAGTGGGCCGACGGGGCCGCCGGCATCGAGGTGCCGGAGGCGCGGGCTCTGAACGGGGTGTCGAAGGAGTACGTCGCCGAGGGCTTGGCCCGCACCAAGCGGTTCCTGGTCGCGGCCAACCTCGATCCGGCGACCCTGCGGGGCGAGCGGCCCCAGCCGGCGCTGGACCTGATCGACCCGGCCCAGGACGAGCTCGTCGCCCTGGTGGAGCGGTCGCTGGCGAAGCCGGACCGGGACAGCGACCCGCTGAACCTGTTCACCCGGTTCAAGGCCGCCGAGATACGGCCCGCCGGGGACGCGGTGAAGGTCCGCGGCCGGATGGAGCTGGAGCCCGGAGACGGGCCGGGCCTCGTGGACGTGGTCGTCGACTACACCTTCGTGTACCCGGTGGTCGAGGCGCGGGCGGGCGCGGAGGAGGTCACGCGTTCGATCGTCCGCAGGCAGATGGAATTCACCATCGCCGACCCGGTGCGCTGGCGGGTCAAGCCCGGAACGCTGCAGCTCGGGCCGTACGCGACCGACACGGCGAACACCTCGTGCGACCGGTGGGACGGGTACCTGCACCCCGAGTTCTCCGGGCGGCCGGCCACCGGCCCCACCCCGTCCGGGACCCCGCAGGACCCGTACGACCGCAGCAAGGACGTACGGAGCGGCCGGGGGGAGGGCTGCACCGTGGCCTCACGGCTCTGACCGGCCCGCTCACGCAGCCGCGCGGCCCGGGGGAGCGCCCGGGACCCGTCCCGGGCGCCGGCCGCGTGGCGCGGTTTGACCGCTCACCGGGGAGGGGTATTCTCTTCCGCCCGATTGGCCAGGTACACGCCTCGTATGGCAGACTACTCAAGTTGCTCGGCTGAGTGTCGATGCTGCGCGCCTCCCGCCGGGAGGACCGGAAGCGAGTCCCACAGTACTCGTCGCCTTTATCTGCCTCTCGGGGCAGCAATGGGGCGGACGTACGGGAATCTTCCGGGAAGCGTCAGCACGGTGCCGGCCAGGCGCTCGGTGGGTGTTTCTCCCCCGAAACGCGGTCCAGGGACCGCACCCCCTGAACAAGGGAATTTCCGTATGGGAATTTTCTGAGAGGGAGTGCGACACGCCCGACCGCGTGGGTCGGAGAGAAGCGGTGGAGGGATCCACAGCCGGCCGAGGGCCAGAGCGTTTCCACAAGAGACAGGACTACGGAGTAGCCATGGCGGGACAGAAGATCCGCATCCGGCTCAAGGCCTACGACCACGAGGTCATCGACTCCTCGGCGAAGAAGATCGTCGAGACGGTGACCCGCACTGGTGCGTCGGTCGCGGGCCCGGTGCCGCTGCCCACTGAGAAGAACGTGTACTGCGTCATCAAGTCGCCGCACAAGTACAAGGACTCGCGCGAGCACTTCGAGATGCGCACGCACAAGCGCCTGATCGACATCCTCGACCCGACGCCCAAGACCGTTGACTCGCTGATGCGCCTGGACCTTCCGGCCGGCGTCGACATCGAGATCAAGCTCTGAGAGGCGTCGAGAAGATGGCAAAGCAGATCAAGGGCGTCCTGGGCGAGAAGCTCGGCATGACCCAGGTCTGGGACGAGAACAACCGTGTCGTCCCGGTCACCGTCGTCAAGGCCGGTCCCTGCGTCGTCACCCAGGTCCGTACCAACGACACCGACGGCTACGAGTCGGTCCAGATCGCCTTCGGCGAGATCGACCCGCGCAAGGTGAACAAGCCCCTCAAGGGCCACTTCGCCAAGGCCGACGTCACCCCCCGCCGCCACCTGGTGGAGCTCCGCACCTCCGACGCCGCCGAGTACACGCTCGGCCAGGAGATCACCGCGGCCGTGTTCGAGTCCGGCGTCAAGGTTGACGTCACGGGCAACAGCAAGGGCAAGGGCTTCGCCGGTGTCATGAAGCGCCACAACTTCCGGGGCCTCGGCGCCGGTCACGGTGTGCAGCGCAAGCACCGCTCCCCCGGTTCGATCGGTGGCTGCGCCACCCCTGGGCGCGTCTTCAAGGGCGTGCGCATGGCTGGTCGTATGGGCAACGAGCGCGTCACCACCCAGAACCTGACCATCCACGCGGTGGACGCGGAGAAGGGTCTGCTCCTCATCAAGGGTGCGGTCCCCGGTCCGAACGGCGGCCTCGTCCTGGTCCGTACCGCGGCCAAGGGGGCTTGAGGTTAATGAGCACCATTGACATCCTTTCGCCGGCAGGCGACAAGGCCGGTACCGTCGAGCTCCCCGCGGAGATCTTCGACGCGAAGACCAGCGTTCCGCTGATCCACCAGGTCGTCGTCGCGCAGCTGGCAGCGGCCCGTCAGGGCACGCACAAGACCAAGACCCGTGGCGAAGTCCGTGGTGGTGGCAAGAAGCCTTACCGCCAGAAGGGCACCGGCCGCGCCCGTCAGGGTTCGACCCGCGCTCCGCAGTTCGCCGGCGGTGGCGTCGTCCACGGCCCCGTGCCGCGTGACTACTCGCAGCGGACCCCGAAGAAGATGAAGGCCGCCGCCCTCCGCGGTGCCCTCTCGGACCGTGCGCGTCACTCCCGCATCCACGTCGTCACCGGCGTGGTCGAGGGTGCCGTCTCCACGAAGGCCGCCAAGACGCTGTTCGGCAAGATCACGGAGCGCAAGAACCTGCTCCTGGTCGTCGAGCGTGCCGACGAGGCCGCGTGGCTGTCCGCCCGCAACCTGCCCCAGGTGCACATCCTGGAGCCGGGCCAGCTGAACACGTACGACGTGATCGTCTCCGACGACGTGGTCTTCACCCAGGCCGCGCTGGAGTCCTTCGTGTCTGGCCCCAAGGCCGATGAGACCGAAGGGAGCGACGCCTGATGTCCGAGGCGACCGTTACCAGCAAGACCTTCACCGACCCGCGCGACCTGCTGATCAAGCCGGTTGTCTCGGAGAAGAGCTACGCGCTGCTGGACGAGAACAAGTACACGTTCATCGTCGCGCCCGGCGCCAACAAGACCCAGATCAAGCAGGCCGTCGAGGCGGTCTTCTCGGTCAAGGTCACCGGGGTCAACACGATCAACCGGCAGGGTAAGCGCAAGCGCACCAAGACCGGTTTCGGCAAGCGTGCTGACACGAAGCGCGCCATCGTGACCCTCGCTGAGGGCGACCGTATCGACATCTTCGGCGGCCAGGCCTCCTAACGGAGTCCTGAGTCGTCCGGAATCGGACGAGGACTGAGAAATGGGTATCCGCAAGTACAAGCCGACGACCCCGGGCCGTCGTGGCTCCAGCGTCGCCGACTTTGTCGAGATCACGCGGTCCACGCCGGAGAAGTCGCTGGTCCGCCCCCTGCACAGCAAGGGCGGCCGTAACAACACCGGTCGTGTGACCGTTCGCCACCAGGGCGGTGGCCACAAGCGCGCCTACCGCGTGATCGACTTCCGTCGTCACGACAAGGACGGCGTGCCGGCCAAGGTCGCGCACATCGAGTACGACCCCAACCGCACCGCGCGCATCGCGCTGCTGCACTACGCCGACGGCGAGAAGCGCTACATCATCGCGCCGCGCGGTCTGCAGCAGGGCGACCGGATTGAGAACGGCCCGACGGCCGACATCAAGCCCGGCAACAACCTGGCGCTCCGCAACATCCCGGTCGGTACGACCATCCACGCCATCGAGCTGCGTCCCGGCGGCGGTGCGAAGTTCGCCCGCTCCGCGGGTGCCTCCGTGCAGCTGCTGGCGAAGGAGGGCGTGATGGCCCACCTTCGTATGCCGTCCGGTGAGATCCGTCTCGTCGACGCGCGCTGCCGCGCCACCGTCGGCGAGGTCGGCAACGCCGAGCAGTCGAACATCAACTGGGGCAAGGCCGGCCGCATGCGCTGGAAGGGCGTCCGCCCGACCGTCCGCGGTGTCGCGATGAACCCGGTTGACCACCCGCACGGTGGTGGTGAGGGCAAGACCTCCGGTGGTCGCCACCCGGTCTCCCCGTGGGGTCAGAAGGAGGGTCGTACTCGTTCGCCGAAGAAGGCTTCGAACAAGTACATCGTCCGCCGCCGCAAGACGAACAAGAAGCGCTAGGAGCGGGTTTAGATGCCGCGCAGTCTCAAGAAGGGACCCTTCGTTGACGGCCACCTCGTGAAGAAGGTGGACGCCCAGAACGAAGCCGGTACCAAGAACGTCATCAAGACCTGGTCCCGTCGCTCGATGATCATCCCCAGCATGCTGGGTCACACGATCGCGGTGCACAACGGCAAGACCCACGTCCCGGTGTTCGTCACCGAGTCCATGGTCGGCCACAAGCTCGGCGAGTTCTCGCCGACTCGCACCTTCCGCGGCCACGTCAAGGACGACCGGAAGTCGAAGCGCCGCTAAAGCGGGGTGGAACGACTATGACTTACACCGAAGGGACAACCATGGAAGCCAGGGCCCAGGCGCGGTACATCCGCGTCACGCCCATGAAGGCCCGCCGCGTGGTGGACCTCATCCGTGGCATGGACGCCACGGAGGCTCAGGCGGTCCTGCGTTTCGCTCCGCAGGCCGCGACCGTGCCGGTGGGCAAGGTGCTTGACAGCGCCATCGCCAACGCCGCGCACAACTACAACCACACGGACGCCTCCTCGCTGTTCATCAGCGAGGCGTTCGTTGACGAAGGCCCGACCCTGAAGCGGTTCCGTCCGCGCGCCCAGGGCCGTGCCTACCGGATCCGCAAGCGGACCAGCCACATCACCGTGGTCGTCAGCAGCAAGGAAGGTTCCCGGTAATGGGCCAGAAGGTAAACCCGCACGGGTTCCGGCTCGGCATCACCACCGACTTCAAGTCGCGCTGGTACGCCGACAAGCTGTACAAGGACTACGTCAAGGAAGACGTCGCCATCCGTCGGATGATGACGTCCGGCATGGAGCGCGCCGGCATCTCGAAGGTTGAGATCGAGCGCACCCGTGACCGTGTGCGCGTGGACATCCACACCGCTCGTCCGGGCATCGTCATCGGCCGTCGTGGCGCCGAGGCCGACCGCATCCGCGGCGACCTGGAGAAGCTCACCGGCAAGCAGGTCCAGCTGAACATCCTCGAGGTCAAGAACCCCGAGCTCGACGCTCAGCTGGTTGCGCAGGCCGTGGCCGAGCAGCTCTCCTCCCGCGTCTCCTTCCGCCGTGCCATGCGCAAGAGCATGCAGGGCACCATGAAGGCCGGCGCCAAGGGCATCAAGATCCAGTGTGGTGGCCGTCTCGGCGGCGCCGAGATGTCCCGGTCCGAGTTCTACCGCGAGGGCCGTGTGCCGCTGCACACCCTGCGCGCGAACGTGGACTACGGCTTCTTCGAGGCCAAGACCACCTTCGGCCGCATCGGCGTGAAGGTCTGGATCTACAAGGGCGACGTCAAGAACATCGCCGAGGTTCGCGCCGAGAACGCTGCGGCCCGCGCGGGTAACCGCCCGGCCCGTGGTGCCGGCGCTGGCGACCGTCCCGCCGGCCGTGGTGGCCGCGGTGGCGAGCGCGGCGGCCGTGGTGGCCGCAAGCCGCAGCAGGCTGCCGCTGCCGAGGCCCCCAAGGCCGACGCCGCTGCCGCCGCTCCGGCCGAGAGCACCGGAACGGAGGCCTGACCGACATGCTGATCCCCCGTAGGGTCAAGCACCGCAAGCAGCACCACCCCAAGCGCGGAGGCGTTTCCAAGGGTGGCACTGAGGTGGCATTCGGCGAGTACGGCATCCAGGCGCTGACCCCGGCGTACGTGACCAACCGTCAGATCGAGTCCGCTCGTATCGCCATGACCCGCCACATCAAGCGTGGCGGCAAGGTCTGGATCAACATCTACCCGGACCGTCCGCTCACGAAGAAGCCTGCCGAGACCCGCATGGGTTCCGGTAAGGGTTCCCCGGAGTGGTGGATCGCGAACGTGCACCCGGGCCGGGTCATGTTCGAGCTGTCCTACCCGAACGAGAAGATTGCGCGTGAGGCTCTCACTCGTGCGGCCCACAAGCTGCCGATGAAGTGCCGGATCGTCAAGCGCGAGGCAGGTGAGTCGTGATGGCGGCCGGTACCAAGGCGTCGGAGCTGCGCGAGCTGGGCAACGAGGAGCTCGTTGCCAAGCTGCGCGAGGCCAAGGAAGAGCTGTTCAAGCTCCGCTTCCAGGCGGCGACCGGACAGCTCGAGAACAACGGCCGGCTCAAGGCCGTCCGCAAGGACATCGCCCGGATCTACACCCTGATGCACGAGCGTGAGCTCGGCATCGAGACGGTGGAGAACGCCTGATGAGCGAGAAGAACGTGACTGAGAAGACCGAGCGCGGCTTCCGCAAGACCCGTGAGGGCCTGGTCGTCAGCGACAAGATGGACAAGACCGTCGTCGTCGCCGTTGAGGACCGCGTCAAGCACGCGCTGTACGGCAAGGTCATCCGCCGTACGAACAAGCTCAAGGCTCACGACGAGCAGAACGCTGCCGGTGTCGGCGACCGTGTCCTGATCATGGAGACGCGTCCGCTGTCGGCGAGCAAGCGCTGGCGCATCGTCGAGATCCTCGAGAAGGCCAAGTAATCACCTGAAGGGTTTCCTTCAGGTTCGTTCCGCCAGGCTCGGCCGGGGCCGCCCGCTTGAGGGCGCCCCGGCCGGGAACCGGCAGACAAACAGGAGATAGACGTGATCCAGCAGGAGTCGCGACTTCGCGTCGCCGACAACACTGGTGCCAAGGAGATCCTTTGCATCCGTGTTCTCGGTGGCTCGGGTCGCCGCTACGCGGGCATCGGTGACGTCATCGTCGCCACCGTCAAGGACGCGATCCCCGGTGGCAACGTGAAGAAGGGTGACGTCGTCAAGGCGGTCATCGTTCGCACCGTCAAGGAGCGCCGCCGCCAGGACGGCTCGTACATCCGCTTTGACGAGAACGCCGCCGTCATTCTGAAGAACGACGGCGACCCTCGCGGCACCCGCATCTTCGGCCCGGTCGGCCGTGAGCTGCGCGAGAAGAAGTTCATGAAGATCATCTCGCTCGCGCCGGAGGTGCTGTAAGCATGAAGATCAAGAAGGGCGACCTGGTCCAGGTCATCACCGGTAAGGACAAGGGCAAGCAGGGCAAGGTCGTCGCGGCCTTCCCCGGCGAGAACCGCGTCCTGGTCGAGGGTGTCAACCGGGTCAAGAAGCACACCAAGGCTGGTCCGAACCAGGCCGGCGGCATCGTGATCACCGAGGCCCCCGTCCACGTTTCGAACGTCCAGCTGGTCGTGGAGAAGGACGGCAAGAAGGTCGTCACCCGCGTCGGTTACCGCTTCGACGACGAGGGCAACAAGATCCGCGTTGCCAAGCGCACGGGTGAGGACATCTGATGGCTACCACTCCGCGTCTGAAGACGAAGTACCGCGAGGAGATCGCGGGCAAGCTGCGTGAGGAGTTCTCGTACGAGAACGTCATGCAGATCCCCGGCCTCGTCAAGATCGTCGTGAACATGGGTGTCGGCGACGCCGCCCGTGACTCGAAGCTGATCGACGGCGCCATTCGCGACCTCACCACGATCACCGGTCAGAAGCCGGCCGTCACCAAGGCCCGCAAGTCCATCGCGCAGTTCAAGCTGCGCGAGGGTCAGCCGATCGGTGCGCACGTCACCCTCCGTGGCGACCGCATGTGGGAGTTCCTGGACCGCACCCTGTCGCTCGCGCTGCCGCGCATCCGCGACTTCCGCGGCCTGTCCCCGAAGCAGTTCGACGGCCGTGGCAACTACACCTTCGGTCTCACGGAGCAGGTCATGTTCCACGAGATCGACCAGGACAAGATCGACCGCGTCCGGGGTATGGACATCACCGTGGTGACCACGGCGACCAACGACGCTGAGGGCCGCGCGCTCCTCCGTCACCTCGGCTTCCCCTTCAAGGAGGCGTAAGCGAGATGGCGAAGAAGGCTCTGATCGCGAAGGCTGCCCGCAAGCCCAAGTTCGGTGTGCGTGCGTACACCCGCTGCCAGCGCTGCGGTCGTCCCCACTCCGTGTACCGCAAGTTCGGCCTGTGCCGCGTGTGCCTTCGTGAGATGGCTCACCGTGGCGAGCTGCCGGGCGTGACCAAGAGCTCCTGGTAAACCCCTCTGTCCTCGGACAGTTGGGATTGCCGGTAACTCTCGGTAAGCATCTGGGTCGGCGGAGGCCCCTCCCCCATGCCGTAGGCTAGTGGGGTTGGGCGTCCGCCGCCCGCACGACTTACTACGCCGTAGGTCCCCGCACCGCACCCGTCCCGTCTCAGTACGGGGAGAGGGATGGCGCATACAGGAAACCCCGGCGAGAGAGGCCGAAGGCCAATTCATGACCATGACTGACCCGATCGCAGACATGCTCACGCGTCTGCGGAACGCTAACTCGGCGTACCACGACTCCGTCGTGATGCCGCACAGCAAGATCAAGTCGCACATCGCGGAAATCCTCAAGCAGGAGGGTTTCATCACCGGCTGGAAGGTCGAGGACGCCGAGGTCGGCAAGAACCTCGTCCTCGAGCTGAAGTTCGGCCCGAACCGCGAGCGCTCGATCGCCGGCATCAAGCGAATCTCGAAGCCGGGTCTGCGTGTTTACGCGAAGTCCACCAACCTGCCGAAGGTCCTCGGCGGCCTGGGCGTGGCGATCATCTCCACGTCCCACGGTCTCCTGACCGGCCAGCAGGCGCAGAAGAAGGGCGTGGGTGGGGAAGTCCTCGCCTACGTCTGGTAGTCGGGAACGGAGGAAAAGCTATGTCTCGTATCGGCAAGCTCCCCATCCCGGTTCCCGCCGGCGTGGACGTCACCATCGATGGCCGCACGGTCGCGGTGAAGGGCCCCAAGGGTCTCCTCTCCCACACCGTTGCCGCCCCCATCGAGATCGTTAAGGGCGAGGACGGCGTTCTGAACGTCACCCGTCCGAACGACGAGCGTCAGAACAAGGCCCTCCACGGCCTGTCCCGCACGCTGGTGGCCAACATGATCACCGGTGTGACCCAGGGATACACCAAGGCGCTCGAGATCAGCGGTGTCGGTTACCGCGTTGCCGCGAAGGGCTCCGCCCTGGAGTTCCAGCTCGGCTACAGCCACCCGATCCTGGTGGAGGCGCCCGAGGGCATCTCCTTCAAGGTCGAGTCGCCGACCAAGTTCTCGGTCGAGGGCATCGACAAGCAGAAGGTCGGCGAGGTCGCCGCCAACATCCGCAAGCTGCGCAAGCCCGACCCGTACAAGGCCAAGGGCGTCAAGTACGCGGGCGAGGTCATCCGCCGCAAGGTCGGAAAGGCTGGTAAGTAAAGCCATGGCATACGGTGTGAAGATCGCCAAGGGCGACGCTTACAAGCGCGCTGCGAAGGCGCGCCGCCACATCCGCATCCGCAAGAGCATCTCGGGTACGGCGGAGCGTCCGCGCCTCGTCGTGACCCGCTCGAACCGCGGTATCACCGCTCAGGTCATCGACGACCTCAAGGGTCACACCCTGGCGTCGGCGTCGCACCTGGACGCGTCGGTGCGCGGCGGCGAGGGTGACAAGTCCGCGCAGGCCAAGCAGGTCGGCGCCCTGGTCGCCGAGCGCGCCAAGGCCGCCGGTGTCGAGGCCGTCGTGTTCGACCGCGGTGGCAACAGGTACGCCGGGCGCATTGCCGCTCTGGCTGACGCCGCCCGCGAAGCCGGGCTGAAGTTCTAAGCCCCGGTTCCGGGACTAACGGACGTAACAGAGAGAGGTAATCCAATGGCTGGACCCCAGCGCCGCGGCAGCGGTGCCGGTGGCGGCGAGCGGCGGGACCGGAAGGGTCGCGACGGTGGCGCTGCCGCCGAGAAGACCGCCTACGTTGAGCGCGTTGTCGCGATCAACCGTGTCGCCAAGGTTGTGAAGGGTGGTCGTCGCTTCAGCTTCACCGCGCTGGTCGTGGTGGGCGACGGTGACGGCACCGTGGGTGTCGGTTACGGCAAGGCCAAGGAAGTTCCCGCGGCCATCGCCAAGGGTGTCGAGGAGGCGAAGAAGAACTTCTTCCGCGTCCCCCGCATCCAGGGCACCATCCCGCACCCGGTTCAGGGCGAGAAGGCCGCGGGCGTCGTCCTGCTGAAGCCTGCTTCCCCCGGTACCGGTGTTATCGCCGGTGGCCCGGTGCGCGCCGTTCTGGAGTGCGCCGGCGTTCACGACATCCTGTCGAAGTCGCTCGGCTCCGACAACGCGATCAACATCGTGCACGCGACCGTGGAGGCCCTGAAGGGCCTGCAGCGTCCCGAGGAGATCGCGGCCCGCCGCGGTCTGCCGCTCGAGGACGTCGCTCCCGCGGCTCTGCTTCGTGCGCGTGCAGGGGCGGGTGTGTGATGGCTCGCCTCAAGATCACGCAGACGAAGTCGTACATCGGCAGCAAGCAGAACCACCGCGACACCCTTCGTTCGCTCGGGCTGAAGCGCCTGAACGACGTGGTCGTCAAGGAGGACCGCCCCGAGTTCCGCGGCATGGTGCACACCGTCCGCCACCTCGTGACGGTTGAGGAGGTTGACTAATCATGGCTGAGACCAGCCCGCTGAAGGCCCACAACCTCCGTCCCGCCCCCGGCGCCAAGACCGCCAAGACCCGTGTCGGTCGTGGTGAGGCGTCGAAGGGTAAGACGGCCGGTCGTGGTACCAAGGGTACGAAGGCCCGTTACCAGGTTCCGCAGCGCTTCGAGGGTGGGCAGATGCCCCTCCACATGCGCCTGCCGAAGCTGAAGGGTTTCAAGAACCCGTTCCGCACCGAGTTCCAGGTCGTGAACCTGGACAAGCTGGCCGCGCTCTACCCGCAGGGTGGCGAGGTCACGGTGGCCGACCTGGTCGCCAAGGGTGCCGTTCGCAAGAACCAGCTCGTCAAGGTCCTGGGCCAGGGCGAGATCTCCGTGGCGCTGACGGTCTCGGTTGACGCCGTTTCCGCCTCCGCCAAGGAGAAGATTGCCGCCGCCGGCGGCTCCGTCACCGAGCTCGTCTAAGACGAACCCACGTGACAGATAGCTGAAAACCCGACCGGGGATGCCTCACATATGGGGCATCCCCGGTTGGTCGTTCCACGGGGGGCGCAGTCGCCGGTAAGGTGGCCTGCACCTTTGCTTGTACGTATTCGTCGAACCTCAGACCGTCACCTCTGACGCAGTAGCGCGGGGGTCGCAGGAGGCACCGTGCTCACCGCGTTCGCCCGGGCGTTCAAGACGCCCGACCTGCGCAAGAAGCTGCTCTTCACGCTCGGCATCATCGTGCTGTTCCGCCTCGGGTCCCACGTCCCGGTACCCGGCGTGAACTACAAGAACGTCCAGATCTGTGTCGACCAGGCCGGAAGCAGCAACGGCCTCTTCGGTCTCGTCAACATGTTCAGCGGCGGCGCACTGCTCCAGATCACGATCTTCGCGCTCGGGATCATGCCGTACATCACGGCGAGCATCATCCTGCAGCTGCTGACCGTGGTCATCCCGAAGCTGGAGACCCTCAAGAAGGAGGGCCAGTCCGGGACGGCGAAGATCACGCAGTACACGCGCTACCTGACGGTCGCGCTGGCCATCCTCCAGGGCACGGGTCTCGTCGCCACCGCCCGCACGGGCGCGCTGTTCCAGGGCTGCCCGGTCGCGAGCCAGATCGTCCCGGACCGGTCGATCTTCACCACCATCACCATGGTCGTCACGATGACCGCCGGCACCTGTGTCGTCATGTGGCTCGGTGAGCTGGTCACCGACCGCGGCATCGGCAACGGCATGTCGATCCTGATGTTCATCTCGATCGCCGCCGGCTTCATCGGTGCTCTGTGGCAGATCAAGCTCCAGGGCAAGATCGCCGACGGCTGGGTCGAGTTCGGTGTCGTGATCCTGGTCGGCCTCGCGATGGTCGCGCTGGTGGTCTTCGTCGAGCAGGCCCAGCGCCGCATCCCGGTGCAGTACGCGAAGCGCATGATCGGCCGCCGCGCATACGGCGGTACGTCGACCTACATCCCGCTCAAGGTGAACCAGGCCGGTGTGATTCCGGTCATCTTCGCCTCGTCGCTGCTGTACATCCCGGCGCTGATCGTCCAGTTCAGCGGGTCCACCGCAGACTGGGCGATCTGGATCCAAAAGCACTTCGTCAAGGGTGACCACCCGTACTACATCGCGACGTACTTCCTCCTGATCGTCTTCTTCGCGTTCTTCTACGTGGCGATTTCGTTCAACCCCGAGGAAGTTGCAGACAACATGAAGAAGTATGGTGGGTTCATCCCGGGTATCCGCGCCGGTCGACCCACCGCCGAATACCTGAGCTACGTGCTCAACCGGATCACCTGGCCGGGGTCGCTGTACCTGGGTCTGATCGCTCTAGTGCCGACGATGGCGTTGGCCGGCTTCGGAGCGAACCAGAACTTCCCGTTCGGCGGGACGAGCATCCTCATCATCGTGGGTGTGGGTCTGGAAACCGTGAAGCAGATCGAGAGCCAGCTCCAGCAGCGCAATTACGAAGGGTTCCTCCGCTGATGCGTATCGTCCTCGTCGGACCGCCCGGTGCGGGCAAGGGAACGCAGGCCGCGTTCCTTGCAAAGAACCTGTCGATCCCGCACATCTCCACGGGCGACCTGTTCCGGGCCAACATCAGCCAGAACACCGAGCTGGGCCGTCGCGCGAAGGCGTTCATGGACGCCGGTGAACTCGTCCCGGACGAGATCACCGTCGGCATGGCCAAGGACCGCATGGAGCAGCCGGACGCCGTGAACGGCTTCCTGCTGGACGGCTTCCCGCGCAACGTCTCGCAGGCCGAGGCGCTGGACGAGATGCTGCAGACCGCGGGCATGAAGCTCGACGCCGTCCTCGACCTGGAGGTCGAGGAGGACGAGGTCGTCAAGCGCATCGCCGGCCGCCGGATCTGCCGCAACAACTCCGCACACGTGTTCCACGTGGTGTACGCCGCCCCGAAGGCCGAAGGCGTCTGCGACGAGTGCGGCGGCGAGCTGTACCAGCGCGACGACGACTCCGAGGCCACGGTCCGGACCCGGCTGGAGGTCTACCACACGCAGACCGAGCCGATCATCGACTACTACAAGGCCCAGGGCCTGCTGGTGACGATCCCCGCCCTCGGCAAGGTCGAGGAAGTCACGCAGCGTGCGATGGACGCCCTGAAGAAGTAGTACCCCTGCTGTGCGTACGGCCGCGGTGTCCCCGGGACACCGCGGCCGTACTGTTGAGAAGACCCGGTTCAAAAGGTGGAAGGCACGTTCATGGTCCAGATCAAGACCCCCGAGCAGATCGCGAAGATGCGCGAGGCAGGGCTGGTCGTCGCCGCGATCCACGCGGCGACCCGTGAGGCGGCCGTTCCGGGCGCCACGACGCGGGATCTGGACATGGTCGCGCGCAAGGTGATCGCCGACGCCGGGGCCAAGTCGAACTTCCTGGGCTACGGCGGCTTCCCCGCGACCATCTGCACGTCGGTGAACGAGGTCGTCGTCCACGGCATCCCGGACGACAAGACGGTCCTGAAGGACGGCGACATCATCTCGATCGACGCCGGCGCGATCGTGGACGGCTGGCACGGCGACGCGGCCTTCACGGCCTTCGTGGGAAGCGGTCACGCTCCGGAGCTGCTGGAGCTCTCCCGGGTGACCGAGGAGTCGATGTGGGCCGGTATCGCCGCGATGAAGAACGGCAACCGCCTCGTGGACATCTCGAAGGCCATCGAGGGCTACATCCGCCGCCAGCCGCGGCCCGGGACCGGCAAGTACGGGATCATCGAGGACTACGGCGGCCACGGCATCGGGTCCGAGATGCACATGGACCCGCACCTGCTGAACTACGTCTCCCGCAAGCGGGGCAAGGGCATCCGGCTGGTCCCGGGCGTCTGCCTGGCGATCGAGCCGATGGTCTCCCTCGGAACCGCCCGGACGGAGGTACTGGCCGACGACTGGACGGTCGTCACCACGGACTCCACCTGGTCCTCGCACTGGGAGCACTCCGTCGCCCTGACGGAGGACGGCCCCATCGTCCTGACCAGCCCGGACTGCGGCAAGGCGAAGCTGGCGGAGTACGGGGTCACCACGGCTCCGGACCCCCTCGGTTAATGATCTAGACTCAGGGGCAAACTTTCCGGATTCGTCTTTCTGGGTGCCCTGACGTAGACTGACTCGTCGGCTTACGTGCATTCGCATGTCCGTGAGCCGATCAAGGTAGCCGATTCGAAAGGCGAAGCGTGGCCAAGAAGCAAGGTGCCATCGAGATCGAGGGCACCGTGATCGAGTCCCTCCCGAACGCCATGTTCAAGGTGGAGCTCCAGAACGGTCACAAGGTCCTCGCGCACATCAGCGGCAAGATGCGCATGCACTACATCCGCATCCTGCCCGATGACCGGGTCGTCGTGGAGCTCTCTCCGTACGACCTGACGCGTGGCCGGATCGTCTACCGATACAAGTAGATCTTGCTCTCACTCCTGCCTGGGCTGACGTCCCGGTGCGGGTGGTGGCACTGACCCGGAGAACCTTAAGAACATGAAGGTCAAGCCGAGCGTCAAGAAGATCTGCGACAAGTGCAAGGTGATCCGCCGTCACGGCCGGGTCATGGTCATCTGCGACAACCTGCGCCACAAGCAGCGCCAGGGCTGACGCACGCCGACCGACCTGCACTTCGCAGTTCTTCGCGCGACGTAAGAAAACGTACATACGCAGGACCCGCCCAGCCCCGCAGGGGGTCGGCGGCACCTCCGGCGGGGGCCGGGGACCCGGACGTACCACTGCTCACGGGCGGTCGGCGGTCGGGAGCGGTCTTGCGGAAGACCCCCGAACACACAGGAGCCATTGAATGGCACGCGTTTCCGGTGTTGACATCCCGCGCGAAAAGCGCGTGGAGATCGCACTCACCTACGTCTTCGGTATCGGGCGCACCCGGTCCAAGGAGATCCTCGCCTCCACCGGCGTGAACCCGAACACCCGCGTTCGTGACCTGTCCGAGGAGGACCTGGTCAAGATCCGCGAGTACGTGGACGCCAACCTCCGTACCGAGGGTGACCTCCGCCGCGAGATCCAGGCCGACATCCGCCGCAAGGTCGAGATCGGCTGCTACCAGGGTCTGCGCCACCGTCGTGGCCTGCCGGTCCGCGGTCAGCGCACCAGCACGAACGCGCGTACCCGCAAGGGCCCGCGTCGCGCGATCGCCGGCAAGAAGAAGCCGGGCAAGAAGTAGTCCTGTTCAGCGGTCTTGCGCTGTAGGACCGACCACCTCCCGTAGGAGTAAGAGATGCCCCCCAAGGGTCGTCAGGGCGCTGCCAAGAAGGTGCGCCGCAAGGAAAAGAAGAACGTCGCTCACGGCCACGCGCACATCAAGAGCACGTTCAACAACACGATCGTCTCGATCACGGACCCGTCCGGCAACGTGATCTCCTGGGCCTCCGCCGGCCACGTCGGCTTCAAGGGCTCGCGCAAGTCCACCCCCTTCGCCGCGCAGATGGCCGCCGAGTCGGCCGCCCGCCGCGCGCAGGAGCACGGCATGCGCAAGGTTGACGTCTTCGTCAAGGGTCCGGGCTCCGGCCGCGAGACCGCGATCCGCTCCCTCCAGGCCACCGGCCTCGAGGTCGGCTCGATCCAGGACGTCACCCCCACCCCGCACAACGGCTGCCGTCCGCCGAAGCGCCGCCGCGTCTGACGCAGCGACGCCTGTGCGTCCTTGAGAGTCCGGGCGGTACGTCCCCTTCGGGGGCCGTGCCGCCCGTACCCTTGCAGTACGGCTGTACCCGTACAGCACTTGTCGGGCGTCAAATAGTGGGCGTCCACGACTGAAGGAAAAAGACATGCTTATCGCTCAGCGTCCTTCGCTGACCGAAGAGGTCGTCGACGAGTACCGCTCGCGGTTCGTGATCGAGCCGCTGGAGCCGGGCTTCGGCTACACCCTCGGCAACTCCCTGCGCCGTACCCTCCTGTCCTCGATCCCGGGTGCCGCTGTCACCAGCATCCGCATCGACGGTGTCCTGCACGAGTTCACCACCGTGCCGGGCGTCAAGGAGGACGTGACCGACCTCATCCTCAACATCAAGCAGCTGGTCGTCTCCTCGGAGCACGACGAGCCGGTCGTGATGTACCTGCGCAAGCAGGGTCCCGGCCTGGTCACCGCTGCCGACATCGCGCCCCCGGCCGGTGTCGAGGTGCACAACCCGGACCTGGTCCTCGCCACCCTGAACGGCAAGGGCAAGCTGGAGATGGAGCTGACCGTCGAGCGCGGTCGCGGCTACGTCTCCGCCGTCCAGAACAAGCAGGTGGGCCAGGAGATCGGCCGTATCCCGGTCGACTCCATCTACAGCCCCGTGCTCAAGGTCACGTACAAGGTCGAGGCGACCCGTGTCGAGCAGCGCACCGACTTCGACAAGCTGATCGTCGACGTCGAGACCAAGCAGGCCATGCGCCCGCGCGACGCCATGGCGTCCGCCGGCAAGACCCTGGTCGAGCTGTTCGGTCTGGCCCGCGAGCTCAACATCGACGCCGAGGGCATCGACATGGGCCCGTCCCCGACGGACGCCGCCCTGGCCGCCGACCTGGCGCTGCCGATCGAGGAGCTGGAGCTCACGGTCCGCTCCTACAACTGCCTCAAGCGCGAGGGCATCCACTCCGTGGGCGAGCTCGTCGCCCGCTCCGAGGCCGACCTGCTCGACATCCGCAACTTCGGTGCGAAGTCGATCGACGAGGTCAAGGCGAAGCTGGCCGGCATGGGCCTGGCCCTCAAGGACAGCCCGCCCGGATTCGACCCGACCGCCGCCGCCGACGCGTTCGGCGCGGACGACGACGCCGACGCCGGCTTCGTCGAAACCGAGCAGTACTGATTTCCACCCGCCGCCGGCGGCTGAGGTCCTTGGCCTCAACCGCCGGCCGGGCTTGATCGCACTTTCCCGGGGCGTCCGCCCCGGGGGAACTGACACCGGTACCTGACACGGCCGGTGCAGATACGAAGGAGTAACACCATGCCGCGTCCCGCCAAGGGTGCCCGTCTGGGCGGCAGCGCCGCGCACGAGAAGCTTCTCCTCGCGAACCTCGCGAAGGCGCTCTTCGAGCACGGCCGCATCACGACGACCGAGGCCAAGGCCCGCCGCCTGCGTCCGGTCGCCGAGCGTCTGATCACCAAGGCGAAGAAGGGCGACATCCACAACCGTCGCCTGGTTCTCCAGACGATCACGGACAAGAGCATCGTCCACACGCTCTTCACCGAGATCGCCCCGCGCTTCGAGAACCGCCCCGGTGGTTACACGCGCATCACCAAGATCGGCAACCGTCGCGGCGACAACGCCCCGATGGCGGTCATCGAGCTCGTCGAGGCCCTGACCGTGGCCCAGCAGGCCACCGGTGAGGCCGAGGCCGCCACCAAGCGTGCGGTCAAGGAGGCCGAGGCCAAGGCCGAGGCCCCCGCCGAGGTCGAGGAGACCAAGGAGGCCTGATCCTTCGGGATCGTGCCTGCCTGATCGGCTCTGAACGGGCCCGCCCTTCCCGGGGCGGGCCCGTTCTGCATGAGGTGAAGAGCATGCGCTTGAGAGGATCGGTCACGTGAGTGACGAGGTGGAGCCCGGGCACGTCCGGGTAAGGCTGGACCTGAGTTACGACGGCACGCACTTCTCCGGCTGGGCGAAGCAGCGCACGCTGCGGACCGTCCAGGGCGAGCTGGAGTCGGCCCTGCAGACGGTGATGCGGCTGCCGTACCCGGTCGAGCTGACCGTGGCCGGGCGGACCGACGCGGGCGTGCACGCCCGCGGGCAGGTCGCCCAGTTCGACCTGGCCGAGGAGGTGTGGGCGGAGCACGGCGACAAGCTGCTGCGCCGCCTCGCGGGCAAGCTGCCGCACGACGTACGGGTCTGGAAGGTCGCCGAGGCCCCGGCGGGCTTCAACGCCCGGTTCTCCGCCGTCTGGCGCCGCTACGCCTACCGCGTGGGCGACCACTCCGGAGGCGTGGACCCGCTCCTGCGCAACCACGTGCTGTGGCATCCGTGGCCGCTGGACGTGGCCGCCATGAACGAGGCCGCCGTGGAGCTGCTCGGCGAGCACGACTTCGCCGCGTACTGCCGCAAGCGCGAGGGCGCCACGACGATCCGCACCCTCCAGCAGCTGAGCTGGGAGCGGGGCGGGGACGGGATCGTCACCGCGACCGTCCGCGCCGACGCCTTCTGCCACAACATGGTCCGCTCGCTGGTCGGAGCCCTGCTGCACGTCGGTGACGGGCACCGGACCGCGGACTGGCCCGGCAAGGTGCTGCGGGCCGCAGTACGGGACTCCTCGGTACACGTGGTCAAGCCGCACGGGCTGACCCTGGAGGAGGTCGGCTACCCGGCGGACGAGCTGCTGGCCGCCCGCAGCAGGGAAGCCCGGAACGTGCGCACGCTGCCGGCCGCAGGCTGCTGCTGACCGGCCGGACCCGTCGGCCCGTCGTCGGCCGTCGCCGCCCGTTATCCGTTTGGGCGGATCCCTCCCGGGCCGGGACAATGCCCCGCATGGGACATCTCGAAGCCAGCCACCTGGAGTACTACCTTCCCGACGGGCGGGTCCTGCTCCCCGACGTCTCCTTCCGCGTGGGGGAGGGGTCGGTGGTCGCGCTCGTCGGGGCGAACGGGGCCGGCAAGACCACCCTGCTGAAGCTGGTCTCCGGTGAGCTCCAGCCGCACGGCGGCGGCGTCACGGTCAGCGGCGGCCTCGGCGTGATGTCCCAGTTCGTGGGCTCCGTGCGGGACGAGACGACGGTACGGGACCTGCTGGTCTCGGTGGCCCAGCCGCGGATCCGGGACGCCGCCAGGGCGGTCGACCATGCCGAGCATCTGATCATGACGGTGGACGACGAGGCCGCGCAGATGGCGTACGCGCAGGCGCTCAGCGACTGGGCCGACGTCCGCGGGTACGAGGCCGAGACCCTCTGGGACGTGTGCACCACGGCCGCACTGGGCGTCCCGTACGACAAGGCGCAGTTCCGCGAGGTGCGCACGCTCTCGGGCGGTGAGCAGAAGCGGCTCGTACTGGAGGCGCTGCTGCGCGGGCCGGACGAGGTGCTCCTCCTCGACGAGCCGGACAACTACCTCGACGTCCCGGGCAAGCGGTGGCTGGAGGGGCAGCTGAAGGCCACCCGCAAGACGGTGCTCTTCGTCAGCCACGACCGCGAGCTGCTGTCCCGGGCCGCCGAGAAGATCATCAGCCTGGAGCCGAGCCCCACGGGCACGGACGTGTGGGTGCACGGCGCGGGCTTCGACACGTATCACGACGCCCGCAAGGAGCGCTTCGCGCGCTTCGAGGAGCTCAAGCGGCGCTGGGACGAGGAGCACGCCCGTCTGAAGGCGCTGGTGCTCCGGCTGCGCAACCAGGCCGCGAGCAGCCCCGACATGGCCTCGCGTTACCGGGCCATGCAGACCCGCTTCCAGAAGTTCGAGGAGGCCGGGCCGCCGCCGGAGCCGCCGCGCGAGCAGGAGATCCGGATGCGGCTGCGCGGAGGCCGCACCGGCGTGCGTGCGCTGACCGTGGAGAACCTGGAGCTGACCGGCCTGATGAGGCCGTTCTCGCTGGAGGTCTACTACGGGGAGCGGGTCGGCGTGCTCGGCTCGAACGGCTCGGGGAAGTCGCATTTCCTGCGGCTGCTGGCCGGCGAGGACGTGGCCCACACCGGGCAGTGGAAGCTGGGCGCCCGCGTGGTCCCCGGCCACTTCGCGCAGACCCACGCCCACCCGGAGCTCTTCGGCCGCACCCTTGTCGACATCCTGTGGACGGAGGCCGCGAAGGACCGCGGCGCCGCGATGGCCGTACTGCGCCGGTACGAGCTGGAGCGCCAGGGCGACCAGCCGTTCGAGAAGCTGTCGGGCGGCCAGCAGGCCCGCTTCCAGATCCTCCTGCTGGAGCTGGCGGGCACCACGGCGCTGCTCCTGGACGAGCCGACGGACAACCTGGACCTCGAGTCCGCGGAGGCGCTGCAGGACGGACTGGAGGCGTACGAGGGCACTGTGCTGTGCGTCACGCACGACCGCTGGTTCGCGCGCACATTTGACCGTTTCCTGGTCTTCGGTTCGGACGGTGTTGTGCGGGAGACTCGGGAACCCGTCTGGGACGAACGTAGGGTCGAGCGCGAGCGCTAGGGGGAGCCCGCCCCCGGGCGGTCGATCGGGGAGGCACAGTGCGGCTGCGGTCCGGTACCTGGCTCGGGAAACGGCACGACCCGGCGGTGCGGCGGGACGTGGCCGCCCGGCTGCTGGCTCCCGCTTCCCGCCCGTGGTTCGCCGGCATGCTGGTCGTGGTCCTCGGGATCTCCGTCGCCACCAGCCTGCGGTCGAACTGGGGCTCGGACAACGCCTTCGTCGTGAAGGCCGCCGAGACGCTGCTGGCGGGCGGCTCGCCGTACGAGGACAAGCGCTTCCTGTACCTGCCGAGCGCCGTGGTCATGGCGGTGCCGGAGGCGCTGCTGCCGACGCCGGTGCTGCGCTGGGTGCTGCCGCCGGTGATGTCGGGCCTGGTGGCCGCGGGCTGGTGGGCGGCGCTGCGGCTGTTCTCGGTGCCGGCCCGCTCGCGGTTCGCGGTCGGCGGGTTCGCCGTGCTGGCGCTGGCCTTGCGGCCGTACGTGAACCTCGTCCTGATAGGCAACTGGACCGCGGTCTCGGTGGCCGCCCTGCCGCTCGCCCTGCTGCTCGCGCACCGGCGCTCGTGGACGGCCGCAGGCCTGGTGGTGGGGCTGGCGATCGCCTGCAAGCCGATGCTGGTGCCGATCGGCCTGCTGTTCGTGCTGGCGCGCCGGTGGCGGGGGCTGGCGGTGGCCGTGCTGGTGCCGCTGGGGACGTCGCTGCTGGGCGCGCTGCTGATGCCCAGCCCCTCGCTGTTCTTCACCAAGACGCTGCCGTTCCTGCTCCGGGGGCAGGACGCGTACGCCCTGCCCTGGGACGCCTCGCCGATCGCGGTGCTGCCCCGGCTGGGAGTGCCGGTCCCGGTCGCGGTGGCGGTGGCGGGGCTGGGGGCGCTCGGCGGACTGTGGGCGGCCTGGCGGCGGTGGCGGCGGGAGGACGACCGGGACCGGGGCGAGCTGCGGCTGGCGGAGACGGCCTGCATGGTGATGCTGGCCGCATTCCTGGTGTCGCGGCCCTCCTTCGACCACTACCTCCTGGTGGTGCTTCCGCTGCTGCTGGCCTCGGGGGTGCGGGCGGGTTCGGCGGTGCGCTCCGGCTGGTTCTGGCTGGGGATGTTCCCGCAGGTCGCGGGGGTGCCGTGGCCCTCGGAGCTGGAGCGCAAGCGGCGGGCGTTCAAGGACTGCTTCACGCTGTGCGTGTGGGCGGCCGCCCTCGCGCGGCGGTGCCTGCGTCCGGCGCGGGTTAACCTGGAAGGCGTACGAACTGCAGGGACCCTTCCCGGGCCCGGAACAGAGCGCAACGCGGAGCCCGCCGAGGCGGGCTCCGGGCCTGCGTTTTGACCCTTCCAGGGCACGGTGGGTATCCTGCTGGTTCGTTATGCGTATTGGCTTGCTCATTCTCACGTGAAAGGGCCTTACGCCGGTCCACCGGGCCGATGACCAGCGGTACACACGGGTTGCGTCCCCGATGTGAACCAGGGCTGTCGTGATCGTCCGTGGTGGCCTTGTCAGGACCCTTCCCTTCGGGCCGCGAGGCTCGGGGGAGAACCCATCACTGAAGAAGCGAAGGCATACGACCGTGCGTACGTACAGCCCCAAGCCCGGCGACATCTCGCGCCAGTGGCTCGTCATCGACGCCCAGGACGTCGTCCTCGGCCGTCTGGCGACCCAGGCCGCTGCCCTCCTCAAGGGCAAGCACAAGCCGACCTACGCCCCCCACATGGACATGGGCGACTTCGTCATCGTCATCAACGCCGACAAGGTCCACCTGTCCGGCAACAAGGCGACCCAGAAGATGGCCTACCGCCACTCCGGCTTCCCGGGCGGTCTGCGCTCCGTGCGCTACGACGACCTGCTGGCGAACAACCCGGAGAAGGCCGTCGAGAAGGCCGTCAAGGGCATGCTCCCCAAGAACTCCCTGGGCCGTCAGATGCTCTCGAAGCTGAAGGTCTACTCGGGCGACCAGCACCCGCACGCTGCCCAGCAGCCGGTGCCGTTCGAGATCACCCAGGTCGCGCAGTAGTTCCGGCCACCCCCTAAGACGTAGAGAATTCTGAGGAGCATCGTGGCCGAGACCACCGCCGAGACCCCCGTCGACGAGTTCGAGGGCGTCGAGGAGTACACCACCGAGTCGGACGTCGTCGTCGAGGGCGACTACACCTCCGAGTCCCTTGCCGGTCGCTTCGGCGACCCCCAGCCGGCCGCCGGCCTGGGTCGTCGCAAGAACGCCATTGCCCGTGTCCGGATCGTTCCGGGCTCCGGCAAGTGGAAGATCAACGGTCGCACCCTTGAGGACTACTTCCCCAACAAGGTGCACCAGCAGGAAGTCAACGAGCCGTTCAAGCTGCTCGAGCTCGACGGTCGTTACGACGTCATCGCCCGCATCGCGGGTGGCGGCGTCTCCGGCCAGGCCGGCGCCCTGCGCCTCGGCGTGGCCCGTGCGCTGAACGAGGCGGACGTCGACAACAACCGCCCGGCGCTGAAGAAGGCCGGCTTCCTCTCCCGCGACGACCGTGCGGTCGAGCGCAAGAAGGCCGGTCTGAAGAAGGCCCGTAAGGCTCCGCAGTACAGCAAGCGTTAATCTGCGCCTGCTGTTCAGCAACGACCGCCCCGGCAGCACTCTCTGTGCTGCCGGGGCGGTTCGTTTACCGCCACAAGCGGCACATACCTGTCACCAGCGGTCTCAAGCGAAGCGCGATCTTGGGAGGACAACAGTGGGACAACTCTTCGGAACGGACGGTGTACGCGGCGTCGCCAACGCGGATCTGACGGCTGAGCTCGCGCTCGGCCTCTCCGTGGCAGCGGCCCACGTCCTGGGCGAGGCCGGCACCTTCGCGGGCCACCGGCCGACGGCCGTGGTCGGCCGCGACCCCCGGGCCTCAGGCGAATTCCTGGAGGCCGCGGTCGTCGCCGGCCTCGCGAGCGCGGGCGTGGACGTCCTGCGCGTCGGTGTGCTGCCCACCCCGGCGGTGGCGTATCTCACCGGTGCGCTGGGTGCCGACCTCGGCGTGATGCTCTCCGCCTCCCACAACGCGATGCCCGACAACGGCATCAAGTTCTTCGCCCGCGGCGGCCACAAGCTCGCCGACGAGCTGGAGGACCGGATCGAGGCCGTCTACGAGGAGCACCGCACGGGCGCCCCCTGGGACCGGCCCACCGGCGCCGGCGTCGGCCGCGTCTCCGACTACGACGAGGGCTTCGACAAGTACGTCGCCCACCTCATCGGGGTCCTCCCCAACCGCCTCGACGGGCTGAAGATCGTCCTGGACGAGGCGCACGGCGCGGCCGCCCGCGTCTCGCCCGAGGCCTTCGCCCGGGCCGGCGCCGAGATCGTCACCATCGGTGCCGAGCCCGACGGCCTGAACATCAACGACGGCTGCGGCTCCACCCACCTCGACCTGCTCAAGCAGGCCGTCGTCGAGCACGGCGCCGACCTCGGCATCGCCCACGACGGCGACGCCGACCGCTGCCTCGCGGTCGACGCCTCGGGCGCCGAGGTCGACGGCGACCAGATCCTCGCCGTGCTGGCCCTGGCCATGCGCGAGGCCGACACCCTGCGCGGGAACACCGTCGTCGGCACGGTCATGTCCAACCTGGGCTTCAAGCTGGCCATGGAGGCCGAGGGCATCCAGGTCGTGCAGACCGGCGTCGGAGACCGGTACGTGCTGGAGGCGATGAAGGAGCACGGCTACGCGCTGGGCGGCGAGCAGTCCGGCCACGTGATCATCCTCGACCACGCGACGACCGGCGACGGCACGCTGACCGGCCTGATGCTGGCCGCGCGCGTCGCGGCCACCGGCCGGTCGCTCGCGGAGCTGGCCGGTGTGATGCAGCGGCTGCCGCAGGTCCTGATCAACGTGCCCGACGTCGACAGGTCCCGGGTCGCCACCTCCGGCGAGCTGGCCGCGGCCGTCGCCGACGCCGAGCGCGAACTCGGCACCACCGGCCGGGTACTGCTCCGTCCGTCGGGTACGGAGCCCCTGGTCCGCGTGATGGTGGAGGCCGCCGACATCGACCAGGCCCGCACGGTGGCGGGCCGCCTCGCGGACGCCGTGAAGACGGCGCTCGGCTGAGCACAGGCGCTCCCCGAACGGGCTGCGGGAGCCGTGGCGCACCCGGCCGCCGGACCATCCGGTGCCGCCGGGTGCGCCACAGCGGTTTCCGGAGCAGGGCCACGGGCGTGGTGCGGACCGGCCGGCCGATCAGCGCGAGGACGGCGCCGGTCCGGTCGCACTGCATGACCATCCGCAGAGGGGGCGTGCGACGCCCGGTAGCGCCCGCGCGGACCGCGGGAGCGCGGTCAGAGCTTGCGCAGGCTGAGCTTCTGCACCTTGTGGTCCGGGCCCTTGCGGACGACGAGGGTGGCGCGGCCGCGGGTGGGGGCCACGTTCTCCAGCAGGTTGGGCTTGTTGATCGTCCGCCACATCGTCTGCGCGTACTCCAGGGCCTCCTCCTCGGAGACCTGCGTGTACTTGCGGAAGAAGGAGAACGGGTTCTGGAAGGCGGTCTCCCGCAGCTTCCGGAACCGGTTGAGGTACCAGCGCTCGATGTCCTCGGCGCGCGCGTCCACGTACACGCTGAAGTCGAAGTAGTCGGCGAGGCCGACCCGGGTGCGCCCGTCCTTGCCGGGGAGGGCCGGCTGGAGCACGTTCAGGCCCTCGACGATCAGGATGTCCGGGCGGCGGACGACGAGCCGCTCGCCGGGCACGATGTCGTAGATCAGGTGCGAATAGACCGGGGCGGTGACCTCGTCCTTCCCGGCCTTGATGTCGGCGACGAAGCGGGTCAGCGCACGGCGGTCGTAGGACTCGGGGAAGCCCTTGCGAGAGGTGAGACCGCGCCGCTCCAGCTCCTTCATCGGGTAGAGGAAGCCGTCCGTGGTGACGAGCTCCACGCGCGGGTGCTCCGGCCAGCGGGCCAGCAGCGCCTGGAGCAGGCGGGCCACGGTGGACTTGCCGACGGCGACGGAGCCGGCGACGCCGATGACGAACGGGGTGCCCTGCTGGCTGCCGTGGCCGGTGCCGCCCGCATCGCCGAGGAAGGTGTTGAGGGTGCCGCGCAGGGTGCTCGTGGCGCCGACGTACAGGTTGAGCAGCCGGGAGAGCGGCAGGTAGATGTCGCGGACCTCGTCGAGGTCGATGACGTCGCCCAGGCCGCGCAGCTGCTCGACCTCCTCGGCGGTCAGCGGCAGCGGGGTGCGCTCACGCAGGGCGCTCCACTCGGCGCGGGTGAGGTCGACGTACGGCGAGACCTCGGCCCGGCGGGGGGAGCGCTCGGACCGCTCGGGGCGCGTCATTGCGCAGTCCGGGTCGGGCGTGCTGCTTCGTGGCGGCGAAGTGATCACACCGCCATTGTCGTGGCTCGGGGCCTCCCGTGGGTGGTGGGGTCGGTCACGTGGCGGAGGCGCGGACGCTGCTTTCGGTCTCCATGGGATCACGATCGGCCACGAACGGGCGTTCGGGTGAGCGGGTGCCGGCGGTGGCGCGTAGATTGCTGATCATCGTGGCTCCGGCAGTCCCGTGGGGAGGGGATGCCGTGCGAGCCGTGCCGACCGTCATCGCATCACCCTGTGGGGGAGATTTTCGTGCGCAGAACCCTTGTCCGCCGTTCCGCCGTCGCGGCGTCCGCCGTCTCGCTGGCCCTGCTGGTCACGTCCTGCGGCTCGTCCGAGGGCAAGAAGGAGGACGCCGAGCCGTCCGCCCCCGCGGCCTCCGCCCCCGCCGCGGCCGCGGCCAAGGGCAAGACGGACGCCGAGCTGGCGCCCCTCCTGCTGACCCAGGCCGAGGCCCCCAAGGACAGCGTGGTCAAGACGCCCTCCGCGGCCCAGGTCGCGGCCCACGCGGCCACCACCGACAAGGCCGAGTGCAAGCCGATCGTCCAGGCCGCGTCGATGGCGCCCCAGGGCGCCTCCGCCGGTGTGGCCCGCATCCAGGTCGGCGGCACCTCCGGCAAGGCCGCCGACCCCAACGCGTCCGAGGCGGACAAGGCGAAGGCGGCCCTGGAGATGCTCGCCGGCGCCACCGGCACCTCCGTGACCCTGACCTCCTACGACGGCAAGGGCGCCGAGGAGGCGTTCACCGCCTTCAAGACCGCGGGCACCGCCTGCGCGGGCGGCTTCACGATGAAGCAGGGCGGCGAGAGCCTGAAGGTCGACAAGGTGGCGGCGGGCGACGCCGTCACGGCGGGCGACGAGGCCGCCTCCTTCCTCGCGGACTTGGGCGACGCCGAGACCCCGATGGCCGGGCAGCTGGTCGTGGTGCGCAAGGGCAACACCCTCGCCACGTTCTCGGTGCAGAACGTCGGCGGCAAGCCGGCGCTCCCGAAGGACGTCATCGACGCGCAGGTCAAGAAGCTCGGCTGAACCGCGAACCGGGGCGCACTGCGCCTGACCGGCCGTCAACCCCGTCCCGGCGCATTCGCCGGGGCGGGGTTTTCCGGCTTGCCCCAAAGTGCGGGGCAGGAGGCCGATCGCGGCGTACGCTGCGCCGTATGTGCGGAATTGTGGGTTACGTAGGAGCGCAGTCGGCGCTCGATGTGGTCATCGCCGGACTCAAGCGGCTGGAGTACCGCGGCTACGACTCGGCAGGCGTCGCCGTGCTCGCCGACGGGGAGATCGCCTCCGCCAAGAAGGCGGGGAAGCTGGTCAACCTGGAGAAGGAGCTGGTCGCGCATCCGCTGCCGACGGGCTCCACGGGTCTGGGGCACACGCGTTGGGCCACGCACGGCGGGCCCACCGACGCCAACGCCCACCCGCACCTCGACAACGCGGGCCGGGTGGCCGTCGTCCACAACGGCATCATCGAGAACTTCGCCGCGCTCCGCACCGAACTGGCCGAGCGCGGGCACCGGCTGGAGTCGGAGACGGACACCGAGGTCGTCGCCCACCTGCTGGCGGAGCGGTTCGCCGCCGCCGGGAACGACCTCGCGGAGGCCATGCGGCAGGTGTGCCGGCGGCTCGAAGGGGCGTTCACGCTGGTCGCGGTGCACACCGACGCGCCGGACACGGTGGTCGGCGCCCGTCGGAACTCCCCCTTGGTCGTGGGCGTTGGGGAAGGTGAGAACTTCCTCGCCTCGGACGTGGCCGCGTTCATCGCCCACACGCGGTCCGCGATCGAGCTGGGGCAGGACCAGGTCGTCGAGATCCGCCGCGACGGGGTCTCGGTGACCGGGTTCGACGGCTCGCCCGCGCAGGTGCGGGCGTACCACGTGGACTGGGACGCTTCGGCGGCCGAGAAGGGGGGATACGACTACTTCATGCTCAAGGAGATCGCCGAGCAGCCGAAGGCTGTCGCCGACACCCTCCTGGGCAGGATCGACGCGAGCGGCTCGCTGACCCTGGACGAGGTGCGCATCCCCGCATCGGTGCTCCGGGAGGTCGACAAGGTCGTCATCGTGGCCTGCGGCACGGCCTACCACGCGGGCATGATCGCGAAGCTGGCCATCGAGCACTGGACCCGCATCCCGTGCGAGACGGAACTGGCGAGCGAGTTCCGCTACCGCGACCCGATCCTGGACCAGCGGACGCTGGTGGTGGCGATCTCGCAGTCCGGCGAGACCATGGACACCCTGATGGCGCTGCGGCACGCGCGCGAGCAGGGGGCCAAGGTGCTGGCCATCTGCAACACGAACGGGTCGACGATCCCGCGGGAGTCGGACGCCGTCCTGTACACGCACGCCGGCCCCGAGGTCGCCGTCGCCTCCACCAAGGCCTTCCTGACGCAGCTGGTGGCCTGCTACCTGGTCGCGCTCTACCTCGGACAGGTCCGGGGCACCAAGTGGGGCGACGAGATCCAGGCGGTGATCCGCGAGCTGTCCGACATCGCCGCGGCCGTGGACGCCGTCCTGGAGACGATGGAGCCGGTGCGGGCGCTGGCGCGGTCCCTGGCCGACAAGAACACCGTGCTGTTCCTCGGGCGGCACGTCGGCTACCCGGTGGCGCTGGAGGGCGCGCTGAAGCTCAAGGAACTCGCCTACATGCACGCCGAGGGGTTCGCGGCGGGCGAGCTCAAGCACGGGCCGATCGCGCTGATCGAGAAGGACCTGCCGGTGGTGGTCGTCGTGCCGTCGCCGCGCGGGCGCTCCGTCCTGCACGACAAGATCGTGTCGAACATCCAGGAGATCCGGGCGCGCGGGGCGCGGACCATCGTGATCGCGGAGGAGGGAGACCGGGCGGTCGTCCCCTACGCCGACCACCTGATCCGCATCCCGGCCACGCCGACGCTGCTCCAGCCGCTGGTCGCGACGGTGCCGCTGCAGGTGTTCGCCTGCGAACTGGCGACCGCGCGGGGGAACGAGGTGGACCAGCCGCGTAATCTCGCGAAGTCCGTGACCGTGGAGTGAATGGGTAGTTCGTTGTGATTATCGGCGTGGGAATCGACGTTGCCGAGATCGACCGCTTCGGCGCGGCGCTGGAGCGGACGCCGGGCATGGCCCAGCGGCTTTTCGTCGAGTCCGAGTTGCTGCTGCCGAGCGGCGAACGGCGAGGAACCGCCTCGCTCGCCGCCAGGTTCGCCGCCAAGGAGGCACTGGCCAAGGCGCTTGGCGCGCCCGCCGGAATGCTGTGGACCGACGCCGAGGTGTACGTGGAGGAATCCGGGCAGCCGCGGGTGCGGGTGAGGGGCACCGTGGAAGCGCAGGCCGTGGCGCTCGGGGTGAAGTCCTTTCACATTTCGCTCAGCCATGACGCGGGCGTCGCCTCGGCGGTGGTCATCGCCGAGGCGTAGCGCAGCCGATCGCGCCGTGCGATCGGGCAGGCTGGACGCATGCGGACTGCTTACAGCGTGGAGAACGTACGGGCGGCCGAACGGGAGCTGATGGCCCGGCTCCCCGAAGGCGCCCTCATGCAGCGGGCCGCGGCCGGACTGGCCGCCGCCTGCGCCGACCTGCTGCCGAAGGTCTACGGGTCGAGGGTCGTGCTGCTCGTAGGGCCGGGCGACAACGGCGGCGACGCCCTGTACGCGGGCGCCCGGCTGGCCCGGCGCGGCGCCGGGGTGACCGCCGTGCCGATGGATCCGCAGCGGATGCACCCGGGCGGGCTGGCCGCGCTGCGCGCCGCCGGCGGGCGCGTCGCCGAGACCGTGCCCGAGCGGGCCGACCTCGTCGTGGACGGGCTGCTCGGCATCGGCGGCCGGGGCGGACTGCGGCCGGCCGCCGCCGCACTGGTGGAACGGATCCCGGCCGGGGCCGCCGTGGTCGCCGTCGACCTGCCCAGCGGGGTGGACGCGGACACCGGGGAAGTGGCCGGGGCCGCGGTGCGGGCCGATGTCACGGTCACCTTCGGGGCGCACAAGCCGGGGCTGCTGATCGACCCCGGCGCGTCGCTCGCCGGTGTGGTGCGGCTCGTCGACATCGGGCTGGAGTTCGAGGGCGCGGCCGTGGCCGGGTCCGGGGCCGGCCGCGGTCCCGGGCCCGAGGTCGAAGCCCTGCAGCACACCGACGTGGCGCGGCTGCTGCCCCGGCCCGCCGCCGAGAGCGACAAGTACCGTCGCGGCGTCGTCGGCATCGCCGCCGGATCGGCGCAGTACCCCGGCGCCGCCGTGCTCGCCGTGGCCGGGGCCCTGCGGGGCGGGGCGGGCGCCGTGCGGTACGTCGGCCCGGCCGCCGGCGAGGTCCTCGCCCGCTACCCGGAGACGCTGGTCGGGTGGGGCCGGGTCCAGGCATGGGTCGTCGGCCCCGGGCTCGGGGAGGGGCGCGGCGGGGACGTCGCGCGGGTCCTGGCCGACCCCGTGCCGGTGCTGGTCGACGCCGACGGGCTGCGCGGGGTCGGCCCGGAGGCGCTGCGCGCCCGGCCGGCGCCCACGCTGCTGACCCCGCACGCCGGGGAAGCGGCCGCGCTGCTGGGGGTACCGCGGGAGGCCGTGGAATCCGGGAGGCTGGCGGCCGTACGGGAGTTGGCCGGACGGTACGGGGCCGCGGTCCTGCTGAAGGGGTCGACGACGCTGGTGTACGACGGGCACGGGCCGGTGCGGGTGAACCCGACGGGCACACCGTGGCTGGCGACGGCGGGCAGCGGCGACGTGCTGTCGGGGCTCGGCGGGTCGCTGCTGGCGGCCGGGCTGCCGGCGGCGGATGCGGGGGCGGTGGCCGCCTATCTCCACGGGCTCGCGGCGCGGCTGGCCGCCGCGGGGGCTCCGGTCCTCGCGCACGAGGTGGCCGAGGCCCTGTCCGCCGCTTGGCGCAACGCGACCCGGGCCTGACCGGCCGGCGCCGCGGCTTCCGGGGCGGCCCCCGACGTGCCGCGCCTCAACGCCGGCGGGGCCGGTGCGGGCGGGGCCGAGCCGGGTGGGCCGAAGCGGGGCTG
>NZ_JACBGN010000350.1 GCF_013401435.1 Streptomyces sp. BR123
ACGCGGTCAGGGCGGCCGCGGACGGGTAGTCGAAGATGAGCGTGGCGGGCAGCGTCACGCCGGTCGCCGCACCGAGCCGGTTGCGGAGCTCGACGGCGGTCAGCGAGTCGAACCCGAGCTCCTTGAACGCACGGTCGGCGCCGACCGCCTCCGAACCGTCGTGGCCCAGGACCGCAGCGACCTGCGCCCGGACCAGACCGAGCAGCTCCCGCTCCAACTCCGCCACACCGAGACCGGCGAACCGCTCGACCGGCGAACCGGTCCCCAGCTCGCCGCGGGCAACGGATCCAGCGGCCGGCGTCTCCGTCAGCTCTGCGAAGAGAGCACTGGGACGGACGACGGTGAACGCGGGGCCGAAGCGCTCCCAGTCCACATCGGCGACCAGCAAAGCCGCATCGGACGATGCCGCGGCACTCTGCCCCAGGACCGCCATCGCCGTCTCCGGGGCCATCGGCGGCAGACCCTCGCGACGCATCCGCGCGTCCATCGCATCGTCGGCAGCCATACCGCCCTCTGCCCACGGACCCCACGCCAGGGAGGTCGCGGCCAGCCCGGCGGCGCGCCGCTGCTCGGCCAGGGCGTCCAGGTAGGCGTTCGCAGCAGCGTAGTTGGCCTGGCCCGGCGCGCCGATCGTGCCGCTCATCGAGGAGAACAGAACGAACGCGGAGAGCTCGATGCCGAGCTCGACGGTCAGCTCGTGCAGGTGGAGCGCCGACACCGCCTTCGCCCTCAGGACGCTCTCGAAGCGGTCCGGCGTCAGGGAGTCCAGGACGCCGTCGTCGAGCACACCGGCGGTGTGCACGACCGCGGTCAGGTTCTCGGCCTCCGCCGCCAGCAGCGTCCGCAGGGCGTCGCGATCGGCGGCGTCACACGCCACGACCGACACCTCGACACCCAGCTCCGACAGCTCGGCCACCAACTCAGCGGCGCCCGGAGCGTCGGCACCCCGCCGACTGGTCAGCACCAGCCGCCCGGCACCTGCACCGGCCAACCAGCGGGCCACGCGCCGGCCGAGCGCACCCGTCCCGCCGGTCACCAGGACCGTCCCGGACGGGGCCCACGAGCCGGTGCTGCCACCGGCCGCGCGTACCAGGCGACGTCCGAAGACACCGGACGACCGCACCGCGGCTTGGTCCTCACCGGCCGCACCACCGGCCAGGAGGCCGACCAGCCGGCCCATGGCCCGCTCGTCCCACACCTCGGGCAGGTCGACCAGACCACCCCAACGCTCGGGCAGCTCCAGGGCGGCCACCCGGCCCAGACCCCACGTCTGCGCCTGCACCGCCGATACGAGCCGGTCGGAACGTCCCACGCTCACCGCGCCACGGGTCAGGCACCACAGCGGCGCCTCCACCCCGGCATCACCCAGCGCCTGCACCAGTCCGGCCGTCGGGAGAACACCGGACGCCTCGTCCAGGGCGAGCAGCGACACCACCCCGGCCACCGGCACCGATCCGGCCTCGGACAGCAGACCGGCAAGCACGGCACGGTCCGTCCCGGCCTGGACGACGATCCGCCGGACCTCGGCACCGCGCCGGGCCAGGGCGCCCACCACAGCGGTGTCGTCCACGTCCACGGCAGCAGGGGTCACGACCAGCCAGGCCCCGGACAGCCGCACACCGGAGGCGGCGTCCGTCAGCGGCTTCCACGACACCCGGTAGCGCCAGCGGTCCACCTCGGACTGCGTGCGCAGACCGCGGCGCCAGGCCGACAGGGCGGGGAGCACCTGGCTCCAGGCGTTCTCGTCGGCCACGTCCACGGTGCCGGCGAGCGACTCCAGGTCGCCGCGCTCGACCGCATCCCAGAAGCGTGCGTCGACGTCATGACCGGAAGCGTTCCGGCCCGTGCCCGTCAGCTGCAGCCAGTAGCGCTGCCGCTGGAAGGCGTACGTCGGCAGCTCCACCTGCCGGGCACCGGAACCGGCGTAGAATGCCTGCCAGTTCACGTCCATGCCGCGCAGGTGGGCCTGAGCCAGCGAGACGACCGCCGTCTCGGCGTCGGGGCGACCGTTGCGCAGGACGGGCACGAAGGCGGCGCCCTCGCCCGTCACGCACTCCTGGCCCATGGCCGAGAGCACACCGCCCGGGCCGAGTTCGAGGTACGTCGTGACGCCCGCGTCCTCCAGCGCCCGCATCCCGTCGAGGAAGCGCACGGCCTCGCGTACGTGCCGCACCCAGAACTCGGCCGAGCCCATCTCGTCGGTGACCACGGCACCGGTCAGGTTGGAGACGACCGGGATCCGCGGCGCGGCCAAGGACAGCCCCGCCACCACCTCACGGAAGTCGTCCAGCATGCCGTCCATGTGCGGCGAGTGGAACGCATGGCTCACCGTCAGCCGCCTGGTCTTGCGGCCCTGGACCTGGAAGGCCTCCGCGACGGCGACCGCCGCGTCCTCGTCACCCGCGACCACGACCGACTGCGGACCGTTGACCGCAGCGATGCCGACACCGTCGGTCAGCAGCGGCAGGACCTCGTCCTCCGACGCCTGCACCGCGATCATCACGCCCCCGGCCGGAAGCGCCTGCATCAGCCGGCCACGGGCGGCGACCAGGGCACAGGCGTCGTCCAGCGACAGCACGCCCGCCACATGCGCGGCGGCGATCTCACCGATGGAGTGACCGGATACGAAGTCCGGCTTCAGGCCCCACGACTCGACGAGCCGGAACAGGGCCACCTCGACCGCGAACAGAGCCGGCTGCGTGTACTCCGTCCGGTCCAGCACCGCAGCATCGGATCCGAACAGCACCTCCTTCAGAGGCAGTTCGAGCCGGGCGTCGAACCGTGCGCACGCCTCGTCCAGCGCGTCCGCGAACACCGGGAAGAAGTCGTACAGCTCACGGCCCATGCCGAGGCGCTGGCTGCCCTGCCCGGTGAACAGGAAGGCGACCTTCCCACCGACCGGCGAGCCCGTGACCACGCCCGCCGCCGAGCCGCCCTCCGCCAGCGCGGCCAGACCGGCCAGCAGGCCCTCACGGTCCGCAGCCACGACCGCCGCGCGGTCCTCGAACCGGGCCCGGCCCGCCGCCAGCGACCACGCGATGTCGACCGGGTGCAGCGCGTCCGACGTGGAAAGGACGAAGTCCTGGAGCTGACGGGCTTGCGCGCGAAGGGCCTCCTCGCCCTTCGCCGAGAGCATCCACGGGAGGACAGGCAGGGCCGAGTCCGCCTCATGTGCCCTCGCCGGTGCCGCAGCCGGTGCCTGCTCGATGATCGTGTGGGCGTTGGTGCCGCTGATGCCGAAGGACGAGACACCGGCCCGGCGGGGACGGCCGGTCTCGGGCCACTCCACGGCCTCGGTCAGCAGCTCGACGTCACCGGCCTCCCAGTCGATGTGGCTGGACGGGGCATCCACGTGCAGGGTCTGCGGAAGCACCCCGTGCCGCATCGCCATGATCATCTTGATCACGCCGGCGACACCGGCCGCGGCCTGAGTGTGCCCGATGTTCGACTTGATCGAACCCAGCAGCAACGGACGGTCGGCCGGGCGGGCCTGGCCGTATGTGGCCAGCAGGGCCTGCGCCTCGATCGGGTCACCGAGCCGCGTACCCGTGCCGTGCGCCTCCACCGCGTCCACATCGGCAGCGGAAAGGCCCGCACTCGCCAGCGCCTCGCGGATGACGCGCTGCTGCGAGGGGCCGTTGGGGGCGGTGAGGCCGTTGCTGGCACCGTCCTGGTTGATCGCGGAACCGCGTACCACGGCGAGGATCGGGTGGCCGTTGCGTTCGGCGTCCGACTGCCGCTCGACGAGCAGCATGCCCGCACCCTCGGCCCAGCCAGTGCCGTCCGCGCCTTCGGCGAAGGACTTGCAGCGGCCGTCGGCCGAGAGCCCGCGCTGACGGCTGAAGTCGACGAACGTCTCCGGCGTCGCCATGATCGCGACACCGCCCGCCAGGGCCATGTCGCACTCGCCGTTGCGCAGCGCCTGGATCGCCCAGTGCAGCGCGACCAGCGACGACGAGCACGCCGTGTCGACCGTCACCGCCGGGCCTTCGAGCCCGAAGGTGTAGGCGATCCGGCCGGAGGCGATGCTGCCCGCATTGCCGGTGCCGAGGTAGCCCTCGACACCTTCGGGCAGCTCCTCTCCGGATCCTGCGCCGTCGCCGATGCCGATGCCCGACACGTAGTCGTGGTACATGACGCCGGCGAAGACGCCGGTACGGCTGCCGCGCATCGACGTCGGGTCGATACCGGCCCGCTCGAACGCCTCCCACGAGGTCTCCAGCAGCAGCCGCTGCTGCGGGTCCATCGCGAGGGCCTCGCGCGGCGAGATCCCGAAGAAGCCGGCGTCGAACTCGGCCGCGTCGAGCAGGAACCCGCCCTCACGCGTGTACGAGGTGCCCACGTGGTCCGGGTCCGGGTGGTAGAGGGCTTCCGTGTCCCAGCCGCGGTCGGCCGGGAAGACGGTGATGCCGTCCCCGCCCGTGGCGACGAGCTGCCACAGGTCCTCGGGCGTACGCACCCCGCCGGGGAAGCGGCAGCCCATACCGACGATCACGATCGGATCGTCTGTGAGGGAGGCGGTCGCCCGTACGGGCGCCATCAGCTGCCCGCGTACGCCGTCCCGGCCGTCGAGGCCGGCGGTCACCGCGAGCTCGGCCAGCAGGTGCCGGGCCAGCGCGGTCGGGGTCGGGTAGTCGAAGATCAGGGTCGGGGGCAGCCGCAGCCCCGTCTCCGCCTTCAGCACGTTCCGCAGTTCGACGGCGGTGAGGGAGTCGAAGCCGAGGTCCCGGAAGGCCCGTTCGGCATCGACCGCGTCGGCACCGGAGTGCCCGAGCACGGCCGCGACCCGGCCGCACACCAGGTCCAGCAGCACACCCTCGTGCTCCGCCACCGGCAGACCCGCCAGCCGGGCCACGAGCGACGAACCGACCTCCGTACCACCGCCGCGCCGTTCGACCGTCCGGCGCGCGGGGACCCGTACCAGGGCCCGCAGCAGGGCCGGCGTCGAACCCGCCGACACCGCCTGCGCACGCAGCACCGCAACATCCAGGTGCATCGGCAGCAACACCGCCGCATCCACCGTCATCGCCCTGTCGAAGAGGGCCAGGCCCTCATCGGCGGCAAGAGCGGCCACACCGTCGCGGGCGATGCGGCGCAGGTCGACCTCGTCGAGCTGCCCCGCCATGCCACCGTCAATACCTGCTTGCGGGGCCCACAGGCCCCAGGCGAGCGAGGTCGCGGCCAGCCCCTCGGCGCGGCGCAGCTCGGCCAGGCCCTCAAGGAAGGCGTTCGCGGCGGCGTAGTTCGCCTGCCCGGCAGCGCCGAACGCGGCGGCGGCGCCGGAGAAGAGGACGAACGCGGAGAGGTCGAGATCGCGGGTGAGCTCGTGCAGGTTCCACGCCGCGTCCACCTTCGGACGCAGTACGGTCGCCACCCGCTCCGGGGTCAGCGAGGCCAGAACGCCGTCGTCCAGCACACCCGCCGTGTGCACCACGGCCGTCAGCGGGTGCTCCGCCGGCACGGACGCCAGCAGGCCGGCCAGCGCCTCCCGGTCCGCGACGTCACAGGCAACCAGATCCACCCGGGCGCCCGACTGCTCCAACTCCGCGACCAGTTCGGCAGCACCCGCGGCAGCCGTCCCGCGACGGCTGGTGAGCAGCAGCCGCCGCACCCCGTACGCCGTCACCAAGTGCCGCGCGAACAGCCGACCCAGACCACCGGTCGCACCGGTGACCAAAACGGTCCCCGACGCGTCGCCCAGCACCGGGCCCGACACCTCGGCCACACCCTCGGACGACGCCACACGGACCAGGCGCGCGGCGCGCAGCGCACCGCCGTGGATCGCCAGCTCCGGCTCCCCGGCCGCCAGCGCGGCAGGAAGGGCCATCTTGGACGCCGGGTCCGAATCGAGGTCGATCATGACGAGTTGGCCGGGGTTCTCCGACTGCGCGGAGCGCAGGAGGCCGCGCACGGCACTGCCCGGCAGGTCCTGGACTCCCGCGCCGCGCTCGACGGCGACCGCACCGGACGTCAGCCACACCAGACGCGTGGCCGCGAACCGCTCGTCCGCCAGCCACTCCTGTACGGCCGCCAGCGCCGCGTTCACCGCGCCGTGGACGCGGCCGGCCATGTCCTCGGGCTGCTCTGCGGCTGCCGGGAGGACGAAGACGGCGTCGGGAGTCGGCTCGCCGGCCGCAAGGGCTGTACCGAGCTCGGCCAGGTCGGCGTACTCGGTCACCCGGACGCCAGGGCCCGCCGGCCCGCCCAGCCCGATCCCGTCCCGCCCCAGCACGGCCCAGCGGACGTCGCCGGAGACAGTGGCTGCGACGGGGGCCGCGGACACAGGTAGCCACTCCACCCGGAACAGCGACTCAAGGTGGCCGGTGCCGGCCCCCTGAACCTGGTCGGCGGAGGCCGGGCGGAGCGTCAGCGACTCCACGGCCGCGACCGGGTGGCCGGTCTCGTCCGCGACCAGCAGGGCGAGGGTGTGGGGATCATCGGCGGAGGCCGGGGTCAGGCGCATCCGGAGAGCGGAGGCACCCACCGCGTACAGCGAGACACCCGCCCAGAAGAACGGCAGCAGGGCCCCGGCATCGGCCTGTTCGGCGGGGTCGCCGTGTCCGATGGCGTGCAGGCCGGCGTCGAGGAGTGCCGGGTGGAGCCCGAACCGGGCCGCGTCACGACGGCCGTCCTCCGGGAGAGCCACTTCGGTGAAAAGGTCGCTGCCGCGGCGCCAGGCTGCCTTCAGGCCTTGGAACAGCGGCCCGTAGGAGACGCCCTCCTCGGCCAGCTCTGCGTAGAGCCCCCGCACGTCGACCGGCTCGGCGCCGGCCGGCGGCCAGGCGGCCAGCTCGCCGAAGCCCTGCTCGGCCTCGGGTCGGGCACCGGCCGCGAGGACACCGGACCCGTGGCGGGTCCACGGCTCCTCGGCGACCGCGTCCTGGCGCCGCGAGTAGACC
>NZ_JACBGN010000351.1 GCF_013401435.1 Streptomyces sp. BR123
CCCGCCCTGCTGCAGATCGGCACCCGGCCGCCGACCCCGGTGCGCGTGCCGTGAGCCCCGCCCGCCCCCAGGCCGTTCCCGTGCCCGGTTCCGTCCGCATCGCCGTGCCCGGCCTACGGCGCTTCACCGGGCCGCGCCCGCCGCGCCCCGAGGTCTGCGAACTGTGCGGGGTGCCGGTGGCCGAGCAGGGCCACCGGCACCTGGTGGAGACCGAGAAACGGGCCCTGGTCTGCGCCTGCACACCCTGCGCCCTGCTCTTCGACCGCACCGGGGCCGGCGCCGGACGGTACCGCACCGTCCCCGACCGCTACCTCACCGACCCCGCCCACCGGCTCGACGACAGCGCCTGGGAACGGCTGCGGATCCCGGTCGGCGTCGCCTTCTTCTTCCGCAACGCCGCCCTCGACCGGCTCGTCGCCCTCTACCCCAGCCCCGCCGGGGCCACCGAGAGCGAACTCGACCCGCAGACCTGGCAGTCCGTCCTCGGCACCGGCCGGCTCGCCGGGATGCTGGAGCCCGACGTCGAGGCGCTGCTCCTGCGCCGCACCCGGGACCGCACCGACTGCCACCTCGTCCCCATCGACATCTGCTACGAACTGGTGGGCCGCATGCGGCTGCTCTGGCAGGGCTTCGACGGCGGCGCGGAGGCCCGCGCCGCCCTCACCGCCTTCTTCGCCGAGGTCGAGCGGCGCGCCGCCGCGCTGCCCGCACCCCGGACGGACGGGCAGGAGAGGCCGCTGTGACCGACTTCGCCTTCACCTGCACCGGCGTTCGCGCCGACCCCTACGCGGCCGGCCCCACCCTGGTCTTCCGGCTGCGCATCACCGCCTCCGGCGGCGCCCGCGTCCACGCCCTCGCCCTGCGCTGCCAGCTGCGCATCGAACCGGCCCGGCGCGGCTACGGGCCCGCCGAGGCCGCCGCCCTCCGCGACCTGTTCGGCGACCGCTCCCGCTGGGGCAGCACCCTCCACCCCGTCCAACTCGCCCAGGTCGCGGTCATGGTCCCCGGCTTCACCGGCGAGACCGAGACCGACGTCGCCGTGCCGTGCAGCTACGACACGGACATCTCCGCAGGCCGCTACCTCGCCGCCCTGGAGGACGGCGAGGCGCCCCTGCTGATGCTGTTCTCCGGTACGGCCTTCACCGGCGCCGGCGGCTTCCACGTCGAGCCCGTGCCCTGGGACCGCGAGGCGACCTGCCGGCTGCCCGTCGCCGTGTGGCAGGAGATGATGGAGCAGCACTTCCCCGGCTGCGGCTGGCTGCGACTGCCCCGCGACACCATGGCGGACCTGCTCGCCTACCGCTCCCGCCACGCCCTCGCCTCCTGGGAGGAGACCGTACGGGCTCTGCTCGGCGCGGCGCACGACGACGGGCCGCCGCCCCGGGAGCGCGCCCGGTCCGGCGCCGTCCTGCCGCGCGCCGCCGGGAGGACCGCGCCATGACCACGACCACCGCCGCGGTGCCGGCGTCCCGCTTCGCCCTCGCCCGCCAGGTCGCCGACGCCGTCCTGTTCGAGGGCTACGTGCTCTACCCGTACCGCGCCTCCGCCGCGAAGAACCGCATGCGCTGGCAGTTCGGCGTCCTGGTGCCGCCCGCCTGGGGCCCCCGACACGGCGAACACTCCGTCCAGCGCACCGAACTGGTGGCGGAACCCCGCGCAGACGCCTCCGTCGCCGTCGAACTGCGCTTCCTGCACGCCCGGCGCCGCACCGTCGAAGAGGCCCGCGCCGACGGCTCCTTCGCCGCCGTGCCCCGACTGCACCTGCCCGACCGGGTCCTCGTCCCCTGGGACGAGGGAAGCGAGGAGCGGGTCGCGATGAGCGTCCGCGTCGCCGACCTGGAGGCCGGCGAGGTGTCGCTGCCGTTCACGCGGCCCGCCCGCGAGGAGGCCGAACCCGTCCTCGACGCCGACGGACGGCAGGTCGGCCGCCTGGTCCGGCGCACCGAGCGGATCGACGGCGTCCTGCGCCTGCACGCCGCACCCCTGGACGTCCCGTACCGGTCGCTGAAACTCACGGCGGTCGTCGAGAACACCGCCGGCTGGACCCCGCCCGACGAGGGGGCCGACCGCGACGCCGCCCTGGCGCGCTCGCTCGTCGCCGCGCACCTCCTGCTCGGCCTGAGCGCCGGTTCCTTCCTGTCGATGACCGACCCGCCCGAATGGGCCCGGGCCTCGGTCGCCGGCTGCGACAACCGGCACACCTGGCCGGTGCTCGCCGGCGAGGACGGCCGCGCCGACGTGGTCCTGTCCTCCCCGATCATCCTGGAGGACCACCCGCGGATCGCCCCCGAGAGCGCCGGGGCCATGTATGACGCCACCGAGATCGACGAGATCCTCGCCCTGCGCACGGCCGCCCTGACCGACCAGGAGAAGCGCGAGGCCCGCGGCACCGACCACCGCGCGGCCGCCGTGATCGACCTGGCCGACACCCTGCCCCCCGAGGTGTGGGAGCGGCTCCACGGCGCCGTCCGGTCCCTGCGCGAGATCACCGGCGAGACCACCGAACCGGCCGCCGCCGCCCCGCCGGCCGGCCCCGCACTGCTCGACGAGGATGCGGTGTTCCGACCCGACACCCCCTGGTGGGACCCCGCCCATGCGGACCCCGCCGCCCCGGACCGCGACCGGATCACCGTCGACGGGAAGGCTGTCGGCGCGGGCAGCCGGGTACTGCTCCGGCCGGGGCTGCGGCGCACCGACGCCCAGGACCTGTTCCTCCAGGGCCGCAGCGCCCTCGTCGAGGCAGTGCTCCGCGACGTCGACGGCGGAGTCCACCTCGCCGTCACCGTCGACGGCGACCCGGGCGCCGACATCCGCCGCGAACAGGGCCGCTTCCTGTACTTCCAGCCCGACGAGGTCACCCCCCTGGAGGACGCGTGAGCCGCCGGATCCTGGTCGCCGGCATCGGCAACGTCTTCCTCGGCGACGACGGCTTCGGCGTCGAGACCGTCCGGCGGCTGTCCGCACCCGGGACCCGCCTCCCCGACGGGGTGGAGACCGCCGACATCGGCATCCGCGGCGTCCACCTCGCCTACCGACTGCTCGACGGCTACGACACGCTCGTCCTGGTCGACGCCACCGCACGCGGCGGAGCCCCCGGGACGCTGTACCTGATCGAGGCCACCGGGGACGGGCCCGTCGCCCCGCAGGCCCCCGTCCTCGACGGCCACCAGATGTCCCCCGACGCCGTGCTCGCCCTTCTCGACACCCTGTGCGCCGGAACCGGGGCCGCCCCGCCCCGGCGCACCTGGGTCGTCGGCTGCGAACCCGGCTGCCTGGACGAGGGGATCGGCCTGAGCCCCCCGGTGGCCGCCGCCGTCGACGAGGCCGTGCGGATGGTGCTGGACCTCGTACACCACCGGGACGAGGGGACGGCCCGGACCGAACCGGGTGCAGCCGCCAACTGAGGAGGATCCCATGAGCTCGAACAAGACCGTGATCGGCGGCTGGGCCGCCGCCGTCCTCACCCTGCTGGTGCTGAAGGCGCTCCTGCCCGACTTCCGGCGCTACCTGCGCATCCGCCGCATGTGACCGCGGGCCGACCGCGGAACGGCCGCGGGACCGCTTCAAGGCCCGGTCCCGCGGCCCGTTCGCGTCCGAATGGCGTACGGCCCGCCCGGCGCGTCGGCGCGCCCGGCCGTACCGCACCCCGCCCGCGGGTCTAATGAGGCCCGGCAGGACGGAGACCCATGCACGAGATGTCGATCGCCATGGCCGTGGTGGGCCAGGTGGAGGAAGCGGCCGAGGCCGCCGGCGCGTGCGCCGTCACCTCGGTCCGGCTCCAGGTCGGTGAGCTGGCCGGGGTGGTGCCCGACGCCCTCGCCTTCTGCTTCGAACTTGCCTGCAACGGAACCCTCCTCGAAGGCTCCGCGCTCGAAACCGAGCCGGTGCCCGGCCGCGCCCACTGCAGGTCCTGCACCGCCGACTGGGCGACCGGCATGCCGCCCCGACTGGCCTGCCCCCGCTGCGACCGGGCGACCGATGTCGAACTCCTGGCCGGGCGCGAGCTGCAGCTCCTGAGCGTGCGCTGGGAGGACGGCCCCGCCCCCACCCCGCCCCGTGTACCCATCGCCGAGGAGTGCTGAACCATGTGCCGTGTGGTCGACCTGAAGCAGGCGGTCCTCGCCAAGAACGACTCCGCCGCGCAGGCCCTGCGCACCGGACTCGCCGCCCGCGGCACCAGCGTCGTCAACCTGCTGTCGAGCCCCGGCAGCGGAAAGACCGCCCTCCTGGAACGCGAACTCGGCCTCGCCCACGAGCGGGGCGTACCGGTCGCCGCCCTCACCGCCGACCTGGCCACCGAGAACGACGCCGCCCGCCTCGCGCGCTCGCGCGTCCCCGTCACACAGCTCCTCACGGACGGGCTGTGCCACCTGGAGGCCGGGATGCTCGCCCGCCACCTGGACGGCTGGCTGCCCGAGGACACCCGGCTGCTGTTCGTGGAGAACGTCGGCAACCTCGTCTGCCCTGCCTCCTACGACCTCGGGGAGTCCCTGCGCATCGTGCTGGCCTCGGTCACCGAGGGCGAGGACAAGCCGCTGAAGTACCCGACGGCCTTCGGGCTCGCCCAGCTCGTCGTCGTCACCAAGACGGACATCGCGCGCGCCGTCGAGTTCGACGAGGCCGCCTTCCGCGCCAACGTCCAGCAGGTCAACCCCGGCGTCGAGATCCTGCTGACCTCCGCCCGCACCGGGGAGGGCGCCGGCGCCCTGCTGGACCGGGCGCTCGCCGCCGGCGACGGCGCACCCGTCCACGTCCCGGCCATGGCCGGGCAGCAGCCCGCACACCGTCACCACCACCATCACGCCGACGGCTCCGCAGACCGCACGCATCCCGGGGCGTCCGTCGCGGCTCCGGTTCCGACCCGCTGATGGAGGCCGTACAGCGCCGCCGGATCGTCGTGCGCGGGGTGGTGCAGGGCGTGGGCTTCCGACCGTACGTGTACACCCGGGCGACCGGGCTCGGCCTCACCGGGCACGTCACCAACACCCCCGAGGGCGTGGTGGCCGAGATCGAGGGCGCCCCCGCTGCCGTCACGGCCTTCTGCGAGCGCCTCGCCGCCGACGCCCCGCCCCTGGCCGTCGTCCACACCGTCGACCACCACGAGGTCCCGGTCGCCGGCGGCTCCGGCTTCACCATCACCGCCTCCCGCGCCGACGGCCCCCCACGGACCCTCGTCTCCCCGGACACCGCCACCTGCGCCGACTGCCTCGCGGAACTCGCGGACCCAGCCGACCGGCGCCACCGGCACCCGTTCATCACCTGCACCCACTGCGGGCCCCGCTTCACCATCGTCACCGGTCTGCCGTACGACCGGGACCACACCACCATGGCCCGCTTCCCCATGTGCCCCGACTGTGCCCGCGAGTACGCCGACCCCGCCGACCGGCGCTTCCACGCCCAGCCCGTGGCCTGCCCCGCCTGCGGCCCCCGCCTCCGCCTCCTGACGGGGGTGCCCGCGCGCGAGACCGGCGGGGCAGACCCGATCTCCGTCGCCCGCCGCCTCCTCGCCGCCGGGTCGATCCTCGCGGTCAAGGGGCTCGGCGGCTACCACCTCGCCTGCGACGCCGCGAACCCCGCCGCCGTGGCCGAGCTGCGCCGCCGCAAGGCCCGCGGGGACAAGCCGTTCGCCCTGATGGCCCGCGCCCCGTCGGACATCGAGCACCTCGTACGGCTCGACCCGGCCGAGCGGGGCCTGCTGACCGGCCCCGTACGCCCCGTCGTCCTGCTGCGCCGCCGCCCCGCAACGGGCTCCGGCCCCGGCGCGGTCGCCGACGCCGTCGCCCCGCGCTGCCCCGACCTCGGCGTGATGCTCCCGTACACGCCCGTCCACCACCTGCTGCTCGGCCTGCCAGGCGACCCGCCCGGCCCCCGCCTGCTCGTCATGACCAGCGGCAACCTGTCCGGCGAACCCATCGTCACCGACGACACCGAAGCCCTGGAGCGCCTCGGCGGCCTCGCCGACGCCTGGCTCACCCACGACCGCCCCATCCACGTCCCCTGCGACGACTCCGTCGTGCGCGTCTGCGACGGCGAACTGCTCATGCTGCGGCGGGCCCGCGGGTACGCGCCCCTGCCGCTGGAGCTGCCGCTGCCCGTACCGCCGGTGCTCGCCGCCGGGGGAGACCTGAAGAACACCCTCTGCCTCGGCGAGGGACGCAAGGCCTGGCTGTCCGCACACATCGGCGACATGGACGACCTGGCCACCCAGCAGGCCTTCGAACGCGCCGAACGCCAACTGGAGGCCATCACCGGCGTCCGGCCCGCCCGGCTCGCCGCCGACAGCCACCCGGGCTACCGCTCCGGCGCCTGGGCCCGGCGCGCCGCCGGCTCCCGCCCCCTGACCGCCGTCCAGCACCACCACGCGCACATCGCCTCCGCGATGGCCGAGCACGGACTCGACGGCACCGGCCGCGTCATCGGCGTCGCCTTCGACGGCACCGGGTACGGGGACGACGGAACCGTGTGGGGCGGCGAGATCCTCCTTGCCGACTACACCGGCCACCACCGCTTCGCCCACCTCGCCCCGGTCCCGCTGCCGGGCGGCGACGCGGCCGTCCGGCGGCCCTACCGGATGGCCCTGTCCCACCTGCGGGCCGCGGGACTGCCCCGCTCGCCGGACCTGCCCTGCACCGCCGTCTGCCCGCCCGAGGAACTCCGCGTCCTGGAACGCCAGCTGGAACGCGGCCTGCACTGCACCCCCACGTCGAGCATGGGCCGGCTCTTCGACGCCGTCTCCTCCCTGGCCGGGGTCTGCCACCACGCCGGGTACGAGGCCCAGGCCGCGATCGAGCTGGAGTCCGCCGCCCTGGCCGCGCTCCCCGCCGGCCCCGGCCCCGACCCCGGTTCCGGCTACGCCTTCGCCCTGCGGCACCCGCAGCC
>NZ_JACBGN010000352.1 GCF_013401435.1 Streptomyces sp. BR123
CCACCCAAGGGGGAGTACATCCATGCAGAACACCAAGCGCACCGGTCGTACGGAACCGGAGCCCCTGGATCCCGGCGCGGTCGACTACGCCGACGACGCCGATTGCCTCGACGACGGCGAGGGGTTCGAGATCCGCCACTCGATCTGCCCCGACTGCGGCCAGTCGATCGCCCTCGTCGCGGACGAGGAGTACCTGCCGGAGCACGCGCTCTGCCTGAGCCCGTGGAATCCGTTCGGGCTGACCGTGTGCGCGGGCACCGGCCGCCCGGCTGCCGACGCGCAGCCCGCCGTGGGCCCGGGCGCGGAGTCCCCGGAGCTGGAGGTCGTCATGCTGACGCTGCCTCAGGGCCTGGACTGGCGTACCCAGCCGTTCTCGCACGTGGGCGGTCCCGGCTCGCGTCCGGTCCGGCTCGGGGCTGCGGTTCCGCTGCAGCGGAGCCGGCACGCACAGGCCGCCTGATCGGGCGGGAGGGCCTGCCGCGGGGGCGCGGCGGGACGATGACCGGGCCCGGGCCGTTCGGCCCGGGCCGCAGCCGTGTCCAGGGGCGTGCGAGCGGCCCTCCCCGCGGCGTCGTTCGGTGGGGCCGCTCGTACGGTCACCAGTAGGCGCCGCGCACCATGGCGTCGAGGGTGGCGTGGTGCAGGATCAGCCGGTCGGGGTCGGCCGGGAGCCGGGGAAGACGGCGTGGGCGGCCGGGTCGGCGGCGAGGCGCAGGGTGCAGGCGCGGACCGGGGTGTCGGGGTGCTCGATGTCGAAGAGCAGGGTTTCGCTGGACATGCCGTTGGAGGCGGGGACGCGGACGCCGGACACGCGGGCGCCGGGGAGGCGGCCGTCGAGCCAGGCGGTCAGGCGCCGGGCGAGTTCTTCGGGCTCCCGGGTGGAGGTGCGGGGACGTGGTGCCGGTGCTGCTGCCATGACCGCCCTCTTGTCGTGTGCTGCCGTCGGCCGGCCGGCCGCTACGGGGCGACCGAGGCGTGGTCGGTGAAGCCGCTGGGGTCGTGGCGGCCGGAGCTGCCGTGTTCGAAGATGCCGTGGCCGGTCTGCCCGTCGAGGGTGAAGCGGGCCGAGTGGTCGGTGACGCCGTGGGGGGCCATGGGGTGTGCGGCCGGGTCGGAGAGGTCGAGGACGCGGCGGTCGGTCCAGCCGCGGCCCTGCCAGGTGCCGTGCTGCCAGTCGGCGGCGGGCGGGTAGCCGGCGCCGACGGCGAGCGGGGAGGAGCCGAGGATCTCGACACCGAGTTCGAGGGGTTTGCGGGCGGGGTCGGCGAGGTGGACGACGGCGCTCTCGGGGTGCCGGGTGCCGGGGCGGTAGCGGATGTCGGTGTGCGGCCAGCCGAGTTGGACGTCGGGGCGGCCGCTGCCCTCACGGAAGACCTGGACGGCTTCGTTGAGGGTGCGGCGGCCGTCGGCGTCCTCCTGGACGATGACCATGACGAACCGGTCCGGGAAGCGGACGGGGATCCAGAGCCAGTGGAAGCCCTCGGGCCGGTGCTCCTCGGCGGCCCGGCCGCCGTCCTCGCCGGGGATCGGGCGGACGCCCCAGCTGCGGTCGCGGGTGCCGGTCCAGGCGTCGGGGGTGAGGACGTGCTCCTCGCCCCGGGCGCGCAGGGTGCCGGTGACGTGGCCGGCCTGGACGAAGCGGCGGCCTTCGAGGACGAGCCGGTCGCCGCGCCGCTGGGTGTGGTGCGGTTCCCAGACGGCGGGGAACTCGGCGGTCCAGGCGAGGTCGAAGGAGAGGCCGTCGGGGTCGGCGGGGTCGGGGTCGCAGCGCAGGGCGATCCGCCGGAGGGGCTCCTCGACGGTGATGCGCAGCGGGCCGACGGCGAGGTTCATGCGGTCGTCGGTGAGAGCGTCCGAGGCGCGGACGGCGAGGAGCACGTCTCCGGTGCGGAGGGTGGCGTACGCGTCGATGACGCCGGTGTTGGGGTAGACGCCGAGGCCGGCGATCAGGACGGCCCGGCCGGCGTGGTCGAAGACGTGGAAGATGCAGCGGTCGTAGGCGTTGCGGTCGCCGGTGACGACGTGCTTCATCGACAGCGGTGCCTGGTGGATGGGGTACTCGTCCAGGGGGACGGGGCGGTCCGCGGGCATGGCGCAGCTCCAGGGGCACGGGGGCGGGGCGCGGTGCGGTCGAACGGAATTGACGGTACGTCAGAAACAGCACCGGCGCCTCCACTTCTGTCATTCCCTGACAGTCCGGCACGCCTCGACGCCCACCCCCGCGCACGCCGTGCAGGGCCGTACGGGGACACCTCGAACGGAAACCCGGGGGGCGGTTGCGGTTACCCGCCGGTCGGGCGGCGCGTTGGACCGGGCGTGACCGCACTCGACACGCCCGCACCGAGACCGGCCCGACGCCGCCGCCCGGCGCCGCACACCGCGGGAGAATCGGTTCAGCACCGGCAGTCCGACCCGCCGATCTACCGCGCGCTGCTGACCCTCTGGGCCGACGACGGCCGCACCCTGCCGGGCTACCGCGACCCGGAGTGGTCCCGCGTCGCAACGTCCCCGATCTGGCCGACGGGGCCCCTCTTCGAGAGCTGAAGCAGGCTACGGAGAAGGAGTCTGGCCGCCTTCCGTGAAAGTCTTCCAGATCGTGGCGAGCGCGAGCAGCTGCGCCAGGAAGAACGCCACCGAGGCGAAGCGCATCCGGTAGACGTACGCAACGAAACTCGCATGGGTCGGCCAGTAGCGCCGCTCGTCCTGGAAGGTCTGCAGGTCCATGACGAGACCCGTGCACGTCATCACCGACCCGAACGCGGCGATGGAGCCGACCGCCCAGGGTACGTACCCACCGAGGGCCTGGGCGATGACGAAGTCGGCGGCCGCCGGGACGGCAAACGCGAGCGCGACGAAAATGGCTTTCGTAGGCCCGTGACGGCCCGGCAGGTCACGCCACAATGCCCCGAGGAAAAATCCTCCGACGATCCAGGCGACCTGCCAGAGGAGAATCTCCTGCGTGATCCAGAGCAATCCCGCCGGGTCCAGAGTGTTCAGCACCCAGGATTCGTCTTTGACTGCGCTGATCCAGTACACCAGGCCTGTCACCGGTAGCCCGACGAGGCCCGCGTTGACAGCCCCCCTGCATGCGTTGCCCCACCACGTGGGCATGGGGCCACAGGCAAAGGGAAGATCGGCGGGCCTGACCCCCTGCGGCAACGACTGGTCCAGCCGGTCGATCTCGACCTCAATCGACTCCTGTACCGCCGAACGCTCCGCCGGGTCCACAGTGCCGAGATGGTGCAACCGCGCTTGGAGCTCCCGGAACCGGCGCGCCAGGCGCAGGACGTCGGCCCTCTCGGTCCGGGAAATCACCCTTCCCAGCGGTGCACTGTCGGCGACGGACTTCTCCAGTACAGAAGTGGAAGAGCCCACGGCAAGCACGCCCCAGGCCGCGCCCAGGCACAACAGCAGGGTGAGGGCGTAACCGGAGAAGCCGTAGAACAGCGTGTAGGGGGCGAGGGTGACGGCGAAGAGGACCACGAGGAGGAACTTCTCTGCCGAGCCCGGTGTGAACGCCTCCTTCTCGTACTGTTCAACCCGACAAACCCGCAACACCCCCAGCACGACCAGCGGCGCCAGGATGGAGACGAAGAACAGCATCGGCTCCAGTGCGTTTGCAGGGAAATTCCACCACCACTCATCGAAGGAAGATTCCCAGCTGGCCTCATAGTCGTGCCAGCGCGGATCGGCGAGCCAGCTGACCCGCTCCCAGTCGCGCTTGAAGGCAAGATAGCCCCACAGGACCGTCATCATCGCTGCCGCAACAGCGGCGCAGACCATCACCCACGCCGACAGTCGCGTCTCTCCCATCAGTAGGACCCGCTGCCCGCCGGCGATCAAACCCAGCCAGCACACTGCCGTCAGCGCGACGCAGGCCATGGCACCAGTCCAGTAGCCCAGAGGAGACAAAGTTTGGTCGGCCGTGGGCAGCAGCGTGAAGTCAAGAACCTCCGCCACGAAATACCACCCTGTCAGGGACACGATGAGCACGCACACACCTACGCGGTAGTGCTTCGACACGCCGCCGAACAGACACAGCACAAGACCAAGGAACGCCAGGGTGAACACCGCCACCGTCGGCTCGTAGTTGCCCTTCCAGTCCATCAGTCGGGCCAGAAGCCTGTATAGGTTGTCGCCGAGGTAGATGAGCAAGCCAAGGAGCATCAGCAGGATCGCCCACCACCGCATGACGTTGAGCGCTTTCGACTCCTGTGGCTTCGGTTTGCCGATCAGACTCCGCCTCAGCCGTCGGCCCGCGAGGAGCAGCAGTGCGCCCGCGGCAACGTACCAAAACGCTCCCGAGGCGCTGAAGGATCCCCACGTCTCCCATGCCTGCCACGTGTCATCCGTCGATGTGGTGATGAAGCTCCACTGCTGCACCGCGGGAGGGCGGAAAGTGACCGTGAGATGCTCGGCTGGTTGTTTGTGCATCCAGCTCAGCTTCGTTCCACCTTCGCCGAACCTCGGAGGGGGGCTGGCCGTCAGGGCTCCAAGTCCGCCCAGGCTGACATGCACGCTCTCCCAGGTCGCGCCCTCCAGAGTGGGGGAAGGCCGCAAGGCGAGGCGCCAGCCATCCTTCTCGACTGTCAGCGTCCAGGGGCCGAATGTGACGAGCTGTTCGTACTGGACCCAGTTGACGGCCTGGTAGTGGACCTTGACCCACTTACCGTCGGCCTTCGCGGTCACCGGCTTGAAGCGCCACTCATTGTCACGGAAGTCGTTCGGGTCCCTCAAGGGCTTGTCCACCAGGCACCTCAGTGCTGAACGATAGTCTGGCGAGTGGGTGTCCAGGAGCAGGTCGGAGGCGTGCGCCCACTCGGCGGGCACACCGACATCCAAGGTGCTGGTGAGCTTGCTGTAGTCGGAGCCCTGGTGTTTGATCTCTGCCAGCGCCGTGACCTTGGCCTTCTTGAGCTGATCGGCTCGACAATCGGTCGGCTCGGCCTCAGCCGCGCCGACCGTTCCCGTAGCGGAGAGTATGAGGCAGACCAGCAGCAGCACGCGCAGAAGACTCGGCAAGGAACAACCGGGGCGGATCACCGCCCCAGGATCCGCTCCGCACGACGCGTGCGACACTACCCACCGCATCGACGCGCGGGCAGGTCCACCCCGGCAGCCGAGGAGCGGAAGGACAGCGGGGCCGGGACAATGCGCTGGCCGGCCGTGCCTGGCGACGACGGGTGACGCCTCGCCTTCGACTCAGCCAGGGCACGACAGCTTCGGGCCCCATCGGAGGGCCTTCAAGCACGTCCGTGTGCAGTGCCCTGGGCGCTGACGTGCTCATCGGCCCGAGGGCGAGGCTGGGCTGCCCCCTCATGAACCTCGCCGTGCGGGCCGTGCACGCTGCCCGGGACCTGCCACAAGGCCCGGGCAGCGGAACCGGCAGAGGCCGTGTCAGCGGGTTTCGGGGCCGGCCAGGTGACGGGCGATGACCATGCGCTGGATCTGGTTGGTGCCCTCGACGATCTGCAGGACCTTGGCCTCGCGCATCAGGCGCTCCACCGGGAAGTCCTGGGTGTAGCCGTAGCCGCCGAGGACCTGGACCGCGTCCGTGGTGACGGCCATGGCGGTGTCCGTGCAGAACAGCTTGGCCATCGCCGCCTGGCGGGAGAACGGCTTGCCCGCGTCGCGCAGGCGCGCCGCGGCCAGGTACAGGGCCCGGCCCGCCTCGATGCGGGTCGCCATGTCGGCGAGCATGAACCGCAGGCCCTGGAAGTCGGCGATGGGACGGCCGAACTGCGTGCGGCCCTGAGCGTAGGCGAGGGCCTCGTCCAGGGCGGCCTGGGCCACACCGATGGCACAGGCGGCGATACCCAGGCGGCCGGCGTCCAGGGCGGCCAGCGCGATGGTGAAGCCCTGGCCCTCCTCGCCGATGCGCCGGGCGTCGGGGATGCGGACGCCGTCGAAGTGCAGCTGGGCGGTGGGCGAGCCCTTCATGCCCATCTTCTTCTCGGGGGCGGCTGCGGAGAGGCCATCGGCGTCACCGGGCACGAGGAAGGCGGTGATGCCCTTGGGGCCCTCGCCACCGGTGCGGGCGAGGACGGTGTAGAAGTCGGCGACCCCGCCGTGGGTGATCCAGGCCTTGGTGCCGCTGACGACCCAGTCGTCGCCGTCGCGGACGGCCTTGGTGGCGAGCGAGGCGGCGTCGGATCCGGCGGCCGGCTCGGAGAGGCAGTAGGCGCCGAGCAGTCCGCCGCCGAGCATGGCGGGCAGGTGGGCGGCCCGCTGCTCCTTGGTGCCGTAGCCGGCCAGGCCGTGGCAGGCGAGGGAGTGGACGCTCACGCCGAGGCCGACGGTCAGGCGGGCCGCGGCGAGCTCCTCCAGGACCTGGAGGTAGACCTCGTAGGGCTGCTCACCGCCGCCGTACTCGCTGTCGTACGGCAGACCGAGCAGGCCCGATTCCGACAACAGGGTGAAAACCTCGCGCGGGAAGTGCCCGGACTCCTCCTCTTCGGCGGCTCGGGGGCTAATCTCCCGCTGGATGATCTCTCGTACGAGCGCGAGGAGGTCCCGGGACTCCTCGGTGGGCAGCTGACGGTCCACCGGCTGCGGGGCGCGGTCGGTCATGGCGGCGCTCTCCTCCCTCGTGGGCACGGCGGCGGCGCGTGAGGTGTGGGACGCGCCGCCGGGTAACGGTGCTCTTACAGCCGATACTGCCCGCCCGGATCACGGAAGGGGCAGTTCAGCGGCTGCGGCGGCACGAGTATGCCCGATCAGGAGCTTCTCGTCACCGGGCAAGATCACCGGGAAAATCGCAGGCGGGGGGCGGTTGCGGACACTCCGGGACGAACCCTCGGCGGCCGTCGGCGTTACGGGGGAGGCGGGGGGTTCTGATC
>NZ_JACBGN010000353.1 GCF_013401435.1 Streptomyces sp. BR123
GGGCCGGGAGAGGCGGGGCCACTTGCGGGCGGGTCGGCGCGGACGGGCCGGCGCGGGCGGTCCGGGCCGCCTCCGCCGGCGGGACGCCCTGCGCGGTGAGCCGGCACATCAGCTCCAGGCGGGCGATGTCCTGCGGGGTCCAGCGGCGGTGGCGGCCGTCCTCGCGGTGGGCCGGGCCGATGGCGTACCGGCGCTCCCAGGAGCGGACCGTGGTCGGGGACACGCCGAGGCGGCGGGCCACGGCGCCGGTGCTCAGCGCGGCGGCGGGCGGATCCTGAGGCGGCACGGCGGGCACCGGTGCCTCGGGCGCCGGCGGTGTGGCCGCCTTCGGTGGCGGGAGCGCGCTCTCCACGCCGCTCACGATACGGCGACGGGGCGACGGTGGGCAGGAGCGCAGCGGAAGCCGCGGGGCCGGGCGGTCACCCGCTTCCCCGCCCCCGGCGGAACCGGTCCAGGCCCTCGGCGAGTTCCACCAGCGGGTCGGGATAGCCGTACCGTGCCCGCTCCGGGCCGGGGAGCCGCCACGGCTCGTGCAGCTGCGGGGCCCCGAGTCCGGCGAGCTCCGGCACCCAGCGGTGCACGTAGCGGCCCTCGGGATCGAAGCGGAGCCCTTGGCGGACCGGGTTGAGGACCCGGTTGGGCCGGGTGTCCGTGCCCGTGCCGGCCACCCACTGCCAGTTGAGCTGGTTGTTGGCGAGGTCCCCGTCCACGAGCAGGTCGAGGAAGTGCCGGGCTCCGACCCGCCAGTCCACGTACAGGGTCTTGGTGAGGAAGCTCGCGGCGAGCAGCCGGCCGCGGTTGTGGATCCAGCCCTCGTGGCGGAGCTGGCGCATCGCGGCGTCGACCACCGGGTAGCCGGTGCGGCCCTCCTTCCAGGCCTCGGTCTCCTCCTCGGCGGCGGCTCCGGTGCGCCAGCGGTCCCCGCGGCCGCGGTAGTCCCGGGCGGCGCTGTCGGGGCGGGCGGCGAGCACCTGGTGGTGGAAGTCGCGCCAGCACAGCTGCCGGACGAAGGCCTCGCCGCCCGGGCCGCCCGCGGCGCGGGCCCGCTGGACGGCCTCGGTGGCCGAGAGCGTGCCGAAGTGCAGGTGCGGGGAGAGGCGGGAGGTGCCGTCGCCGGCCAGGTCGTCGTGGAGGTCCTCGTAGCGGGCGAGTCCCCCGTGCAGCCAGCGGGTGAGGAGCGTCCGCGCCTCCCGTTCGCCGCCGCGGGCGAGGCCCGGGGAGACCCCGGCGAGAGCCTGCCGCCGGGGCAGCGGATCGGAGCCGATCCCGTCGGGTACGGGCACCGACCGCGGGACGGCCAGGACCCGGCGCAGCGGGACGTCCGCCCAGCGGCGGAAGTACGGGGTGAACACGGCGAAGTGGTCGGAGCCGGCGGGCACCACGGAGCCGGGGGCGGCGGCCGTCACCACCCCGTCGTGGGCGTACAGCCGGCGGCCCTCGGCCTCCAGGGCGGTGCGGAGCCGCTCCTCGCGGGCGCGGGCGTAGCCGCTGACCCCGGCCGCCGTGTGGACCTCGTCGGCGTCCTGGTCCCGGACGAGGGCGCAGACCTCGTCGACGGTGTCGCCGGAGCGCAGCACGAGGCGACCGCCGCGCTCGCGCAGGGCGGTGTCGAGGTCGGCGAGGCAGTCGGCGAGGAAGGCGAGCCGGTTGGGGGCGGCAAAGCCGGCGGCGTCGACGGCGGGGTCCCGGACGAAGAGCGGCACGACCCGGTCGCAGGAGGAGAGGGCCGCGCGCAGCGGCGGATGGTCGTGCAGGCGCAGGTCGGAGGTGTACAGGACCACCGCGACGTTCATGTGCTCGCTCCCCGTCAGGGCCGCCTCTGCTCCGGGGCGGCTGTCATCCGGTACTTCGGCCGGAACGGGCGCGGCGGATGCGGTGAGTGCGGCGGAAGCGCCGGAAGCGGCTTGACGTGGTGGATGCCGCGTCCGCGTCGCCGTCCAGGCGCTGTGCGGCGCGGGCGATGTTGCGGGCCATGCCGCCGAAGACCAGCGCGTGGAACGGGGACACGCCCCACCAGTAGAGGTGGCCGAGCAGTCCGTGCGGGTGGAACAGGGCCCGCTGCCGGTAGCGTGCGCCGCCGTCCGCCCCGGGCTCCGCGTACATCTCCAGCCAGGCCAGCCCCGGCAGCCGCATCTCGGCGCGCAGCCGCAGCAGCCGGCCCGGCTCGATCTCCTCCACCCGCCAGAAGTCCAGGGAGTCCCCCACCCGCAGCCGGGCCGCGTCCCGGCGGCCGCGGCGGATGCCGACGCCGCCGACGAGCCGGTCCAGCCAGCCCCGTACCGCCCAGGCCAGGGGGAAGGAGTACCAGCCGTTCTCGCCGCCGATGCCCTCGACCACCCGCCACAGGGCGCCGGGCGAGGCTTCCACGGCCAGCTCCCGCCGGTCGGTGTAGAGACTGCCGCCCGCCCAATCGGGGTCGGTGGGCAGCGGGTCGCTCGGTGCGCCGGGCACCGCGGCGGAGGACCAGCGGGTGGTGACCCGGGCCTCCCTCACGCGCTGCAGGGCGAGTTCCAGCGCCCGGTCCAGGGCGATCGGGGTGCCCGGCGGATCGGGGACCCAGCGGGCGATGTCGTGCTCGGCGCAGACCACCTCGTGGCGCAGCGACTCGGCGAGGGGCCGGGCGAGGGCCCGCGGGACCGGCGTGATCAGGCCGATCCAGTGGCTGGACAGGCCCGGGGTCAGCATCGGCACGCGCAGGATGAACCGCGGCGGGAGCTGGGCCACGGCGGCGTACCGGTGCATCATCGCCTCGTAGGTGACGATGTCGGGGCCGCCGATGTCGAAGGCCCGGCTGACCTCGGGCGGCATGGCGGCGCTGCCCACGAGGTAGCGCAGGACGTCGCGGACGGCGATGGGCTGGACGCGGGTGCCGACCCAGCTCGGGGTGACCATGACGGGCAGCCGCTCGGTGAGGTAGCGCAGCATCTCGAAGGACGCCGACCCGGAGCCGATGATCACGGCGGCGCGCAGGACAGTGGTCGGCACCCCGGAGGCGAGCAGGATCCGGCCGACCTCGGCGCGGGAGCGCAGGTGCGGGGAGAGCGCGTGCACGGGGATGCCGGCCGGGGTGAGGCCGCCCAGGTAGACGATGCGGCGGACGCCGGCCGCGCGTGCCTGTTCGGCGAAGATCCGGGCGGTGGTGCGGTCGCGTTCCTCGAATCCGGATCCGGCGCCGAGGGCGTGCACGAGGTAGTAGGCGACGTCGATGCCGTCCAGGGCCGCCGCGACGGAGGCTTCGTCGCCGACGTCGCCGCGGACGATCTCGGTGCGCCCCGCCCACGGGTGGTCACGCAGTTTCTCGGGGGACCGCGCCAGGCAGCGGACCCGGTGGCCCGCGGTGAGGAGCTCCGGCACCAGGCGGCCGCCGATGTAGCCCGTGGCCCCGGTGACCAGGCAGTGCAGACCGCTCATGGGTTCCCTTTCCTCCTCGTTCCTCCTCGGCTCCTGCCCGTAGGGGATTCGGGCGGGCCGACGTGTCCGGATGCACCGCGTCCGCAGCCGGAGCGGGAGCCGGAGACGGAGCCCCGGACGACTCGGCACGGCACGGCACTCGACCATTGCTACAGTCGCGGCATGGCGGTGGACGAACTCGACACCCGGATTCTGCGCCTGCTGATCGAACAGCCGCGCACGAGCGTCCGCGAGTACGCCCGGATCCTCGGGGTCGCCCGCGGCACCCTCCAGGCCCGGCTCGACCGGCTGGAGCGCACCGGTGTGATCACCGGGACGGGTCCCGTGCTCTCCCCCGCGGCGCTGGGCCATCCGGTGCTGGCGTTCGTCCACATCGAAGTGACCCAGGGGCACCTGGACGACGTCGGCGAGGCGCTGGCGCAGGTCCCCGAGATCATCGAGGCGTTCTCGATAACGGGCGGCGGGGACCTGCTGACCCGGGTGGCGGCGCGGGACAACGCGCATCTGGAGGACGTGATCCAGCGGCTGATCCGGCTCCCGGGGGTGGTCCGGACCCGTACCGAGGTGGCGCTGCGGGAGCGGGTGGCGCACCGGCTGCTGCCGCTGGTCGAGTCCGTGGGGCGGGCGGCCCGCAAGCCCTGACGGCCCGAACCGTCCGTTCCGCACTGTTCGTTCGGCACTTTCTCGTCGGCACTTCCTCGTCGGCACTTCCTGGTCGGCACACGGCCTGGCGGGGCGGGCGGGGCGCTGCGATCATGCGTGGCGTGACCGCCACCCTGCTGCCCCCGGGCACCGAGCGCGGACCGCGCCGGTGGCCCCTCGTCGGAAACCTGCCGGCCTTCGCCCGCGATCCCCTGGCCTTCTTCGAGTCCCTGCGCGACGGGTACGGGGACTGGGTGCCGTGGGCCCTCGGCCCGCAGCGCAACGTCCTGGTCTCCCGTCCCGAGCACGCCGGTGAGCTGCTCGGCGCCGTGGAGAAGACCTTCCGGCCGATGGAGCTGGGCTGGGCCTTCCACCAGTTGCTCGGGGACGGCGTGGTCGTCGCCACCGGTGCCGACTGGCGGCGCAAGCGGGCGCTGGTCCAGCCGGCCGTCCGCCCGCGGCAGGTGCGCTCGTACGCCGCCACGATGGTGGAGTGCGCCGACGCGCTGGCCCGCGAGTGGGCCGAGGGCGAGCGGATCGACGTGCACCGGGAGATGGCCGGCCTCACCCAGCGGATAGCGGTGCGCACCCTGTTCGGGAGCGACGCGGCCGGCAGGGAGGCCCCGATCAGCGCGGCCATGGCCACGGCCCAGCGCGAACTGGGCGCCGAGTTCCGCGGCCTGACGCTGTTCCTGCCGCCCTGGGTCCGGACGCCGGGGCGGCGCCGGATGCGCGGGGCCGTGGCCGTCCTGGACCGGGAGATCGCGCACGTCATCCGGGAGCACGAGGCGGCCTCGCCCGGCGGGGCGGAGCGGGACGACCTGCTGAGCCGGCTGCTGGCCGCCCGCGACGAGCACGGCGCACCGCTGTCGCGCAAGGAGCTGCGGGACGAGTCGATCACCCTCTACATCGGCGGGCACGAGACCACCTCGACCGCCCTGACCTGGGCCTGGCAGCTGCTGTCGGCGGCTCCCGAGGCGCGCGCCCGGTTGACGGAGGAACTGGACAGGGTGCTCGGCGGGCGGCTGCCCGCGTACCAGGACTACGAACGGCTGCCCTGGACCCGGCAGGTGGTCAAGGAGGCGCTGCGGATGTACCCGCCGGTCTGGCTGATCTCGGCCGTCGCCGGGGAAGGTGCGGAGATCGGCGGGCGGGGCGTGCCCGCGGGGACGGCGGTGTGGACCAGTCCGTGGTCGATGCACCGCGACGGCCGCTGGTTCCCGGACCCGGGGGTGTTCCGTCCGGAGCGGTGGGACGCGGATGCCGGGCACCTGGCGGCGGAGCAGGCCTGGATCCCCTTCGGCGGCGGGCCGCGGGCCTGCCTGGGCGCCCGGTTCGCCCTGGTGGAGGCCGTGCTCGTGCTGGCGGTGCTGGCTCGGCGCTTCCACCTCGACAGCGGCCCGGAGCCGGTCGCGGTGCTCCCCGGACTGACGCTGCAGCCGGCCGGGCCGGTGCCGGCGGTGCTGCGGCGCCCCTGACCCGGACCGGGCGGGACCCCGGCAGGGCTCGGCAGGGCTCCGGCCGGCGGGGAAGATCCCGGCAGCGGGCCGAGTTGGTAGAACTGTGAACGAACTGATGCGGGAGACGACGGGGGCCGCCCCTGCCGGCGGGGACGCCGGCCCCGAGGTCGACGTGGTGGTCGTGGGCGCCGGGCAGGCGGGCCTGTCCAGCGCCTACCACCTGGCGCGGGCGGGCATCGGACACGTGGTCCTGGACCACGCGCCCCGCCCCGGCGGCGCATGGCAGTTCCGCTGGCCCTCGCTGACGTACGGCAAGGTGCACGGCATGCACGCGCTGCCCGGCATGGAGCTCGTGGACGCCGACCCGCTGCGGCCGTCTTCGGCGGTGATCGGCGAGTACTTCACCGCGTACGAGCGGCGGTTCGGCCTGGACGTACACCGCCCCGTGCACGTGACGGCCGTCCGGGAAGGATCCCGCGGGCGACTGAGGGTGGAGTCCTCGGCGGGCGTCTGGTCGGCGCGGGCGCTGATCAACGCGACCGGTACCTGGGACCGGCCGTTCTGGCCGCGCTATCCGGGCCGCGGATCCTTCCGGGGGCGCCTGCTGCACACGGCGGACTACCCGGGGCCGCAGGCGTTCGCCGGGGCCCGGGTGGTCGTGGTGGGCGGCGGCACCTCGGCAGTGCAGCACCTGCTGGAGATCTCCCCCGTGGCGGCCGCGACGACCTGGGTGACGCGCCGGCCCCCGGTGTTCCGCGACGGGACCTTCGGGGAGGCGGAGGGCCGCGCCGCCGTGGCCCTGGTCGACGCGCGGGTGCGCCAGGGGCTGCCGCCGCAGAGCGTGGTCAGCGTGACCGGGCTGCCGATGAACGAGGCGGTGCGGGACGGGATCGCCTCGGGCGTGCTGGACCGCCGCCCCATGTTCGAGCGGATCACGCCGACGGGTGTGGCCTGGGCCGACGGGCAGCAGGTGGAGGCCGACGTGATCCTGTGGGCCACGGGGTTCCGGGCGGCCGTCGACCACCTGGCCCCGCTGCGGCTGCGGGAACCGGGCGGCGGGATCCGTCTCGACGGCACCCGCGCAGTCCGCGACGAGCGGGTCCACCTGGTTGGTTACGGCCCGTCGGCGTCGACGATCGGCGCCAACCGGGCGGGCGGTGCGGCGGTCCGGGAGATCCGCCGTCTGCTGGCCCGGGGCACGCAGGACGGCGCCGCGGACTCCCTGGACGCCGCCCCGCAGGAGGTGCCCGAACCGGCCGGGACCTGACAGGCCGACGGGCGGGACGGGCGGACGGGCGGGACGGGCG
>NZ_JACBGN010000354.1 GCF_013401435.1 Streptomyces sp. BR123
CCCCCGAGGAGGCCTCTCGCGTGAGCGCCGCACGACAGCCGTCACCGTCCGTCCGCACCGCAGCCCCGCCCGCCGCCGCGGGCGGGGCGCCGGCCGCGGCCGCGCCCGCCGTCGCACCCGAATCCGGGTCCGCCCGCAAGTCCCGCACCCCCCGGGCCCGCCGGGCCGCCGCCACCCCGCCACCGCACGGCGTACGGCCGGCACCCGCCCTCGGCGCGCAGGAGCGGGCCCGGCTGCTCGAAGGCCGCCACCACGACCCCCATGCCGTGCTCGGCGCCCACACCCTGCGGGGCGGGGTGGCCGTCCGCGTGCTGCGCCCGTTCGCGCGGACGGTCACCCTTGTCGCGAAGGGGCTGCGGGCCGAGCTGCACAGCGACGGCGACGGCCTGTTCTCCGGCCTGCTGCCGCTGGCCGACGTACCGGACTACCGGCTGCTGGTGGTGTACGAGGGCGACGAGATCGAGGTGCACGACCCGTACCGGTTCCTGCCCGCGCTCGGCGAGCTCGACCTGCACCTGATCGGCGAGGGTCGGCACGAGGAACTGTGGACGGCGCTCGGCGCCCGGCCGATGGTCCACCAGGGCGTCGCCGGCACCCGGTTCACGGTGTGGGCGCCGAACGCGCAGGGGGTTCGGGTCACCGGGGACTTCTCCTGCTGGGACCCGGCCGCCCACCCGATGCGCTCGCTCGGCGCGTCCGGGGTGTGGGAGCTGTTCCTGCCGGGGGTGGGCGAGGGCGCGCTGTACAAGTACGACATCACCCGGCCCGACGGCAGCCACACGCTGCGCGCCGACCCGATGGCGCGGCGGACGGAGTGCCCGCCCGCCACCGCCTCGGTCGTGACCGAGTCCCGGTACGAGTGGGGTGACGACCGGTGGATGGCCGCGCGCGGTGCCCGCCCGGCCCACCAGGCCCCGTTCTCCGTGTACGAGGTGCACCTGGCGTCCTGGCGGCCCGGGCTCTCGTACCGGCAGTTGGCCGAGCAGCTCCCGCCGTACGTCAAGGAGCTCGGGTTCACGCACGTGGAGCTGATGCCGGTCGCCGAGCACCCCTTCGGCGGCTCCTGGGGCTACCAGGTCACCGGCTACTACGCGCCCACCGCGCGGATGGGCACCCCGGACGACTTCCGGATGCTCGTGGACGCACTGCACCGGGCGGGGATCGGGGTGATCCTCGACTGGGTGCCGGCGCACTTCCCGCGCGACGACTGGGCGCTGGCGGAGTTCGACGGGCGGCCGCTGTACGAGCACCAGGACCCGCGGCGGGCGGCGCACCCGGACTGGGGGACGCTGGAGTTCGACTACGGGCGCAAGGAGGTCCGCAACTTCCTCGTCGCCAACGCCGTCTACTGGTGCCAGGAGTTCCACGTCGACGGGCTGCGGGTCGACGCGGTGGCCTCGATGCTCTACCTGGACTACTCGCGCGACGAGGGCCAGTGGGCGCCCAACGAGCACGGCGGCCGGGAGAACTGGGACGCGGTGGGGATGCTGCAGGAGATGAACGCGACCGTGTACCGGCGCTGCCCGGGCGTGGTGACGATCGCGGAGGAGTCCACGGCCTGGGACGGGGTCACCCGGCCCACGGACGCGGGCGGGCTCGGCTTCGGCCTGAAGTGGAACATGGGCTGGATGCACGACACGCTGCGGTACACCGAGAAGGAGCCGGTGCACCGGAAGTACCACCACAACGACATGACCTTCGGGATGGTGTACGCGTACAGCGAGAACTACGTGCTGCCGATCTCGCACGACGAGGTGGTGCACGGCAAGCGCTCGCTGGTGTCGAAGATGCCCGGGGACTGGTGGCAGCAGCGGGCCGGGCACCGGGCGTACCTGGGCTTCATGTGGGCCCATCCGGGCAAGCAGCTGCTGTTCATGGGGCAGGAGTTCGCGCAGGGGGCGGAGTGGTCGGAGGCGCACGGCCCGGACTGGTGGCTGCTGGACCCCTCCTACCCGGCGGCCTCCGACCACCAGGGCGTCCGCACGCTGGTCCGGGACCTGAACCGGGCCTACGCGGCGGCGCCCGCCCTGTGGGAGCGGGACAGCGTGCCCGAGGGCTTCGCCTGGGTGGAGGCGGACGCGGCGGACGACAACGTGTTCGCCTTCCTGCGGTACGCGCACGACGGCTCGCAGTTGCTGTGCGTGTCGAACTTCTCGCCGGTGGTGCGGCACGGCTACCGGATCGGCGTTCCGGAGGAAGTGCCCGTGTGGCGGGAGGTCGTCAACACCGACCTGGAGGCGTACGGCGGCAGCGGCGTCCGCCACCTGGCGCCGCTGCGGCCCCGGCGCGAGCCGGCCCAGGGCCGCCCGGCGAGCCTGCACCTGACCCTCCCGCCACTGGCGACGGTCTGGTTCAGGCCTTAGCCGCGGGCGCTGCCGCCGCCTGCTCCGGCACCCCGTCGAGCGCCTGGAGCGGGCGGCGTCCGGGCGGCACCCCGAGGGGCCCTCGCCACCCCCGTACACGAGGGCCCCGGTATGGATCACGTAAGGAGACGGCGGCCGGTTCAGGACGACCGCGGGCGGATCGGTGAAGATCGGGTGGAGAGGCGTCGCGCGGGCGGCCCGGAACCGTACGATGATCACAACCCTGGAGCGCGTCCGATTACCGGACGGTCGCCGGAAATTCGGACCAATGCCCCGAATTTCATAGGACATTCCTACGACTTGTTGGCTTGTTTGAACAGTCTGTAGTCGCCACACCCCCGGCGCTCCTACAGTGCGCCCTGTGCACTCCAGCCCACCCTTCAATGCCCCCGCCGCGCGCCGCCTCCGCGCTGCCCTGGGCATGGCGCCCGGCCACGTCGCCTACGGTCTGCGCGCCCAGTACGGACTGATCGTCGAACCCGAGACCGTGATGGCCTGGGAGCGCGGCGAGAGGACGCCGACCGCCGCCGAGCTGACCGCCCTCGCCGGCGTGCTGTGGTGTGCACCGGGCGAGCTGCTCGCCGAACCGGTCACCCTGCGGGAGCACCGGCTGGCCCGGGGCATGCCCGCGGACGAGCTGGCCCGCCGGATCGGGCTGGACACCGGGGCGTACCAGAAGATGGAGGACACCGGGCGCTGGAAGGGCAACGAACGCCAGTCCGTGGCCCTGGCCCAGGTCCTCGGTCTGACCCTGGCCCAGTTCGTGGCGGCCGCCGGCAAGCAGGAGGAGCTGGCGGAGCTGCTGCGCGGCGCCGTCACCACCCGCTGGCAGGCGTACGTGAAGCCGCTGGCCAAGCTCCTGCCCGTGCCCAGGCAGCGCCTGGAGCCGGCGATCGAGCGGCTGCACGCGGACTACCAGGCCACCATGGTCGCCACCCTCGGCTGGGGCGGGGCCGCGGGCGATGCCGGCACGGGCGACGCGGGCCGCGAGTTCCTCGCCACCATCGTCGCCCGCTTCTGGTCCTACGCCGCCCCGGACCGGCCGTACACGGGATAGCAGGAGAGGGCGGGGCGCATGCGCAGAGCCCCGAAAAGGCCGGGCGCGAGGGATGTCAGAAGACCGACTCGGCCTCGTACATGCGGTCCGCCGGGACCCGCTTCAGCTCGGTGATGGCCGACGCGAGCGGGGCCATCACGATGTCGGTGCCGCGCAGGGCGGTCATGTTGCCGAAGTCGCCGCGGTGCACGGCCTCCACCGCGTGCCAGCCGAAGCGGGTGGCCAGGACCCGGTCGTACGCGGTGGGGACGCCGCCGCGCTGGACGTGGCCGAGGATGACCGGGCGGGCCTCCTTGCCCAGGCGGCGCTCCAGCTCGACGGCGAGCCGGTTGCCGATGCCGGCGAAGCGCTCGTGGCCGTACTGGTCGATCGCGCCCCGCTCGTACGGCATGGATCCCTCGGCCGGGTGCGCGCCCTCGGCGACGCAGATGACGGCGAACTTCTTCCCGCGGGCGAAGCGCTCCTCCACCATCTTCACCAGGTCGTCCACCTCGAACGGGCGCTCCGGCAGGCAGATCCCGTGCGCACCGCCGGCCATGCCGGACTCCAGGGCGATCCAGCCGGCGTGCCGGCCCATGACCTCGACGACCATCACGCGCTGGTGCGACTCGGCGGTGGTCTTGAGGCGGTCTATGGCCTCGGTGGCCACCATGACGGCGGTGTCGAAGCCGAAGGTGCGGTCGGTGGCGGAGATGTCGTTGTCGATGGTCTTCGGCACGCCCACGACCGGCATCCCGGCGTCCGACAGCATGCGGGCGGCGGTCAGCGTGCCCTCGCCGCCGATCGGGATGAGCGCGTCGAGGCCGTAGCGCTCCGCGAGCTCCTCGGCGTTCTCGGCGGCCTCGTGGAGGCGGGCGCGCTCCATGCGGGCCGAGCCGAGGATGGTGCCGCCGCGGGCGAGGATGCCGCTGACGGCGTTGATGTCGAGGGGGCGGTAGTGGCCGTCCAGGAGCCCCTTGAAGCCGTCCTCGAAGCCGATGACCTCGTCGCCGTGTCCGACCAGGGCGCGGTGCACGACCGACCGGATGACGGCGTTCAGGCCGGGGCAGTCGCCGCCTGCTGTGAGAACTCCGATACGCATCGTCCTGTGTCTCCTGCTCCTGGTCACATCGTGAGGCTTGTCCGATTGTTCCACGGGCCCGGGCGGCTCCGCGTCCCGTGCAGCTCCCCCGTCAGGCCGTTCGGCCCTGCCCTCCGGGCCCATTGCCCAGGGGGCGCCCTAACCATCGACGGAGGTATTGTCAAGAGGGCAAGGCCACCCTATCGGGGAAATTTTCGCAGCAGGGACGGAGACCACGCGTGACGCGCAGCGTGTATGTGACCGGTATCGACCGGGGTGACGGCCGCCAGGTCGTCGAGCTGGGGATCATGGAGCTGCTGACGCGCCAGGCGGCGCGGGTCGGTGTCTACCGGCCGCTGCTGCACGACGCACCGGACCGCCTCTTCGAGCTGCTGCGGGCCCGCTACCGGATCGAGCAGGACGCCTCGACGGCGTACGGCATGGAGTACCGCGAGGCGTCCGCGATCCTCGCGGAGAAGGGCACCGACGAGCTCGTCTCCCGGCTCGTCGACCGCTATCACGAGGCGGCCCGCGACTACGACGTCATGCTCGTCCTCGGCACGGACTACGCCGAGACGAACCTCCCCGACGAACTGGCCCTCAACGCCCGCCTCGCCAACGAGCTCGGCGCGGTCGTCGTTCCCGTCGTGGGCGGCACCAAGCGGGCCGCCGACGAGGTGCGCGCCGAGGCCCGCAACGCCCACCGCGCGTACGAGAGCCTCGGCTGCCACGTCGTCGCGATGGTCGTCAACCGGGTGGCCCCCGCCGACCGGGACTCCATAGCCGAGCGGCTCGCCGCCCGCCTCCCGGTGCCCTGCTACGTGCTGCCGGACGACAAGTCCCTGGCCGCCCCGACCGTCGCCCAGATCACCAGGGCGCTCGGCGGCGAGGTGCTCCTCGGCGACGACGCGGGGCTCGCCCGCGACGCCGTCGACTTCGTCTTCGGCGGCGCCATGCTGCCCACCTTCCTCAACGCCCTGACCCCCGGCTGCCTCGTCGTCACCCCCGGGGACCGCGCCGACCTGGTCATCGGCGCGCTCGCCGCGCACGCCTCCGGCACCCCGCCGATCGCCGGCGTGCTGCTGACCCTGAACGAGCGCCCCGGCGACGACGTCCTCGCGCTGGCCTCGAAGCTGGCCCCGGGCACGCCCGTGGTGTCGGTGGCCGGCAACAGCTTCCCGACCGCCGCCGAGCTGTTCTCCCTGCAGAGCCGGCTGAACTCCGCGACCCCGCGCAAGCTGGAGACCGCGCTCGGCCTGTTCGAACGCCATGTGGACACCTCCGAGCTGCGCGGACTGCTGGCAGTGGCCCGCTCCGAGCGGGTGACCCCGATGATGTTCGAGCACGAGCTGCTGGAGCGGGCCCGTGCCGACCGGCGCCGCGTGGTGCTGCCCGAGGGCGCCGAGGAGCGGGTGCTGCGCGCCGCGGACGTGGTGCTGCGCCGCGGGGTCTGCGACCTGACCCTGCTCGGCGACGAGCAGGCGATCCTGAAGAAGGCCGCCGACCTCGGCGTCGACATCTCCGGCGCGCAGCTCATCGACCCGGCGACCTCGCCCCTGCGGGAGCGGTTCGCCGAGTACTACGCGAAGGTCCGCGCCCACAAGGGCATGACGGTCGAGCTGGCGGGCGACGTGGTGACCGACGCCAACTACTTCGGCACCCTGATGGTGCAGGAAGGCCTGGCCGACGGCATGGTCTCCGGCTCGGTGCACTCCACCGCGGCCACCATCCGCCCCGCCTTCGAGATCATCAAGACGAAGCCCGACGCCTCGATCGTCTCCTCCGTCTTCTTCATGTGCCTGGCCGACCGGGTCCTCGTGTACGGCGACTGCGCGGTCAACCCGGACCCGGACGCCGAGCAACTCGCCGACATCGCCGTGCAGTCGGCGGCGACCGCGGCCGCCTTCGGGGTGGAGCCGCGGATCGCGATGCTCTCGTACTCGACGGGCACCTCGGGCAGCGGCGCCGACGTCGACAAGGTGCGCAAGGCCACCGGGATCATCCGCGAACAGCGCCCCGACCTGGCCGTCGAGGGCCCGATCCAGTACGACGCCGCCGTCGAGCCCGTGGTCGCCGCGACGAAGCTGCCCGGGTCCGAGGTGGCCGGCCGCGCGACGGTGCTGGTCTTCCCCGACCTCAACACCGGCAACAACACGTACAAGGCCGTGCAGCGGTCGGCGGGCGCCGTGGCGGTCGGCCCGGTGCTCCAGGGTCTGCGCAAGCCGGTCAACGACCTGTCGCGCGGCGCGCTGGTGCAGGACATCGTGAACACCGTGGCCATCACCGCGATCCAGGCGCAGGACGCGCCCCTCACCCCCTGACCGCCCGCC
>NZ_JACBGN010000355.1 GCF_013401435.1 Streptomyces sp. BR123
GCCCCGCCCCTTCCCGAAACTGGGGGCGGAGCCCCCAGTTTCGGGAAGGGGCGGGGCGGGGGAGGAAACCCGCTCGCGCCGAATCGGACGCCGGGCCCGGCTCCGGGCGGCAGGGCTCCGGGCGGCAGGGCCGGACGCCGGCCGGGCTCCGGTCAGGCCGGCCCGAACAGGACCGCCTGGGCGGCGTCGGCGGCCGCCAGCCGGGCGCCGGCGAGGACCGCGGGGTCGCCGAGGGCGGTGGCCAGGACGGAGGTCGGCACGGGGGTCAGCGCGGCGAGCCGGAGGGCGACCCGGTCCGCGAGGGCGGGGCCGCCCGCATGGCCGAGCTCACCGCCCAGCACCACGCACCCGGGGTCCAGTACGGCGGTGACGGCGGCCGCGCCCAGGGCGATCCGCTCGGCGAGGGCTTCGAGGAAGGCCTCACCGGCGGCTCCGGCCACGGCGTCCCGCACCGGCCCGGTGAAACCGTGCTCGGCGGCCAGCGCGGCCACCGCGGCCCGGCCGGCCAGGCTGTGGAAGCCGCCCTCGCAGCCGCTGCCGGAGGGCAGCGCACCCGTCCCCGGCACCGGCAGGAAGCCGATCTCACCGGCTCCGCCGGAGGCCCCCCGGCGCAGCCGGCCGTCGAGGACCACGGCAGCACCGACGCCGGCGCCGAGCCAGAGCAGCACGAAGGATTCCGCGTCCCGGGCGGCTCCCACGCGCTGCTCGGCCAGCGCGGCCAGGTTGGTCTCGTTCTCCACGGCGACCTGCGCGGGCAGCCGCCGCTGGAGGGCGGCCACCAGGTCCCGGTGCCAGGTCGGCAGCCCGGCCGTACTGCGCAGCTCCCCGCCGGCCCGGGCCACCAGGCCGGGGGCGCCGACGACCACCGTGTGCAGCCGGTCCGCGCCGGCCTCGGCCGCCAGTTCCTCCAGCGCGTCGACGGCCTCCTCGACCGCGTCCACCGGCAGCGCCCGCTCGGCCAGGGGCCGGCCGAGCAGGTCGGTGACGACGGCGGTCGCGCTGTCGGTGCGTACGTCCAGGGCCGCCAGGTGGGCGCGGCGGGCCACGATTCCGTACACGCGGGCGTTGGGGCCCCGTCGCTGCTCGCCGGACTCCCCCACGACCTCGATCAGCCCGGCCTCGGTGAGCCGGTCGACCAGGTCGGCCACCGAGGGGCGGGACAGGCCGGTGAACGCCTTGAGCTGAGCGGCCGTCAGGGGGCCTTCCTCCCGCAGCAGGCGCAGGGCGAGGCGGTCGTTGATGGCCCGGGCCGTGCTCGGCGAGGCGGGGGACGGGGCGGCGGAGGGCCGGGCCTTGGCAGGAGTCACGCGCCCATCCTAAGGAGCCTCTCCCTCCTTACCATCAGGCAGGCTTCCTGATAGTTTCATGGTCATGACCGGGGAATCCGACCTCAGCCCTGCGCGCCTGCGCCGCGCCCGTCTCGCCATCGCCGCCGTCTTCTGCGTCCACGGCGCCGTCACCGGCTCCTTCGCCACCCGCATCCCGTGGATCCAGGACCACGCCCAGCTCGGGTCGGGCGCCCTCGGCCTCGCCCTCGCCTTCCCCGCTCTCGGCGCGGCGCTCGCCATGCCGCTGGCCGGAAGGGTGAACCACCGCCTCGGGGCCCGGCCCGCGCTGCGCGTGATGCTGGCCCTGTGGACGCTGTCGCTCGCCCTGCCCGCCCTCTCCCCGAACCTGCCGGCCCTGTGCGCGGCACTCCTCGTCTACGGGGCCACCTCGGGGATGTCGGACGTGGCGATGAACGCGCTCGGCGTGGAGACCGAGAACCGGCTCGGCCGTTCGGTCATGTCCTCGCTGCACGGCATGTGGAGCGCGGGCGCTCTGCTGGGTTCGGCCGCCGGCACCGCCGCCGCGCACGCGGGGGCCGGCGCGCAGCGGCACCACCTGATCGCGGCTCTGGTGCTGACCGCCGCCGGGCTGGTCGCCGTACAGGGCGTACTGGACCTGCGCAGCGGGGCGGACGAGCCGGCTCCGCCCCACTTCGCCCGGCCGCCGGCATCCGTGCTGCTGATCGGCCTGATCGGGTTCTGCGCGGTCTTCGCGGAGGGGGCGAGCCTGGACTGGTCGGCGGTCTACCTGCGGGACGTGCTCGACGCGGACGCCGGACTCGCGGCCGCGAGCACCACCGCCTTCGCGCTCACCATGACGCTCGCCCGGCTCGCCGGGGACCGGGTGGTGGACCGCTTCGGGGCGGTGCGCACCGTCCGCACGGGCGGGGCGCTGGCCACGGCGGGGGGCCTGCTGGTGGTGACGGCCCGCCATCCGGCCGCGGCCATGGCGGGCTTCGGGCTGATCGGGCTCGGCGTCGCGGTGGTGGTGCCGCTGGCCTTCGCGGCGGCCGGGCGCAGTGGTCCGGCGCCCGCGCAGGCCATCGCCGGGGTGGCGACGATCACGTACACCTCGGGGCTCATCGCCCCGTCGGCCATCGGAGCGGTGGCGGACGCGACCTCGCTGGTGGTGTCCTTCGCGCTGGTCACGCTGCTGGCCTTCGGGCTGACGGTCGGGGCCTCGGCGCTGCGGCCGCGGGCGGCGATCGGGAGCACGAGCGCCTTCAACCGGGACGAACCCACCGGTATACGGCCGTAATATGACGCTGGCCGCGGCAGGATCACCGACCCCGCCGCGGCCACGATGCTTGATCGACCGGCTTGACGGAAGTGGTGGGTGGGACACATGGGCCTGGGCGTGCGCTGGACCTTGCACGGAGACGGGCGGACCCCCGCCCCCGGCGCGGTGGTGCGGCCGGACGAGCGGCTGACCTGGCCGCGGACCGCGGGGCTCGGCGCCCAGCACGTCGTGGCGATGTTCGGCGCGAGCTTCGTCGCGCCGGTCCTGATGGGCCTGGACCCCAACCTGGCGATCATGATGTCGGGTGTGGCCACGATCGTCTTCCTGCTGGCCACGCGCGGCCGGGTGCCCTCGTACCTGGGCTGCTCGCTGTCGTTCGTCGGCGTGGCCGCGGCCATCCGGGCGTCGGGCGGGAACAGCGCGGTGGTCACCGGCGCCCTGTTCAGCGTGGGCGTGGCCCTGTGCCTGACCGGCCTCGCCGTGCAGCGGTTCGGCGCGCGGATCATCCACGCGGCGATGCCGCCCGTGGTGACGGGCGCGGTGGTCATGCTGATCGGCTTCAACCTGGCGCCGGTCACGGCCTCGACGTACTGGCCGCAGGACCAGTGGACCGCCCTGCTGACCATGCTGTTCACCGGACTGGCCGTGGTCTGCCTGCGCGGGTTCTGGTCGCGCATCGCGATCTTCCTCGGCCTGGTCTTCGGGTACGCCGTCTCCGCCCTCTTCGACGGGCTCTTCGGCAAGATCCACTCGCCGGCCGGCGGAACCGGGGCCGTCGACCACTGGCGGCTCGACCTCTCCGGGGTCGCCGAGGCCGACTGGATCGGCCTGCCGGCCTTCCACGCCCCGCAGTTCGAGTGGTCGGCGATCCTGGTCGCCCTGCCGGTGGTCATCGCCCTCGTCGCCGAGAACGCCGGGCACATCAAGGCCGTCGCCGAGATGACCGGCGACCCGCTCGACGACACCCTCGGCACGGCCATCGCCGCCGACGGCGCCGCGTCCATGCTGTCCACCGCGGTCGGCGGCCCGCCGAACACCACCTACTCCGAGAACATCGGCGTCATGGCCGCCACCCGGGTCTACTCGACGGCGGCCTACTGGGCGGCCGCCGGCTTCGCCCTCCTCTTCGGCCTCTGCCCCAAGTTCGGTGCGATCGTCGCCGCGGTCCCCGGCGGCGTGCTCGGCGGGATCACCGTCATCCTGTACGGCATGATCGGCCTGCTCGGCGCCCAGATCTGGCTGGGCGGCCGCGTGGACCTGCGCAATCCGCTGAACCTGGTACCGGCCTCGGCGGGCATCATCATCGGCATCGGCGGGGTGAAGCTCCAGCTGACCGAATCCTTCGAGCTCGGCGGGATCGCCCTCGGCACCCTCGTCGTCATCACCGGCTACCACACGCTGCGCTACTTCGCCCCGGCGCACATGAAGGAGCAGGAACCGCTGCTCGACGCGGGCACCTCCACGTACGACGAGGAGCCCGGGACCGGCGGCACCGGCGGCACCGACGGGCGCCCCTGAGCCGGTTCGCCCGAACCGGCGAAGCACACGGCCAAGTCCCCCGCATCCGGCCCGCCGGCTGGGACCCTGCCTCCCGTGGACGAAGTGCTGGCGCGGATGCGCGCCCTCGACGAGCGGCTGCCCGCGCGGGACGGCGTCGCCGTCTTCAACCGGGTGTACCTGACGGTGACGCAGACGCTGCACGAGCGCATCCGGCGCGGTGAGTTCCCCGCGCCCCGGCAGGCGGAGACGCTCAGCGTGCGGTTCGCGCAGCGGTACCTGGCGGCGGTGGAGTCCGACCGGGCCCCCGCCTGCTGGCGGCCGCTGCTGCAGTACCGGCGCCACCCCGGCGTACGGCCGCTGCAGCACGCCCTGGCCGGGATCAACGCGCACATCGGCCACGACCTGGCGCTGGCGGTGGTCTCCACCTGCCGGGCGCTGGATTGCGAACCGCGGGCGCTGGAAGCCGACTTCGACCGGGTCGGCGACACCCTGGTCACCCTGGAGGAACGCATCCGGGAGGACCTGATGCCGGGCCCCGACCTGCTGGAGGTCGCCGATCCGCTGACGCACCTGGTCGGCTCGTGGAGCCTGGAGCGGGCGCGCGGAGCCGCCTGGTCGGCGGCCCGCCTGCTGTGGGGGCTGCGCCGCTCCCCCGACCTGGCCGAGGAGTTCACCGAGTCCCTGGACGCGGGCGTGGGCCTGGTGGGCCGCTGCCTCCTGACCCCCACGGCCTGTTCCCCGCAGCCTGGCCGCCCGCCGATCCGGCCGACCGCCGTCCCGGCCTGATCCCTTGTGCCGGGGGCCGGCAAAGACCAGCCCCCGCGCGCGGGCAGCGGGGTGAGCCCCGGCATCACCCCCTGCGGCGCGGGGCGAGGCTGCGTCGGCTGCGCGGGTGCAGCACCGGGCATGGGAAACGGGCCGCCGCCGCGCTGTGTTCGCGGGGGCGGCCCGTGGTCACGGGGAGCGGGGAGGGGTCAGTCCTCCGGGAGCTCGACCGGGGCGATCTCGTCGTAGACGTCGCCCGGGCCCGGGTTGGTGGCGTCGGTCTCACCGCCGAGGTGGTGCATGACGCCCCAGACCGCGTTCAGCGCCGTCTGCACCGCACCCTCGGCCCAGCCGGCCGTCCAGGAGATGTCGTCGCCGGCGAGGAAGATGCCGCGCTTGTCCTCGGGGAGGCGGTCCTGCATGAAGTGGGTGAACAGGCGCCGCTGGTAGCGGTAGTGGCCGGGGAGGTTGGCCTTGAACGCGCCCATGAAGTAGGGCTCGTTCTCCCAGGAGACCGTCACCGGGTTGCCGATGATGTGGCGGCGGATGTCGACCTTCGGGTAGATCTCGCCGAGGGACTTCAGCATGACCTCCATCCGCTCGTTCGCGGACAGCGGCAGCCACTTCAGGCTGTCGTCGCACCAGGTGTACGACAGGCAGATCACGGCCGGCTGGTCCGGGCCGTTGTCGAGGAGGTAGGTGCCGCGGGTCATGCGGTCCGTCAGCGTCATCGACATGACGTCGCGGCCGGTCTCCTCGTCCTTGTCCAGCCAGAACGGGCGGTCCACCGGGATGAAGAGCTTGGAGGACTCCATGTAGTGGGTGCGCTCGATCGCCGTCCAGTGGTCGATCGGGAACAGCGAGTCGTCGCACTCGATCTTGGAGAGCAGCATCCACGACTGGGCCGTGAAGATCGCGGCTCGGTAGGTGCGGATGTCGCCGGAGGCGTCGGTGACCGTGATGCGGTTGCCGGCCGTGCGGTGCAGGCGGGTCACGGCCGGACGGGGGGTGCCGTCGTGGAGGGAGGACAGCGAGGTGCCCTGCGCCCAGTGGAGGATCTTCTCGGGCTCGCGCTCCCACAGGCGCAGCGGCAGCTGCTGGGAGCCGCCGACGATGCCGCGGTGGTGGTCGTCCGCCTCGGTGTAGACGACGCGGAGGATCTCCAGGATGGAGTTGGGGAAGTCGGTGTCCCAGCCGCCGGTGCCGAAGCCGACCTGGCCGAAGATCTCGCGCTTGCGGAAGGACTGGAAGGCCTCCGACCGGCACAGGTAGCCGTAGAAGGTCTCGTTGTCGAGCTTCTCGACCAGCTTGGCCCAGATCTCCCGGATGCGCGGGACGTCGCGCTCGCGCATCGCGGTGTTCATGTCGGAGAAGTCGGCGCCCTCCTCCAGGCAGGCGTTCCACGCGTCGGCGACATCGCGGTAGATCTGCGGGAGGTCGGCGATCGTCTCGGCGTAGTGGGTCTCGCCCTTGAGGTCGACGACGGTGGAGGGGGTCGCCTCGGCCAGCGGGTTCGGGAACGGCTCCGTCTTCAGGCCGACGAGGTCGATGTAGTGCTGCAGGGCGGTGGAGGAGGGCGGGAAGCGCATGGCGCCCATCTCCGCGGTGAGCCCCTCGGTGCCGGTGCCCTCGAAGCCGACGGTGCGCAGGCGGCCGCCGATCTGGTCCGCCTCGTAGACGACGGGCTTGAGGCCCATCTTCATCAGCTCGTAGGCGGAGATGATGCCGGACAGGCCGCCGCCGATGATCGCGACCTCGGTGCCGTGCTCGGTCGCCGGTATCTGGCCCAGGCCCGCAGGGTGGGCGAGGAAGTCGTCGTACGCGTACGGGAAGTCCGGGCCGAACATGGTGATCGGCGGCTGACCGTCGCTGTGCGGGACGGCGGTGGTGGGCACCGTGGACGTCATGGGGTACGACTCCTTGCAGGGTGGGGCAGAGGGGGTGGACCTGTCTCTTATACACATCTGACGC
>NZ_JACBGN010000356.1 GCF_013401435.1 Streptomyces sp. BR123
CCCTTCTCCGCCCCCACCACCCTGGCCGCCGCCGCGCCCACCGGCGCCGAGCAGTGCGCCGAGGAAGCCTCCGGTGCCGCGGCGGACGCGCGCGTCGCCCGCCCGCAGGACAAGCACGCCGCCGAGCCCAACGAGGTGACGGAGGCCCAGGTCAAGGCCATGGACGCCGACCTGGCGAAGAAGCTCGCCCAGCTCGGCCCGCAGCGCCAGATGCGCGCCGCCGAGGCGACCACGGCGACGACCATCCCGGTGTACTTCCACGTCATCCACAACGGCACCCAGGGCAAGCTGTCCGCCACGGACATCAACAACCAGCTCGCCGTCCTCAACTCCGCCTACAGCGGCCAGGGCACCGGCAACGTCAACTCCGGCTACCAGTTCCAGCTGGTCTCCACCGACTACACCGACAACGCCTCCTGGTACGGCGTGTCCCACGGCTCCCAGGCCGAGAAGGACATGAAGAACGCCCTGCGCAAGGGCGGCTCCGACGCGCTGAACGTCTACACGGCCGAGCTCGGCGGCGGCCTGCTCGGCTGGGCGACCTTCCCGAGCTCCTACGCCTCCCAGCCGAAGATGGACGGCGTGGTCCTGCTCAACTCCTCGCTGCCGGGCGGCTCCTCCGCCAACTACAACGAGGGTGACACCGCCACGCACGAGGTCGGCCACTGGATGGGCCTGTACCACACCTTCCAGGGCGGCTGCAATGGAAGCGGTGACTCCGTCGCCGACACCCCGGCCGAGAAGAGCGCCGCGTACGAGTGCCCGACCGGCCGCGACAGCTGTGCCAGCAAGGCCGGCGCCGACCCGATCCACAACTTCATGGACTACACGTACGACTCGTGCATGTACCAGTTCACCGCCGGCCAGGTGGCCCGCATGCAGAGCATGTGGAGCGCCTACCGCGGCTGACCTGCCTGACCGGGCCTGGGCCTGACCGGGCCTGACCCGGGCCGGGCGCGGCTGACGCACGAGGGGCAGGGCACGTCATGTGCCCTGCCCCTCGTGGCGTGTTCCGGCTCCTGCCGCCGCGGCTAAAGGCTGTCGAGGAAGGCCAGCGACGCCTTCCAGGTCTGCTCCGCGGCCTCCGCGTCGTAGTCGTCGAGGTCCGGGTCGGTGAACAGGTGCCCGGCCCCCGGGTAGCGGTGGATCTCGACGTCCGCGCCCGCCCGCCGCATCCGCAGGTACCAGGCCGTCAGCCAGTCGTGCGGCTCGAACGGGTCCGGATCGGCGATGTGCAGCTGCACCGGCAGGTCGTCGACCGCGGCGTCCTCCTCCAGGTCGGCCGTGCCGTGCAGGAGCAGCAGCCCGCGCGCCTTCTCGTCGGCCAGCGCCAGGTGCTGGGCGAGGGAGCCGCCGAAGGAGAAGCCCGCGTACACGAGCCCCTGGTCGGAATGGGGGGCGGCGGCCAGCACCGCACGCCGGAGCAGCTCGTCCCGGCCGGTCTCGTCCCGGTACGCCATGCCCTCCTCGACGGTCTCGAAGGCACGCCCCTCGAAGAGATCGGGCACCTGGACCTGGTGCCCGGCCGCGCGCAGCCGGTCGGCCGCCGCGTGCACCGCGGGCCGCAGCCCGTACGCCGAATGGAAAAGCACGATGTTCATGCACACCATCGTGCCAGTTTCCGCACGCCCGCTGCGGTTAGGTTCACGTCCATGGACACGGACACCGTTCTGCGCCCGGCCCTGGCCGTCGGCGGCGTGCTGGCCGTCACCCTCGTCGCCGGCTGGCTGCTGGACCTGCTGCTGCGCCGCGCCGACGCCCGCCACGGGGAGACCCCGCTGTGGGGGCTGCTGCGCCGCTGCCGCACCCCGTTCCGGCTCACCCTCGCCACCGCCCTGCTGTACGGCTCCCACCGCGAGGCCCGGATCCTGCCCGCGCACACCACGGCCGTGGGCCGCGCCCTCACCCTCGTACTGATCGGCTCGGCGGCCTGGCTGCTGGTGCGCATCGCGACGGCGGTCGTGGACTCCGCGTACGCCCGGTACGCCGAACGGACCCCGGACGAGGCACGGGTGCGCCGGGTCCGCACCCAGATCACCCTGATCCAGCGGGTGGTCACGGCGGCGGTCGCGGTGATCGCGGTCGCGGCCATGCTGCTGACCTTCCCGGCGATGCGGACGGTCGGCGCCTCCCTGCTGGCCTCGGCGGGCATCATCGGCATCGTCGCCGGCATCGCCGCCCAGTCCACGCTCGGCAACCTCTTCGCCGGCCTGCAGATCGCCTTCGGCGACACGGTGCGCATCGGCGACACCGTCGTCGTGGAAAGGGAGTGGGGCACCGTCGAGGAGATCACCCTCACCTTCCTGGTGGTCCGCACCTGGGACGAGCGGCGGATCACCATGCCTGTGTCGTATTTCACGAGCAAGCCGTACGAGAACTGGTCGCGCGGCGGCGCCGAGATGACCGGCACCGTCTTCTGGCACCTCGACCACAGCGCCCCGCTGGAGCCGATGCGCGAACAGCTCCGGCAGATCCTGAAGGAGGTGCCGGAATGGGACGGCCGGACGGGCAGCCTCGCCGTGACGGACACCACACCGCACACGATCCAGGTCCGTGCGGTGGTCACCGCCAAGGACGCCTCCGACGTCTGGACCGTCCGCTGCGCGGTCCGCGAGCAGATGATCGCCTGGCTGGCGGACCGACATCCCTACGCCCTCCCCCGCATCGCCACCGCCCCGGCCGCACCCGCACCGGGCCCCGCCGGAAACACCGGAGATACCGGGGCCGACGGTGACGCCGGCGCTCCGGGCCCAGCGGACGGCCGCGGGCCGGCCGGATCCGGCTGAGCGGACGCCGGATGCCGGCTACGGGGTGGGGGACTGCTGGCGAGTGACTGCGCATGGGCGTGTTCTGGCGCAAGCCCCTCACCAGCAAGACACGCAAGATGTCCCGTCACGATGCCGCGCGCATCGCGATCGGGCGACGCGCCTCGGGCACCCGGTCCGGCGACGGACGGCACCGCCCCGTGACGACCAGAGCGATCGTCACGGGCATCGGACCGTCCAGGCCGGACCGGGCACCCCGGAGCGTGAGGAAACCCGCCCCCGCTTCCCCGGACCACGGACACGATCCGTGCAGCCGGACGCGGAGAGAACGCGGGCGACCAGGACACCCAAAACCGTTCGGGATGTCCGCGGTGCACAGGAACGAGTCCAAGACTCACTCCTGCTCACTGACGAGGAACGGTGGAACAGCTCGCCCTGCTCTTTCGTGCTGCTGCTCGGCGCGGTCGTCACCGTGCCGCTCGGGGACCGGCTCGGACTTCCCGCGGCCGTCCTGATGACACCCCGCCCACCCTGCCGCATGTGACGGGGTTCACCCCGCAGGGGCGCGGGGAACTGCGCGACCGGCCCCCACGGACGCGCGGACGGGCGCCGGCCCGTGGCGCGGCACTTCCCGCGGAGCGCTACGGCAGGGTGCGGCGCATCGAGCGGTGCGGGATGCCCGCCTCCTCGAACTCGGGCCCGTAGGCCTCGTATCCGAGCCGCTCGTAGAAGCGGAGGGCGTGCGTCTGCGCCCCCAGGACGACCGTGCGGAGCCCGAGCTCCGCCGCCTCCGCCTCGATCGCCCGGACCAGCGCGGCCCCGACGCCGAGCCCGCGGGCGGCGGCCGTCACCGCGAGCCGGCCGAGCGCACCGGCCTGCAGGCCGCCGGTCTTGCCGATGACGGCCCGCCCGTGGAGCAGCCGGCCGGTGCCGAGCGGGCTTCCGTCCGGCGCCACGGCCAGCACGTGGACCGCGTCGGCGTCGTACGCGTCGTACTCGATCGACTCGGGCACGGACTGCTCGACGACGAACACCTCGGTCCGCACGGCGAAGCAGGCCTTCAGGTCCTCCGGCGAGACGGCCCGCCGGACGGTGAAGGCCGTGCGCTCCCCGCTCATTCGCTCTCGGCGCGGATGACGTCCAGCGCGTGCTGGAGGTCATCGGGGTACTTGCTCTCGAACTCCACCCACTGCCCGTCCGCCGGGTGCTCGAAGCCGAGGCGCACCGCGTGCAGCCACTGGCGGGTCAGCTTCAGGCGCTTGGCGATGGTCGGGTCGGCGCCGTAGGTGAGGTCGCCGACGCACGGGTGCCGGTGGGCGGACATGTGGACGCGGATCTGGTGCGTGCGGCCCGTCTCCAGCTTGATGTCCAGCAGCGAGGCGGCGCGGAAGGCCTCGATCAGGTCGTAGTGGGTGACCGACGGCTTGCCGTCCTGGATCACGGCCCACTTGTAGTCCGCGCTGGGGTGCCGGCCGATGGGCGCGTCGATGGTGCCGCTCATCGGGTCCGGGTGGCCCTGGACGAGCGCGTGGTAGCGCTTGTCCACGACGCGCTCGCGGAACTGGTTCTTCAGCGAGGTGTAGGCGCGCTCCGACTTGGCGACGGCCATCAGGCCGGACGTGCCGACGTCGAGGCGGTGCACGATGCCCTGGCGCTCGGCGGCGCCGGAGGTGGAGATCCGGTAGCCGGCGGCGGCGAGGCCGCCGATGACGGTGGTGCCGGTCCAGCCGGGGCTCGGGTGGGCGGCGACACCGACGGGCTTCATGATGACCACGATGTCGTCGTCGTCGTGGACGATCTCCATGCCGGGCACCGGCTCGGCGACGACCTCCACCGCGCGCGGCGGGGCGGGCATCTCCACTTCGAGCCAGGCGCCGCCGTGCACGCGCTCGGACTTCCCGGCGACGCTGCCGTCGACCGAGACCTTCCCCGCGGCGGCGAGCTCGGCGGCCTTGGTCCGGGAAAACCCGAACATGCGGGAGATGGCGGCGTCGACGCGCTCGCCTTCGAGGCCGTCGGGAACGGGCAGGGTGCGGATCTCGGGAATCGTGCTCACCCGTCGAGTATGCCGGACGCCGCGCGGAGCCGGGTCCGGCCGCCGGCGGCCCTCAGTCCTTGTGGACCGTGCCGTCCGGGTCCAGGCCCTTGAAGGACAGCAGCACGATCAGGATGCCGCCGCACACGATGGCGGTGTCGGCGAGGTTGAACACGGCGAAGTGCGCGGGCGCGATGAAATCGACCACGGCACCGCGGAACACGCCCGGCGAGCGGAAGATCCGGTCGGTCAGGTTGCCCAGCGCGCCGCCGAGCAGCAGGCCCAGCGCGATCGCCCAGGGCAGGCTGTACAGCTTGCGGGCGAGGCGGACGATCACGACGATCACGGTGGCCGCGATCAGGGTGAAGATGATCGTGAAGGCCTCGCCGAAGCCGAAGGCCGCTCCGGGGTTGCGGATCGCCTCGAACTTCAGCAGGTCGCCGATGATCCGGATCGGCGGCTGGTGCTCCAGCTTCGCCACGACGACCATCTTGCTGCCGAGGTCCACCAGGTACGCGAGGATCGCCACCACCAGCAGTGCCGCGATCCGCCGACGCCCCTTGGGTGCCGCGGGCTCGGGCTGGGCTTCGTCCCCGACCTCCGGCGTACCGATGATGCGCTCCGCCTCTGCCACGTGAGTCCCTCGAACTAGCGCGAACCGGGTTGCGATGACACAGCCCTGTCAGGTTCCTGGACCCTGACCAGACACGAGGGTACGTCAGGGTCCCCCGGCCGCGCCGCCCGGCCTAGTGCCGCCGCTCCTGCTTCTGCTTGCAGTCGACGCAGAGCGTGGCCCGGGGGAAGGCCTGCATGCGGGCCTTGCCGATGGGCTGTCCGCAGCTCTCGCAGAGCCCGTACGTGCCCGCGTCCAGCCGGTCCAGGGCCCGCTCGGTCTGCTCCAGCATCTCGCGGGCGTTGGCCGCCAGGGCCATCTCGGACTCGCGGGTGATGTTCTTGGTCCCCGTGTCGGCCTGGTCGTCGCCCGCGCCGTCGCCGGAGTCCCGCATCAGGCCGGTGATCGCCTCCTCGGAGGCCAGCAGCTCGTCGCGCAGGCGCTCCGCCTCGGTCTGCAGCCCGGTCCGCGCCTCGGTGACCTCCTCCTGGGTCCACGGATCCTCGCCGGGCCGTACGGCGAGCTCGCCGGGGACGGCAGGGGCCCCGGTGGCCCTCGCCTTCGGCAGCCCGCTGGTGGCGGCCTCAGCCGTCTTCCTGGCCGTGCCGGTGCTCTTCCTGGCAACCACTTCCCGGGCTCCCGTCTGTTGCGCGGCCTGTGCCGCCCCCTCGGCCGCGGCCGGCTCGGCCGTGGCCTTCCTCGCGGTCGTCGCGGTCGTCTTCGCGGTCTTCTTCGCGACCGCCGCGGACTGCCGGGCGGTGGCCCTGCCCGCGGTGCTCTTCCCGGCGGCGGTCTTCGCGGCCGTGGCCTTCACAGCGGTGGTTTCTGCGGTCGTCCTTGCGGTGGTCTCGGCAGTGGTCCTGGTCTTCGGGGCGGCCCTGGCGGCCCCTTTCGCGGCCGGCTTCGCCCCCGCCGCCGCCTTCGCGGTCGTCTTCACCGCGGGCGTCCTCCCCGCCGCGGTCTTCGCGGCCGCCGTCCTCACGGCGGTCTTCACCGGCGCCTTGCCGGCCGCCTTCGCGGTCGCCCCGTCGGCCTTCCTCACCGTGGCCGGCTTCCGGGCCGAAGCCGCGCCCTTGGCCGCCGAGGCCTGTGCGGCGGCCTTTCCGACAGCCTTGTCGGGAGTACTCCCGGCGGTCTTTTTCGCCACCATGGCCGCGGCCCCTTCACATACTGTGACCTTGCTCGCGAATCGTGCCGGAACGATAAATCGCCTCCCGTCGCTCGGCAACGGGGCACGCGTCCGCCCCGGTCAACCTGCATCCGTTGTGCCCAGCCCACGGCCGGGTAATCCGCCCCCCGGCATGCCGCTGTGCCCCCGCCCCGGTATCGGACCGTTCGGGTCACGCCGCCGCCCCTGTCTCTTATACAC
>NZ_JACBGN010000357.1 GCF_013401435.1 Streptomyces sp. BR123
TATAAGAGACAGCCGTAGCCCCGGCCCCGCAGCCCCCGCAGCGCGGCGCCGATCGCGCAGCCCTCGGTGGTGGAACCCTGCCGTCGGGGGCTCGCGGCCGTTCCGGGCGGGAAAGGGTTTCGTGGGTCAGCGGCCAGGCCCCCTAGGATTGGGCACGAAACCACTCACTCACCACCCCCAGAGGATCGCTGCATGCCTGGCATTTCGCGCGAGGAGGTCGCCCACCTCGCTCGGCTGGCACGTATGGAACTGTCCGACGAAGAGCTTGATCACTTCGCCGGACAGCTCGACGACATCATCGGCGCGGTCGCCCGCGTGTCCGAGGTCGCCGACCAAGACGTCCCGCCGACCTCGCACCCGCTGCCGCTGACCAACGTCATGCGCGCGGACGAGGTCCGACCGTCGCTCACCCCCGCGCAGGCGCTCTCCGGCGCCCCCGCCCAGGAGCAGCAGCGTTTCAAGGTGCCGCAGATCCTGGGGGAGGACTAACCACCATGGCTGACACCAACATCATCAAGCTCACGGCCGCCGAGACCGCCGAGAAGATCGCCTCGGGCGAGCTCACGGCCGTCGAGGTCACCGAGGCCCACCTGGCGCGCATCGACGCGACCGACGAGAAGGTCCACGCCTTCCTGTACGTCGACCGCGAGGGCGCCCTGGCCCAGGCCCGTGCCGTCGACGCCAAGCGCGAGCGCGGCGAGAAGCTCGGCCCGCTGGCCGGCGTCCCGCTCGCCCTCAAGGACATCTTCACCACCGTCGGGGTCCCGACCACCGTCGGTTCGAAGATCCTCGAAGGCTGGATCCCGCCGTACGACGCCACCCTGACGCGCAAGCTGAAGGAAGCCGACGTCGTCATCCTCGGCAAGACCAACATGGACGAGTTCGCCATGGGCTCCTCCACCGAGAACAGCGCCTACGGCCCCACCTCCAACCCGTGGGACCTCACCCGCATCCCGGGCGGCTCCGGCGGCGGCTCCGCGGCCGCGCTGGCCGCCTTCCAGGCGCCCCTGGCGATCGGCACGGACACCGGCGGCTCCATCCGCCAGCCCGCCTCGGTCACCGGCACCGTCGGCGTGAAGCCCACGTACGGCGGCGTCTCCCGCTACGGCATGGTCGCCTTCTCCTCCTCCCTCGACCAGGGCGGCCCGTGCGCCCGTACGGTCCTGGACGCGGCGCTGCTGCACGAGGTCATCGCCGGTCACGACCCGCTGGACTCCACCTCCATCGACGCCCCGGTCCCGCCGGTCGTCGAGGCGGCCCGCAACGGCTCCGTCGCCGGCATGCGCGTCGGCGTCGTCAAGCAGTTCCGCGGCGAGGGCTACCAGGCCGGCGTCGTGCAGCGCTTCGACGAGTCCGTCGAGTTGCTGGGGGAGCTCGGTGCCGAGATCGTCGAGCTGGACTGCCCGTCCTTCGACCTCGCGATGGCCGCGTACTACCTGATCGCGCCGTCCGAGTGCTCCTCGAACCTGGCCCGCTTCGACGCCATGCGCTACGGCCTGCGCGTCGGTGACGACGGCACGAAGTCCGCCGAGGAGGTCACCGCGCTCACCCGCGACGCCGGCTTCGGCGACGAGGTCAAGCGCCGCGTCATCCTCGGCACGTACGCCCTCAGCTCCGGCTACTACGACGCCTACTACGGCTCGGCCCAGAAGGTCCGCACCCTCATCAGCCGGGACTTCGAGAAGGCCTTCGAGCAGGTCGACGTGATCGTCTCCCCGACGACCCCGACCACCGCCTTCCCGATCGGTGAGCGCACCGACGACCCGCTGGCGATGTACCTCGCGGACCTGTGCACCATCCCGACCAACCTGGCCGGCAACGCCGCCATGTCGCTCCCGTGCGGCCTGGCGCCGGAGGACGGCCTCCCGGTCGGACTGCAGATCATCGCCCCTGCGATGAAGGACGACCGCCTGTACAAGGTCGGTGCCGCCGTCGAGGCCGCCTTCGTCGAGCGCTGGGGCCACCCCCTGCTTGAGGAGGCTCCGTCCCTGTGAGCGCACTGTCCAAGGCCAAGGGCTTCAAGAAGTCGAAGTCCGGTACGTACCTGTCGATCGCGACCACCGCTTTCGGTGCCATCAGCGTGATCAAGCAGGCCAAGAGGGCCCGCACGGAGCAGGACACGCTCCAGCTGGTCGACGCCGTTGTGTCCGCCGCCGCCATCGCCACCGGCCTCGCGATCCTGTACCGCGAGCTGAAGCGCCTCGGCGACGACGACGTCCTGCTGGGCTGAGAGGGAAGTTTTCACTGTGACCGTCACCGAACTGATGTCGTACGAGGACGCCCTCGCGTCGTACGACCCCGTCATGGGCCTGGAGGTCCATGTCGAGCTCGGCACCAGGACCAAGATGTTCTGCGGCTGCTCCACCGAGCTGGGTGCCGAGCCCAACTCGCAGACCTGCCCGACCTGTCTCGGACTGCCCGGCTCCCTCCCGGTGGTCAACGCGACAGGCGTCGAGTCCGCGATCAAGATCGGCCTCGCGCTGAACTGCGAGATCGCCGAATGGTGCCGCTTCGCCCGGAAGAACTACTTCTATCCGGACATGCCGAAGAACTTCCAGACCTCCCAGTACGACGAGCCCATCGCCTTCAACGGCTACCTGGACGTCCAGCTGGAGGACGGCGAGGTCTTCCGCGTGGAGATCGAGCGCGCCCACATGGAGGAGGACACCGGCAAGTCGCTGCACGTCGGCGGTGCCACCGGTCGCATCCACGGCGCCTCCCACTCCCTGCTGGACTACAACCGCGCCGGCATCCCGCTCATCGAGATCGTCACCAAGCCGATCGAGGGCGCCGGAGCCCGCGCCCCCGAGGTCGCCAAGGCGTACGTGGCCGAGCTCCGCGAGCTCATCAAGGCCCTCGGCGTCTCCGAGGCGCGCATGGACAAGGGCCAGATGCGCTGCGACGTGAACCTGTCGCTGCGCCCGAACGGGACGAAGGAGTTCGGCACCCGCTCGGAGACGAAGAACGTCAACTCCCTGCGCTCCGTCGAGCGCGCGGCGCGCTTCGAGATCCAGCGCCACGCGGCCGTCCTGTCGTCCGGCGGCACGATCGTGCAGGAGACCCGTCACTTCCACGAGGACGACGGCTCCACCACCTCCGGCCGCATCAAGGACAACGCCGAGGACTACCGGTACTTCCCGGAGCCCGACCTCGTCCCCGTGGCCCCGGCCCGCGCGTGGGTCGAGGAGCTGCGCGCGAGCCTGCCCGAGATGCCGCGCGTGCGCCGCAACCGCCTCCGCGAGGAGTGGGGCGTCAACGAGCACGACATGCAGTCGATCCTCAACGCGGGCGCGGTGGACTCCATCGTCGCCACCATCGAGGAGGGCGCCGACCCGGCCGCCGCCCGCAAGTGGTGGATGGGCGAGCTGGCCCGCAACGCCAACGAGCAGGGCCTCTCCGTCGACGAGCTGCCGATCACCCCGGCCCAGGTGGCCCGGGTGGCCGCGCTGGTCGCGGACGGCTCGCTCAACGACAAGCTGGCCCGCCAGGTCATCGAGGGCGTCCTCGCCGGCGAGGGCACCCCGGACGAGGTCGTCGAGAAGCGCGGCCTGAAGGTCGTCTCCGACGAGGGCGCGCTCGGCACGGCCGTGGACGAGGCCATCGCAGGCAACGCGGCCATCGCCGACAAGATCCGCGGCGGCAAGGTCGCCGCCGTCGGCGCCCTGGTCGGCGCGGTCATGAAGGCCACGCGCGGCCAGGCCGACGCGGCCCGCGTCAAGGAGCTCATCCTGGAGAAGCTGGGCGTCTCCGAGTAGGACCTGCCCGGCTGCCCGGCGCCGTACGGCTCCGCAGCACACGAACGGCCCGCACCCCCGGAAAGGGGGAGCGGGCCGTTCGGCATGTTCCGCCGGTAGCCGGATCCGGCACGGGCGCCGCAGGGCACCCGGGTCGCGGAACTGCCACCGGGCAGCTTCCGTCCGCCGAGCGCCCGTGCGCAGGGGCGGCTCCGGTCACCCGCCTCCCGGGACGGGCCCGCCGAGGAAGGCCAGCCGGGCCCGCTTCGCCGGGATGAAGACCTCGGGCAGGTCGATCTCCGGCAGCTCCACCTCCGGGCCGAGGACGAAGCCGCTGCGCTCCAGCCGGGCGATCGCCTTGGCGTTGCGGGCGTCCGGCTCGGCGACGATCCGGCGCGTGGTGCCGTCCGAGCGCAGGAAGGCCAGGAAGACGTCGATCAGCCGGGCGCTGAAGCCGCGCTCCGCCCCGGCCTGCGCGGGAGCCAGCAGCATGTGCACGCCGGTGTCGCCGGGCCGGACCTCGTAGCAGTCGGAGACCCGGTCCGCCGCGCACTCGTACGACTGGAAGAGCGCGGCCGGCACCCCGTCGCGGCGCGCGATGAACGCGTGGTGCGTGGTGCGGCGGTCGACGTCCTCGTAGATCTCCCGGACGAGGTCCGGGCCCGCCTCGGTCATGCCCCAGAAGCGGGCCCGGTCCTGGCTCACCCAGCCGTGGATCAGCGCCGCGTCGGCGGCCGGGTCGACCGGCGTGAGGGTGACCGTGCCGAATCCCTCGACGGCACGGGTGAACACGGGCTGCCGGGGGCCGGCGGCGGGGCTGGTCATACGGATTCCTTGGTGAGCCGGGCCCAGTCGGTGACGACGGGGACGAGCTCGCACCGCGCCCACAGCGCGAGCTGGTCGCGGTGGTGGGCGGTGCCGGCGACGCCGTCCGCGCCGAGCGGGACCGTCCAGAGGCTGTCCTCGCGGCGGCCGAGGTCCCACACGTAGCGCGCCGCGGACGCGCGGGCGCTCAGGTCGGTGAAGCCGGGGACGGAGGAGGTGGCGTTCACACAGTCGTGGTCGCCGCCGAGGCCGGGCCACTCGGCGTCCGGGTCCGGCAGCGCCGACCAGGGCACGAGGCGGTGCACCTGCGCCCACGGGACGTCGGGGGCGCCGGCCGCGGCCGTCTCCTCCAGGGCGGCCCGTACGTGCGCCACCCGGTCCAGGTCCGGCAGCAGCTCCGTGGCCAGCAGGCCTTCGAGGGCGTAGCCGACCCGGGGGACCAGGTACAGCCAGGGGTGGAACACCTCGGGGCCGGTCGGGGCGCCCGCCAGCGCGGCGAGAGCGGGGTCCGCGGCGAAGCGGCGCACGGTGGCCGTCCGCAGCGCGGAGAAGACGGTCGCGTCCGTGCTCTCCGCCTCCATGTGCCGGTCCCAGGCCAGCAGCCGGGTACGCAGCGCCTCCGCGGCCGGGGACAGCCCCTCCAGCGCGGGCAGCAGGGCGAGCAGCGGCCCGGCCGAGCCCAGATAGGTGTCCCGGTGCACGTCCGCCATCGCCTTCGGGGACCAGTCCGACGAGCCGGACAGCAGCGCGCGGATCCGGTCGGCGCGGTGCGGGGGCGCGAACTCCACGCCGAGCGGCGAGGCGATGCCGCGCGCGTTCGCCATGACCGCGAAGCCCTGCACCGGCTCGGCCGGGGTCTCGGCCCAGCCCTGCCAGGCGTACCGGGCGTCCCAGGCGGGCACGGGGCGCAGCCGGTTGGCCGGGTCGCGCACCGGGACCGCGCCGGCGACGCGGTGCAGCAGGCCGCCCTCGGTGTCGGCGGCATGGACGACGTTCACGGGCTCGGCCCAGCCGTCGAGGGCCCGGTCGATGTCGGCGACGGTACGGGCGCGCAGCAGGGCCGGCAGGACGGCGAAGCCGAGGTCGCGGCGGACCCGGGGCGGGTAGCGCAGCGAGAGCGTCCGGTCCGCGGCCTCCTCGCGGATGACGACCGGGCCGCGTGCCGTCTCCAGGACCTCCACCTCGACGGGCTCGGATCCGGCGACGGCGATCGTCTCGGTGTGCCGGTGGACGGGCTCCCAGGCGCCGTCGGGGCCCAGCGCCTCCACGGACACGCCGTCCGCGGCGGTGCGCAGCCGCTCGACGTACAGGTCCTGGTAGTCGGCCATGGCGTTGGTGATCGCCCAGGCGGCGGCGCCGGTGTGGCCGAAGTGGGCCAGGCCCGGGATGCCGGGGACCGCCAGGCCGAGGACGTCGTACTCGGGACAGGCCAGGCGGATCTGCTGGTAGACGCCCGGGTCCTCGATGAAGCGGTGCGGGTCGCCCGCGATGATCGCCGCGCCGGTGGCGGTGCGGTCGCCCGGGACGAGCCAGCCGTTGCTGCCGGCGGTGCCCGGGCCGTCGGTGGCGAAGAGGGTGGCGGCCTCCGGCCCCAGAGCGCTCACCACGCGCTCGCGCCACAGCTTGGTGGCGAAGCCGGCGAAGAGGACGTGGGTGGCGATCCAGATGCCGAGCGGGACCCACGGCTCCCAGGGCGCGGGGGTGTGGCCGGTGCGGGCGAAGCGCTCGTCGCGGGCGGCCCCGGCGGCCAGGCCGTCGTTGACGCCGTCGACGTACGCCCCGACCCAGGCGGCGGTCTGCGGGTCGAGTGCCTCGTGGCAGCGGCGGGCCGTGTCGTCGAGGCGGCTCTGCCGGGCGAACCGGTCCCAGGCGACGGACTCCGGGCCGAGGAACGCGGCGCTGGAGCCCTGGGAGCGGTGCCGCTCGACCTCCAGCTGCCAGGCCCGGTCCAGGGCGGTGGCGCGGCCCTGGGCGTAGGCGAGGCGGAGGGGGTCGGGGGCGCGCAGGTGGGGGATGCCCCAGTCGTCCCGGTACAGCTCGAAGTCGTCCGCGTCGGTCACAGGCTCACACTCTTCCCCAAGGCAATTAGGTTAGGCTGCCCTAAATATAGGGGGTGGGG
>NZ_JACBGN010000358.1 GCF_013401435.1 Streptomyces sp. BR123
GGAAGAGGTGATCCGGGACGCCGCAACAGCTCCGTCACGCATTCGTCACCAGGGGTCACTCCCACAACATCGTCCGCTCCTCGGACAATGGATTGGACAAGCCTCGTGGGGTCGAACGCATGATGGCTTCACGCGCCCGCGTCGTACGCACCAAAAGGAGTCACCGTGAGGGTTGGAATCGTCGGAGCCACCGGCCAGGTCGGCGGAGTCATGCGCAGCATCCTCGCCGAGCGCAAGTTCCCGGTGGAGGAGCTGCGCCTGTTCGCCTCGGCCCGCTCCGCGGGCTCCACCCTGGAGTGGGAGGGCCGCGAGATCACCGTCGAGGACGCCGCCACGGCCGACTACACCGGCCTGGACATCGTGCTGTTCTCCGCGGGCGGCGCCACCTCCAAGGCGCTCGCCGAGAAGGTCGCCTCGCAGGGCGCCGTCGTGATCGACAACTCCTCCGCCTGGCGCAAGGACCCCGAGGTCCCGCTGGTCGTGTCCGAGGTGAACCCGCACGCGGTCAAGAACCGCCCCAAGGGCATCATCGCCAACCCGAACTGCACCACCATGGCCGCCATGCCCGTGCTGCGCCCGCTGCACGAGGAAGCCGGGCTGACCGGGCTGGTCGCCACCACCTACCAGGCCGTTTCCGGCTCGGGCGTGGCCGGTGTCGCCGAGCTCGACGGCCAGGTCAAGGCCGTCGCCGCCGGGGCCGCCGGACTGGTCCACGACGGCGGGGCGGTCGACTTCCCGGAGCCGGGCGTCTACAAGCGCCCGATCGCCTTCAACGTGCTGCCGCTGGCGGGCTCGATCGTGGAGGACGGCTCCTTCGAGACCGACGAGGAGCAGAAGCTCCGCAACGAGTCCCGCAAGATCCTGGAGATCCCGGACCTCAAGGTCTCCGGCACCTGCGTGCGCGTCCCGGTCTTCTCCGGCCACTCCCTCCAGGTCAACGCCCGCTTCGCCCGGCCGATCAGCGTGGAGCGCGCCTACGAGCTGCTGAAGGACGCGCCCGGCGTCGAGCTGTCGGAGATCCCGACCCCGCTCCAGGCCGCCGGCAAGGACGCCTCGTACGTGGGCCGCATCCGCGTGGACGAGACGGCCGAGCACGGCCTCGCCCTGTTCGTCTCCAACGACAACCTCCGCAAGGGCGCAGCCCTGAACGCGGTCCAGATCGCCGAGCTCGTCGCCGCGGAGCTCGCACAGGCCTGATCCCGTCCCCGGACCCGTCCGGGGACGCGGGCCTGGCCCCGCCCCCGGACCGGACCCGCGACCGGTCCGGTCCGGTCGCGGCCTCCACGTCGCGCCGGAGTCCGTCGAGCACGGTCGCCGATCGCACCTGCACCGTCGAAACCCTCCGCTGCCAGCGTAGCCACGGCCGATTCCGGCGGTGACGTGGAAGGATGGCCGGGAACGTCACCATCGAAGGAGATGAACGCGTGCCTGGCACGAATCTGACGCGTGAAGAGGCTCGGCAGCGGGCGAAGCTGCTCAGCGTCGACTCGTACGAGATCGACCTCGACCTGAGCGGGGCGCAGCAGGGCGGTACGTACCCCTCCGTGACGACCGTGCGCTTCCGGTCCGCCGAGGCGGGCGCGGAGACCTTCATCGACCTGGTCGCGCCGGCCGTGCACGAGGTCGTCCTCAACGGCAAGTCCCTGGACGCGGCGGCCGTGTTCCGGGACTCGCGCATCACGCTGCCCGGGCTGCTCGCCGGGGACAACGAGCTGAAGGTCGTCGCGGACTGCGCGTACACCAACACGGGCGAGGGCCTGCACCGCTTCGTCGACCCGGTCGACCAGCAGGCCTACCTGTACACCCAGTTCGAGGTCCCCGACGCCCGGCGGGTGTTCGCCAGCTTCGAGCAGCCCGACTTGAAGGCGACGTTCCGGTTCACCGTGAAGGCCCCCGCGGGCTGGACGGTCGTCTCGAACTCCCCGACGCCGGCCCCCGCCGAGGTCGTGGACGACGTCTGGCGCTTCGCGCCGACGCCGCGCATCTCCACGTACATCACCGCCCTGATCGTGGGCCCGTACCACTCGGTGCACAGCAGCTACGTGGGCAAGGACGGCCAGTCGGTGCCGCTCGGCATCTACTGCCGGCCCTCGCTGGCCGAGTTCCTGGACGCGGACGCGATCTTCGACGTCACGCGGCAGGGCTTCGACTGGTTCCAGGAGAAGTTCGCGTACGACTACCCGTTCGCCAAGTACGACCAGCTGTTCGTGCCGGAGTTCAACGCGGGCGCGATGGAGAACGCGGGCGCGGTCACCATCCGCGACCAGTACGTCTTCCGCTCGAAGGTGACGGACGCGGCGTACGAGACGCGCGCCGAGACCATCCTCCACGAGCTCGCCCACATGTGGTTCGGCGACCTGGTCACCATGGAGTGGTGGGACGACCTGTGGCTGAACGAGTCGTTCGCGACGTACACCTCGATCGCCTGCCAGGCGTACGCCGAGGGCTCGAAGTGGCCCCACGCGTGGACCACGTTCGCCAACTCGATGAAGACCTGGGCGTACCGGCAGGACCAGCTGCCGTCCACGCACCCGATCATGGCGGACATCCGTGACCTGGACGACGTCCTGGTCAACTTCGACGGCATCACGTACGCCAAGGGCGCCTCGGTGCTCAAGCAGCTCGTCGCCTACGTCGGCATGGACGCCTTCTTCAAGGGCGTGCAGGCGTACTTCAAGGCGCACGCCTTCGCCAACACGCGCCTGTCGGACCTGCTGGACGCCCTGGAGGAGACCTCCGGCCGCGACCTGGCGGCCTGGTCGAAGGCATGGCTGGAGACCGCCGGCATCAACATCCTGCGCCCGCGGATCGAGACCGACGCGAACGGCGTCATCACCGCCTTCGCGGTCGCCCAGGAGGCCCCGGCGCTGCCCGCCGGCGCCCAGGGCGAGCCCACGCTGCGCCCGCACCGGATCGCGATCGGCCTGTACGACCTCGACGGCGGCAAGCTGGTGCGCACCGACCGCATCGAGCTGGACGTCGACGGCGAGCTGACCGAGGTGCCGGAGCTGGTCGGCCGTACCCGCCCGGCGGTCGTGCTGCTCAACGACGACGACCTGAGCTACGCGAAGGTCCGCCTCGACGAGCAGTCGCTGGCCGCGGTCACCGCCCACCTGGGCGACTTCACCGAGTCGCTGCCGCGGGCGCTGTGCTGGGCCTCGGCCTGGGACATGACCCGGGACGGCGAACTGGCCACCCGCGACTACCTGTCCCTCGTCCTGTCGGGCATCGGCAAGGAGTCGGACATCGGCGTCGTGCAGTCGCTGCACCGGCAGGTGAAGCTGGCGATCGACCTGTACGCCGACCCGGCGTGGCGGGAGCAGGGCCTGGCGGCCTGGACCGAGGCCTCGCTGGAGCACCTGCGCGGCGCCGAGCCGGGCAGCGACCACCAGCTGGCGTGGGCCCGCGCGTTCGCGGCGACGGCCCGCACCGAGGGGCAGCTGACCTACCTCAAGGCGCTGCTGGACGGGGCGGCCGAGGTCGAGGGCCTGGTCGTGGACACCGAGCTGCGCTGGGCCTTCCTGGAGCGGCTGGCCGCGACCGGTGTCGTGGACGAGCCGGAGATCGCCGCGGAGCTGGAGCGCGACCGTACGGCTGCGGGCGAGCGCCACGCGGCGACGGCGCGGGCCGCGCGTCCGACGGCCGGGGCCAAGGCGGCGGCCTGGGCTTCGGTGGTGGAGTCCGCGGACCTGCCGAACGCGGTGCAGGAGGCGGTGATCGGCGGCTTCGTCCAGACCGACCAGCGCGAGCTGCTGGCCCCGTACACCGCGAAGTACTTCGAGGTGGTCAAGGGCATCTGGGAGAGCCGCAGCCACGAGATCGCCCAGCAGATCGCGGTCGGCCTGTACCCGTCCCTCCAGGTCTCCGAGGCGACGCTGGCCGCGACGGACGCCTGGCTGGCCTCGGCCGAGCCGAACGCGGCCCTGCGCCGCCTGGTCTCGGAATCCCGCGCGGGCATCGAGCGGGCCCTGAAGGCCCAGGCGGCCGACGCGGCCGCGGCCGGCGCCTGACCTCCCGGGTCCGGCGTTCGCGTCCGACATCCGGCGCCCGGCGCCTGCTGTCCGACGCGGCCCGGCGATGAACCGACCGGTGCCCCGGCCCGCTTCGGCGGTCCGGGGCACCGGCGCGTCCTCATGCGTGCGGGGATGCCGTCCGCAGCGCGGCCACGTCCTGCAGGGCCAGGGCCACGCCCGTCCCCGCCTCCACCATCGACAGGATCGCGGTCCGGCCGGCGGCCGTGTGCGCCTGCTCGGGGACGAAGCCGGCCGCCCCCGCACGCGGTGCGGGCGATCTCCTGCCGGGGCCGCTGCCCCCGTGGATCCAGTTCCTACCGTCGCACCCGCCCACCGGTCAGGTCCATCGAAACGTTTCGATCTTTCTTTTCGGTGAAACTGGAAGATCGGCGCCCGGGAGCGGGCGCGGGAGCCGCTGCCGCCCGGGCCGCGAACAGCTGGCCGGCGACGGTGGCTCCGAAGGCGATGGCCATGCCGAGCAGTTGGACGGGCGTCAGCGCCTGCCCGAGGGCGGCCCATCCGATGACGGCCGCGGTGAGCGGGGAGAGCGGTCCGAGGAGGGTGACCGAGGTGGCGGTGAGCTGCCCGATGCCGCGGAACCAGAGCCAGTACGCGATCCCGGTGTTGATCAGCATCATGTAGCCGTAGCCGAGGAGGGCGTTGCCGTCGAGAGCGGGCGGTGCCCCCTCGACGAGGGCCGCCACGGGGATCATGACCAGTCCGCCCGCGGTGAGCTGCCAGCCGGCCATGGCCAGCGGGCCGACGCCCTCGGGGCGGCCCCAGCGCTTGGTCATGACGGTGCCGGCGGCCATGGAGGCGGAGGAGACGAGGCCGGCGATGATGCCGACCGCGTCGAGCCGGGCCCCGGCGGTGAGGACGACCATGCTGACGCCGAACGCGGCCGTGACCGCGGTGAGCACGGTCCGCAGCCGAGCCCGCTCCCCGAGGAGCAGGGCGGCGAGCCCGACGACGAACAGCGGGCCGACCGAGCCGAGTACGGCGGCGACACCGCCGGGCAGCCGGTACGCGGAGAGGAACAGCAGCGGGAAGAAGGCGCCGATGTTGAGGGTGCCCAGTACGGCGGCCCTCCCCCACCAACGGCCGGTGGGCAGGGTCCGGGACAGGGCGGTGAGCAGGAGCCCGGCGGGCAGGGCCCGCATGACACCGGTGAACAGCGGGCGGTCGGGCGGCAGCAGCTCGGTGGTCACGGCGTAGGTGGAGCCCCAGGAGATGGGGGCGAGGGCGGTGAGGGCGACGGTGGCCAGGCGCTTCATGACGGGTGACTCCTCGATGCGAGGCGATGCGGTGAGGACGCGAAGGCGGGTGAGAGGCCGCGGGGTGGGGCGGGGCGCCCGGGTCAGGCGGCGGTCGGCGAGGCGGGGGCGGGAGCGGCACCGTCCGCGCCCCGGGCCGGCCCGCGGCCGACGGGCTCGGCCGGCGGCTCGGCGTACACGGCCTCGGCCGGCAGGTGCCGTTCCAGGCGGATCAGGGCGAAGGCGGCGCCGAGTGCGGCGACCGCGAGGAAGGCCCAGGGCAGCCGGCCGTCGACGGCCAGCAGGAACGTGAACAGGGACGGGGCGAGGGCGGTGGCCAGTGAGTAGGAGAGCTGGTAGGTGGCGAGGTAGCGGCCGCGCACGGCTTCCGGGGCGGCGGAGACCGACAGGGCCCCGCCCGAGGGGCTGTGCACCAGTTCGGCCAGGGTGTAGACGACGACGATGGCCAGCAGGGCGACCATGGTCGCGGTCTGCCCGGGGCGCAGCGTGCCGAGCACGATCTGCCCGGTGAAGGCGGCGGCGAAGAGCAGGCCTCCGAGGGCGGCCGAGCGGGTGCGGCGGGCGCCCGAGCGGCGGACCCGGCTCGCGACGAGGACGCCGGTCCCGGCGCAGAGCGCGGTGTTGACGGTGAACGCGGCTCCGGTGAGGGAGTCGGGGCCGTGCAGCCAGGTGGCGATGTAGAGCGGGAAGAGCACGGACAGGGCGGCGTAGCCCAGCGCGGTCAGGAAGTTGGCGGCGGTGAGCCCGAGGAAGGGCCGGTCGCGCAGGACCATCCGGTACCCGGCGGGCACCCCCCGGGCACTGCCGGGCGGGGCGGCGGCCGCGGGGCGGACCCGGGCGACGAGCAGTCCGGCGAGGGCGAAGGCGGCGGCGTTGCCCCAGGCGGTGTGGGCGAAGGCGGAGGTCCCCCAGAGGGCGAGCACGCCGGAGACGATCAGGGCGCCCGCGCCCATGCCGGCGTTCTGCAGGGCCCTGAGGGAGGCCTGGAGCCGGTCGCGGGCGGAGCCGTGCGCCACCTCCCCGATCAGGGACTGCTGGACCACGGGGAAGGAGCGGTCGGCCACGGCGGTGACGAGTGCGACGGCGGCGAAGGCGGCCGGCGAGTCGGCGAAGGGGTAGAGCGCGAAGCCGATCGTCCGGAGCGCGTAGAGCGCCAGGTTGGCCCGCTTGGCGCCGAACCGGTCGACGGCCGTCCCGGCCAGCGGCATGAATGCGAGCCCGGCGAGCCCGGTGGCGGTCAGGACGAGGCCGACGAGGGCGAAGGAGAGGCCGGTGACGTGGTGGAAGAAGACCAGCGAGAACGGGACGTACATGCCGATGCCGACGGCGCTGATGCCGACGCCGACGAGCAGCGCCCGCTCCCCGGCGACGTGTTCCGCCCGTGTCCC
>NZ_JACBGN010000359.1 GCF_013401435.1 Streptomyces sp. BR123
CCGCCCCGGCCACCCCGGCCGCCTCGAACGGAGACAAGTGATGACCTCCCGCCACAACCGCCTCCAGGTGGCCGTCATCGGAGCCGGCCCCCGCGGCCTCTCCGTCCTGGAGCGCCTGTGCGCCAACGAGCGCAACGCCCCCTCGCACGCCGCGGTCACCGTCCACGTGGTCGACCCCTCGGCGCCCGGCGCCGGCCAGGTCTGGCGGCCCGACCAGTCCCAGCACCTGCTGATGAACACGGTCGCCTCCCAGATCACCATCTACACCGACGACAGCGTGCAGACCGAAGGCCCGATCGAGCCCGGCCCGAGCCTGTACGAGTGGGCGCAAGGCGTCGCCGCGTCCGGCGAGGGCGACGGGGCCACGGTCGCCGAGGCCCGCCGCCTCGGCCCGAACACGTACCCCACCCGCGCCTTCTACGGCAGCTACCTGCGCGCCACCTTCGAGCGGGTCGTCGCCCTCGCCCCCGCCCACGTCACCGTCGAGGTCCACCGCTCCCGGGCCGTGGCCATGGCCGACACCCACGGCACCCCGGGCAGCCTCCAGGGCATCCGCCTGGAGAACGGCACCCGGCTCAACGACCTCGACGCCATCGTCATGGCCCAGGGCCACGTACCGGCCCGGCTGACCCCCCGCGAGGCCAAGACCGCGAGCCTCGCCCGCATCCACCACCTCACCTACATCACCCCCGCCAACCCCGCCGACCTCGACCTGCACACCGTCAAGCCCGGCCAGAACGTCCTGCTGCGCGGCCTCGGCCTGAACTTCTTCGACCACATGGCCCTCTTCACCGCCGGACGCGGCGGGCGGTTCGTCCGCGGGGAGGACGGCCGCCTCACCTACCGGGCTTCGGGCAACGAGCCGGTGCTGTACGCCAGTTCGCGCCGCGGCATCCCGTACCACGCCCGCGGCGAGAACGAGAAGGGCGCCTACGGCCGCTACCTGCCGCGCCTGCTCACCCCCGCCCGGATCGAGGAGCTGCGCAGCCGCTCCGAGGACGGCGAGGGCATCGACTTCACCGCCGACCTGTGGCCGCTGATCTCCCGCGAGACGGAGAGCGTCTACTACGGGGCCCTGCTCGCGGCCCGCGGCCGCGGCGACGAGCGCGAGGGCTTCACCACGCGCTTCCTGTCGCTGGCGGACGAGGAGGACCGGTCCTCGCTCCTGGACGTGTACGGCATCGGCGCGGACGAGCGCTGGAACTGGGAGAAGCTCTCCCGACCGTACGGCGACCGCGAGTTCACCAGCCGCGAGGAGTTCCGGGCCTGGCTGGTCGACTACCTGGCCGCCGACGTCCGCGAGGCCAGGGCCGGCAACCTCAGCGGCCCGCTCAAGGCGGCCCTGGACGTCCTGCGCGACCTGCGCAACGAGATCCGCCTCGCCGTCGACCACGGCGGCCTGACCGGGGACTCGCACCGCGACGACCTGGAGGGCTGGTACACCCCGCTCAACGCCTTCCTCTCCATCGGCCCGCCGGCCTCCCGGATCGAGGAGATGATCGCCCTGATCGACGCCGGGGTGCTCGTCCTGACCGGGCCCGGCACCGAGATCCGCGTCGACACGGCCTCCGGCGACGACGCCGCGTTCGTCGCCCGGTCCCGCAGCGTCCCCGGCCCCGCGGTCCGCTCCACCGTGCTGATCGAGGCCCGCCTGCCCGAGCCCGACCTGCGCCGCACCGACGACCCGCTGCTGCGCCACCTCCTCGACACCGAGCAGTGCACCACGTACCGGATCTCCGGACCCGACGGCACCGGCTACGAGTCCGGCGGGCTCGCCGTCACCGAGCGCCCGTACCGGCTGCTCGACGCCCGCGGCCGCGTCCACCCGCGCCGGTTCGCGTACGGGGTGCCCACCGAGTCCGTGCACTGGGTCACCGCGGCCGGCATCCGCCCGGGCGTCGACTCGGTCACCCTCGGCGACTCCGACGCCATCGCCCGCTCGGTCCTCGCCCTGCCGCCCGCATCCGTCGTCCCGGCCGGGGTCTCCCTGCCCGCCGAGACCGACCTGACCGGCGTCCTCGTATGAGCACCGAGGGCACGGGCGCCGCAGGTCCGGGCGCCGCAGGTCCGGGCGCCGCAGGTCCGGGCGCCGAAGGCGCGGGCGCCGGAGCCGCCGGCGGCGGGGCCCAGGGCACGCTCACCGACGCGGGGCTGCTGTCGCCGGTGCGCGCCGGCACCCCCGCCGAGGAGGCCGTCTCCGACCTCGCCTGGCTCCAGGCCATGCTGGACGCCGAGGCCGCCCTGGCCCGCGCCCAGGCCGGGCTCGGCACCCTCCCGAAGGAGGCCGCCGACACCATCACCCGGGCTGCCCGGGCGGACCACCTCGACCTGCGGGAACTCGCCCTGGCCGCCCGGGAGACCGCGAACCCGGTGGTCGGGCTGGTGCAGGCGCTGACCCGGGTGGTCGCCGCCGAGGACGCGCGGGCCGCCGAATACGTGCACCGCGGCTCCACCAGCCAGGACATCCTCGACACCGGCGCCATGCTGGTGGCCGCCCGGACCCTGCGCCTGATCCGCGCCGACCTGGGCCGCACCGCCGCCGCCCTCGCCCGGCTGGCCGGCGAGCACCGGAACACGGCGATGGCCGGCCGCACCCTCGCCCTGCAGGCCGTGCCCACCACCTTCGGCCTGAAGGCGGCGGGCTGGCGGCAGCTGGTCCTGGACGCGGACGAGCGCCTGGCCCGGATCGCGGACGGCGGACTGCCGGTGTCCCTCGGCGGGGCCGCCGGAACCCTCGCCGGGTACCTGGAGTACGCCCGGATCGACGGCGCGGGGGAGCAGGACCCCGGCGCGTACCTGGACCGGCTGGTCGGGGCGTACGCCGCCGAGACGGGGCTGGCCCGGCCCGCCCTGCCCTGGCACGTGCTGCGGACCCCGGTCGCCGACCTCGCGGCGGCGCTCGCCTTCACGGCCGGAGCCCTCGGGAAGATCGCGGTCGACGTGCAGAACCTGTCCCGGACGGAGGTCGGCGAGGTCGCCGAGCCGGCCGTGGCCGGCCGCGGCAGTTCCTCGGCGATGCCGCACAAGCGCAACCCGGTGCTGAGCACGCTGCTGCGCAGCGCCGCCCTCCAGGTGCCGGTGCTGGCGACGGGGCTGGTGCAGTGCCTGGTCTCGGAGGACGAACGCTCCGCCGGCGTCTGGCACGCGGAGTGGCAGCTGCTGCGCGAGGCGCTGCGGCTGGTCGGCGGCGCGGCGCACACCGCGGTCGAGCTCGCCGAGGGGCTGTCGGCCCGGCCCGTACGGATGCGCGCCAACCTGATGCTGACGGGCAGCCAGGTGGTGTCCGAGAGGATCGCGGCGGTGCTGGCACCGGAGCTGGGGAAGGCGGCGGCGAAGCAGCTGCTGACCCGGGTCTCCGCGGCGGCGGAGGAGAGCGGCCGACCGCTGCACGAGCTGCTCGCCGGGGAGCCGGAGCTCCAAGGGCGATGGGACGGTGCGGAGTTGGCCGCGCTGTGCGATCCGGCGGCGTACACGGGGGGTGCGGGCGCGCTCGTGGACCGGGCGTTGAGGCGGTCGGGTCGAGGCGACGACCGGGGCCGGTCTGCCGTTTGAGGCCGGGCTGTCGTTCTCGGCAGGGCCGACGCTTGAGTCAGAACTGAACTGAACTGTATAGTTCAAGACATCAGCCACCGAACAGAAAGCCGAGGAGCCATGACGTCGCCCGCGCCCGCACGTCCCGCAACCGGACGCTGGATCGAGGACTGGGACCCCGAGAACGAGGAGTTCTGGCAGCGGACCGGAAAGCGGATCGCACGCCGCAACCTGGTCCTCTCGGTCCTCTCCGAGCACATCGGCTTCTCCGTGTGGAGCATGTGGTCCGTCCTCGTGCTCTTCATGTCGCCCGCGATCGGCCTGGGCTTCACCCCCGCCGAGAAGTTCCTCCTCGTCGTCGTCCCCACCCTCGTCGGCGCCGCCCTGCGGCTGCCCTACAGCCACGCGGTGACCCGCTTCGGCGGCCGCAACTGGACCGTCTTCGCCTCCGGGATCCTGCTCCTGCCCGCCCTGGCCGCCCTCTGGTTCATCCAGCGGCCCGGCACCCCGCTGTGGGTGTTCCTGCTGATCGGGGCGGTCGGCGGAGTCGGCGGCGGCAACTTCGCCTCCTCGATGACCAACATCACCGCCCTCTTCCCCCAACGCCACCAGGGCTGGGCCCTCGGGCTCAACGCCGGCGGCGGCAACCTCGGCGTCGCCGCCATCCAGCTCATCGGCCTCCTCGTCATCGCCACCGCCGGCAGCACCCACCCCGCGTACGTCATCGCCGTCTACATCCCGCTGATCGTGCTGGCCGCCGTCCTCGCCGCCTGGAAGATGGACAACTTCACGGCCGTACGCAGCGCCCCCGGCGCCCAGCGCGAAGCCGCCGGCAACCCGCACACGTGGTGGATATCCCTCCTCTACGTCGGCACCTTCGGCTCCTTCATCGGCTACGGCTTCGCCTTCGGCCTCGTCCTGCAGAGCCAGTTCGGCGCCACCCCCCTCCAGTCCGCCTCCTACACCTTCCTCGGGCCGCTGCTCGGCTCCCTCTTCCGGCCCGTCGGCGGACTGCTGTCCGACCGGTGGGGCGGCGCCCGCGTCACCCTGGTCACCTTCCTGGCGATGGCCGCCGGCACCGGCGTCCTCCTGCTCGCCTCCTCGAAAGGCTCGTACGGGCTGTTCGTCGCCGGGTTCACCGCCCTGTTCGTCCTGACCGGCCTCGGCAACGGCTCCACCTACAAGCTCATCCCGGCCGTCTTCGCCCGACAGGCCCAGGACGAGGTCACCTCCGGGCACGACGCGGAGGCCGCCTTCGCCCGCTCCCGCCGGCTCTCCGGCGCGGTCATCGGCATCGCCGGCGCGGTCGGCGCCCTCGGCGGGGTCGGCGTCAACCTGGTCTTCCGCAGCGCCTACAGCGGCCCGGACCCCTCCGGCGAACCGGCCTTCCTCGCCTTCCTGGGCTACTACGTGGTCTGCGTCCTGGTCACCTGGGCGGTCTACCTGCGCCGCGACACGGCGGCCGGGATCCCCGCCGCCACGGAGGACGCGGCCGCTGCGGCCGACGCCTCCCGCACCGCCCGAGCGGAGGCCACCCGTGTCTGAGACCGCCACCCACTGCCCCTACTGCGCCCTCCAGTGCGGTACCCGCCTCACCCACGACACCGGCCGCACCACCGTCCGTCCCGACGCCGCCTTCCCCGTCAACCAGGGCGGCCTCTGCCAGAAGGGCTGGACCGCCCCCGCGCTCCTCGACACCCCCGGCCGCATCACCCGGCCCCTGATCCGCGGCGCGGACGGCGCACTCGCCCCCACCGACTGGGACACCGCCCTCGACTTCATCGCCGCCCGGCTGCGGGCGATCCGCGACGAGCACGGCCCCGACGCGGTCGGCGTGTTCGGCGGCGGCGGCCTCACCAACGAAAAGGCCTACCAACTCGGCAAGTTCGCCCGTGTCGCCCTCGGCACCAGCCAGATCGACTACAACGGCCGGTTCTGCATGTCCTCGGCCGCCGCCGCCGGTTCGGCCGCCTTCGGCCTCGACCGCGGCCTGCCCTTCCCCGTCACCGACCTCGCCTCCGCCGACGTCGTCCTCCTCGCCGGCGCCAACCCGGCCGAGACCATGCCGCCGCTGATGCGCCACCTCAACCACGCGCAGCTCATCGTCATCGACCCGCGCCGCACCCCCACCGCCGAGGCCGCCGCCCTGCACCTGCAGCCCACCCCCGGCACCGACCTCGCCCTCGCCCTCGGCCTGCTCCACCTCGCCGCCACCGAGGGCCACACCGACCAGGAGTACCTCGACAAGCGCACCACCGGCTTCGAAGCCGCCTGGCGGCGGGCCGCCGCCTGGTGGCCCGAGCGGGTCGAACGCGTCACCGGCGTCCCCGTCGCCGAAATGCGCGAGGCGGTCGCCCTCCTGGCCGGCGCCGAGCGGGCGTACGTCCTGACCGGGCGCGGCGCCGAACAGCACAGCAAGGGCACCGACACCGTCGCCGCGTTCATCAACCTCGCCCTCACCCTCGGCCTGCCCGGCCGCGAGGGCAGCGGCTACGGCTGCCTCACCGGCCAGGGCAACGGCCAGGGTGGCCGCGAACACGGCCAGAAGGCCGACCAGCTGCCCGGCTACCGGATGCTCACCGACCCCGACGCCCGCGCCCACGTCGCCGCCGTGTGGGGCGTCGACCCCGACAGCCTGCCCGGACCCGGCCGCAGCGCCTACGAGCTCCTCGACGCCCTCGGCACCGACGGCGGGCCGCGCGCCCTGCTCGTCTTCGGCTCCAACCCGGTCGTCTCCGCGCCCCGCGCCGCCCGCATCGCCGACCGGCTGGCCTCGCTCGACCTGCTCGTCGTCGCCGACTTCGTACCGTCCGAGACCGCAGAGACGGCCGACGTCGTCCTCCCCGTCACCCAGTGGGCCGAGGAGGAAGGCACCATGACCAGCCTCGAAGGCCGTGTCCTGCGCCGCCGCCGACTCCTCGCCCCGCCAGGCGGGGCCCGCAGCGACCTCGACGTGCTCCACGGCCTCGCCGTCCGCCTCGGCCAGGACCCCGCCCGCTTCCCCACCGCACCGCGCGAGGTCTTCGAGGAACTGCGCCGCGCCTCCCGCGGCGGCCGCGCCGACTACTCCGGCATCAGCTACGAACGCCTCGACGCCGGCGAAGCCCTCCACTGGCCCTGTCCCGCCACCCCCGACGGCGC
>NZ_JACBGN010000035.1 GCF_013401435.1 Streptomyces sp. BR123
TCGGGGTAGCACCGAGTTCCAAAACGTGAGTGTCGTCGGCAGCGTAAGATCTGTATAAGAGACAGGGGTATCGGTGCGCGCTGCGCACCGCACCGCGTGGGTAGCGCTCCGCGCTACCCTTCTCCCGCGTCTGTCTTTGTGTCAGCTCCCGTATGCGCGTAGCGCATTGGGAGCGGTAGGCAGGCGCTTCGCGCCTGCCTAAGGGAGCTCGAGGGAGTGGCGGCGGTACATCGAGTGCGGGGGGTGTTCCCGGTGGGAACACCCCCCGCGGGCTCTGTTTCTGAGTTTCTCGGAAAGCGCTGAAGGCCTGCGCCGGCGTTTGGGGCTGCTGGATAACGGCTGATGGGGCCGAAACGCACTGAGCTCTTGTCGTTCCTGGCGGGAACAACAAGAGCTCAGTGAGGTTGCGCACGCTGAAACTTATCAGCGCATCATGTCGAGGTGTTCGGCTACAAGAGCGAAAAGTTGGAGGCCCGCTGATCCTCCGATCCCGATGCCGATTCCTACAGAGATTTTCTTCCCGAGTTTTGCGGGCCCCTCTGGGAATTTCTGTAGCTTCGAGTGCCACTTTCCGACTCGAAGTTCAAAGAAGGGATCCTCGTCAGTTGCCGTGTTTTTCATTGTTCCGCTACCGCTCCTGTCGGAGGAGTTGGTTTTTGTGAATCGCGGTTACATCTGCTTTGGATTTTTTCAGCAACAGCAGGCTATACTTCGGCATAGTGATTCCGTTCCTGGTTTCGGAGTCTAAGAGAGGGAGCGCGCTGCTACCCCTGGATGCTTGCCGGCTCTGGGGTGGAGCGCGCTCCCTCTCCTATGTCTGCTGGTGAGAAGCTTACAATGCTGGTTCTTGTCCTCGTGGTGCCTTCAGGGCGGAATGATCAATTCCGGGAGCTTTGAGGAGCCCTGAAGAGGCTAGATAAATACCAGCTTTAGGCCAGGTAAACGCTGTGAGCTGCGAAAATGATGCGAACTCCGGGCGCGCGTAATAAATTGTAACGTTCTGGTAACGGAGTGGGCTGTGGCGGATTTCCCCAGAGACCGGAGTTTATGAGTACTCACGGGAGCTTCTGAGGGGTGCGGCGGATTGGAAGGTGAGAATTCTCGATTCTGAGAATCTGTCCTTCGGTGTCGCCAGCCCACTCACGTGAGTAGGCTCCAGACCCACCTACCGATTCCGGTAGGTGGGGTCTGGAGCACCCTGTAACGTTGCAGGTTGCTCAGTTTGCAAACTGTAGGCTGCTTTTGTGGACAAGTTGGGGAAGCATCAAGGGAACGCCAAGGTGAGCTTCGAGCTCCGGGAGCGCCTGGACGCAGTGTTGAAGGAGCAGAAGGCGTACCGCAGCGAGCTGGCGGACGACGAGCGATGGAGCGTGCGGGGCCTGAGCCGACAGGAGGCTTCGGAGGTGCGGGCGGCGTGGCGCCGGGAGCAGGAGCGACTGCGGAAGGCCGGCAAGCTGCTCGACACGATCGACGTGCTCGCCATACACGGCATCGAGTTGGAGCTGAGGGATCGAGGCTGGTGGAACAGACGCTGGCCTGCGGTGCCCGACGAGGCGATGTACCCCGGGCGTTGGCTGGGATCGAGAGACGGCGGATTCCCCAAGCAGGTGGGGCTTCGGCTGCCCCAGCTGCTGGCGCGGAAGGTGTATGCGGCCTGCTGGCACACCTCCTACAAGTCGATCGTCGCGCTGCGGGAGTGGCGTGAACAGCACCCCGACATCGTCCCGGGCCGACGTCGGCGTGAGCCGGGAGATCGAGAGATCGCGCTGGAAGAGTATGAGCGACTGGCCGCCCAGGTTACGACGGTGGGTGACGTCTACCGAGGTGGGCTCGTGCGTGGAATCAGGGCCGCCGAGGCTCTGCGGCCTAGGGTTGCAAACTAAAAAGAGCCTGTTCAGCGCCATGCCAGGGCGGACCTTCCCCGGGAGCCGGGCGGCCCGGTCCGTGGCTATGTGGCGGGCCGGGACTTCCGCGAGCGGGAGACGGAGATCGCGCTGTACGACGTCGCGGAGTCGAAGCCGACCCGGGCGAGCGGCGGGCAGCTGGCGTCTGCCGAAGCACGCCATACGGCGACCGTGCGGGTGTGCACGGACTGCGGGGCGAACTGCCAGCTGCCGCTCCAGGAGCGCCAGGGAAGGTACCTGTGCCCGATGTGCTGGCGGATCGCCACGGTGGTCGACTGCCAGATCGAGCTGCGCGAGCGAAGGGCCGAGAACGCGGCCTGGACCCGGAACCTGCTCGAGTCCGGGGCGCTGGCGATCGTCTGGGTGGACCTTTTGGAAGCCGAGCCGACGCCCTCGGCCCGCAAGCGACCGCCGCTGGCCGCCCGCGTTCACGCGCGGACGAATGGGGCCGCCGGATCCTGGACGTGCTGATCCGGCTGGCCGACCCTCGAACCCAGGGAGCCCCCGACGAAGCGGTGACGCCGGAGGCCGGCACGGCAAAGCTGACCCGGGCGTTCGCCGGAGGGAGGGTCGTGTGGGGCCGCTGCGCACGGTCCGGGAGCGTCTGGACGACCTGGGACACCCGGTGGACCTGGGCACCCTGGCCCCGGGCCTGTCGACCGGGTGGAGCCGGGCGCGGCGCTGGCCGGACGACGTGGTCTCCCGGTACGCCCAGTGGCGCGGCGAACTCAACCCGGTACCGGCGAACTGCGAACGCCGTGGCCGCCGGGCACTGCGGACCGACTCTGGCTGTGCCTGACCCGCATGGCGAACGGCACCGACGAGGGCCGTCCCGGAGTGAGCTCCAGTGTCCGCCGTGAGGCCGGACAGCAGCCGCTGTACGGCTCTGTGGGCTCCGCTGAGGTGACCAGCGGGCGCCGGTGACCGTCTGGTGGAGCTCCTGGCGGCGGGGGGTACTGCAGCCGCTGTCCGTTGTGGGCCCGGTGCCCAGCCGCGAGATGCCCGGCGCCTGCGTGACGTACGTGGTCGGAGACGGTGACGTTCTGGTCGGCCAGGCCGACGGTGCCTAGGACCCTGTCGAAGGTAACGGGGCTCCGCAGCCCGGCCCTCGGCCGGTCCCGAGGCGACCTGACCACCAAAATCCACCTGGCCTGCGACGTCCTGGGCCGCCCGCTGGCCTTCGTCCTGACCGGCGGGAACACCAACGACTGCACGCAGTTCAGCGTCGTGATGGGTGCGATTCGCGTGCCAAGAACCGGGCTCGGCCGGCTCCGGACTAGGCCGCCCACGTCATCGGCGACAAGGGTTATACAGCTCCAAGGCGATCCGGTCCTGGCTGCGACGCCGCGGCATCAGGCACACGATCTCCGAACGGGCCGACCAGGTCTGCAACCGAGCCCGGCGGGGCCGTCTTGGCGGCCCCGCCGGCTTTCGACCGTGAGACGTACAAGCGCTGCAACGTCGTGGAACGGTGCTTCAAGCGCCTACCGTTCGCCGCCAGTCTCTCGGAGGCAACGGAGGCTGCCGATCTCGTTCGTCCGAGTCTGCTGCGAGACCCGGACGAATACTACGTCCGGCAAGCGCTGAAGTGGGTGGCTTCGTCGTTGAAGTGACCAGGGACATCCGCCGACATGTACTGCGGCTCCTCTGTCCACATGGGATTACCCATGTCGGTGTACGTCTCGACTCGAACGTTATACGTTGTGTTCACCCACGAACTTGTCATGTAGGCGAAATTGTAATCGTGGAGGCTGATGTTCTCGGCGCAGTGCGAGTGATTCCACTGAAGTCGACGCCCGCCCCAGTACGGATGCTCATAGAAGCAGTACCAGCGGTTGTCGGCCCGCCCGGCGGGGCAGCCTTTCCAGTCGACGGCGGCGTCCTGAGCTTCAACGGCGGCGCCCTGAGCTTCATTGGAGCCTGCGGTGGCCTTGCTGTACGCGGGTGCCGTGTCCTGGCCGGGCAGAGGAAGCACGAGGACGACTGCGCCGTTCTGCCATGAGACCTCGTTGGCGCTGATCTGCTTGCCGCCCTTGGTCTCGGCGAGCACCTGATTGATCTCAGCCTGCAGTCCCTTTCGCTCCTTCAGGGACAGGCTGGCGATGGCAGGGCGGCTGTCTGCGATGGGAGCTACCGAGGGCCCGGGGAGAGGCTGGGCTGCTGCCGGCCCAGCCGAGACGGTGCTCAGAAGGGCGATGAAACCGAGGGTTATTAACTTGGTGCGGTGACGCAAGTTGGTTTTCACAGATTCTCCGCTCGCTGATCCAGTGTGACCGAACGGGATCAGTGAACGAAAATCTGCTAAACGTTTAATTGATGCGCAGGTCATGCCGTGTGACACCTGTGGCGGCTGCAAATATGAGCCATGGCCTGTTTTTGGTGCCGCTAGGAGTTGTCAGCATGAACGCCTTCATCGAGGGCCGAAGGAACCTCGACCGCCTCGGCGATGTAGCGGTAGGCGGTAGTCCCCGACGCCGGCCGCGAGCTGGGCATACGGATGGCCGTTGCGGAGCGAGCATCGTCCTTCCTGCAGACGCCCAGGGTTGGTAACCGTCGGGAGAGGCCCGTCGTGATGGTGGTGAGGGTTCTGGCAGTAGCCGCTTGCATCAAGATCACACAACGGATCGCGGGGGCTGCTGCGCTTCCGAAATGGCCACATATAGGCCTCCCGGTTTCATCCAAGAATGCCATGCCTCATAAGCGCGCAGAAGGGTCCAATTCGGACGACCGAGCCGACGCGGCGGGTTGATTGGCTCCGGCTCGTCCACGGTCAGCAGGGCGGCGTGGGCGCCGGTCCGGGGATGCTGCGCTGCTTCATCGCCAATCGATGAAGCCACGGCCATCCCGCCCACGGCTCCCGGGGTCGGCAAACGCGTTGACCGCCGCACAGGGCTGGTGCGGCGGTCAATCTGCGGTGCCTCCACGGCGATCGGAGGTGTCCCATAGTGTCGTTCTGGGAGGGCTTACTTGGCCGGTTGGGCATCGGAGGTGTCGCGTACGGCCGGGGTCTCGATGGCGGTGGTCCGGGCGATGTCCTTCGAGTGCTCCATGGTGGTCCTTCTTGAGGAAGCTGCAGTCGGCTGTGGCGGGGCGCGGTGGTAGTCAGACGGTGGCGGCGAGGAAGAGCGCGGCCATCCCGAGGGCCAGGGCGTGTGCCGTCTGGTCCACGTGGGCCGCGCCCCCGTGCTGGGCCCAACCCTCCTGGCGGGCGAGGCGCATCCAGTGGGCCACGGGCCAGCGCCTGTCGATGAGCCCATGGGTTGTCCCGATCCAGAGCAGGGCGACGGCGGCCGGCCAGGCGGAGAGCGTCACTTCGTCCAGGACCAGGGCGCCGACGCCGAGCGCAGCGCCACACAGCACCACATGGGTGGCGGCGTGGGTGAGGTTCGCGGTCCAGCCTGTGCGTCCGCAGGCGGCCTTGTGCTGGGCCTGGTGGTCGGTCTGGAAGGGGTAGTCGGCGAGCCAGTGGCCGAGGAGGAGGAGCACGAAGGTTGCTGCGAACATGGTGGTCTCCCTGGTCTGCGATCGGGTGAGGGCGGGGCGGCCGTGCGCCTGGCAGTGGACGGCCGCCCCCGTGCGGGTGGGGATGCAGGGCTCAGAGGGTGCTGGGGTCCTGGCTGTCGTCGATGGCCTCGATGTGCTCGGCGCCGAAGCCGGGGATACCGAGAACCTGTTCCGTCTGGGGTCGGCCGGTGAGGCCGGTGATGATGAACGAGTTCTCCACGCGGTTGAACTCCTGGATGACGCCCTCGCAGCCGATGTAGTCGGGGCTGAGGCGGTCCGGGACCGAGGTGACGCGCACGCGCTGGCCAGCGGTGAAGCCGCCCGGGAGCAGAACGAGGTCGGCGGCGGCGGGGAAGCCGCCGGCCTGGCGCAGGCCAGCCTCGTAGGCGGCGCGGGCGGAGGAGCGCTTGCTCGGGTCGTCGTAGAGGATGCCGGCGATCTCGGCCCAGGACAGGCCGTCGCGGTCCTTGAGCTGGACGACCATGGCCCGGGTGCGGCGTTCGAGGTCCCGCTGGATGGAGGCGGTGGACTGCGTGATCTGCCGCAGCTGCGCGGTGGGCAGGTCCTCGACGGCTGGGGTCCCCAGCGCGCTCAGCGCGTTCTCCAGGCGCCCGGACTCGATGGCCTGGGCGAGGTAGCCGCGGGCGTCGTCGGTCTGCGGGTTCCAGCTGATGGTGGCCGTGGCGCCGGTGGTCTTGGTGATGTCGATACTCATGGGCATGTTCCCTCTCGGATCGGCTGTGCGTTCTTCGCGCGCTTAGACAGCCGCCCTCGCCGCCCGCGTCTTGGACGGGCGGCGAGGGCGGCATCTGGTCAGCGCCCCTGCGTGTCCTGCGGCTGCGAGGCGTTGTGGTGCGCCTGCATCAGCGCCGCCTCGACGTCCTGCACCGAGTTGGTCAGGATCTGCTGGTACACGGCCTCCGACGCCTCGGCCATGCGGTCCTGGAAGTTCTGCTCGGACATGCTTTCTCCCCTGGGCTGGGTGGATTTGCGCATGAATGCCCGGACGGTTTGTGGGTGTTTCTCCCTATCCGCCGTGCAGTACAAGCATGGGGTGTGCGGTTTCCGCACACAAGGGGTTTGCGAAGATTCTTTTCACGAACACGCCCCGGAACAGCTGACGTTGCCCGGCACCAGACCAACCCCCTCCCCGCGTCGAAGTGCTCTGGCCTGCACAACCCCCGTCCACAGGGCCGGTATGGAAACGTCCCGTCCCATGACACCTCGCACCGCCCCGTCGGCCCCCGCCCGCAAGAACAAGCCGCTCACCACAGCAGACCTCCCCATCCGGGTCCCCGTGATCCACGGTGAGACAACCGCCTCCTACCTCGCCCGCACCGCCTCGGCGAACGCAGTCGAACTCCCGCGCCTGCTCCGCGCCCTCCACAAAGGCCGGCTCCCCGCCAGCGCCACCCGGGTACAGCCCGGCACCCACGAAGTCGCCCTCACCTCCGAATCTCTGGCCCGCCTGGCCGAACTCACCGGCCGCCAGGAGGACCAGCTGCGCCACGCACTCCCCGGCCTCCACCCCGGGCGCCTGCACCCCGCCTCCGGCGCCGCCGTCAGCGCCCGGCCCTGGCCGCAGACAGCCGGTGAACCCCCGCTGCCCGCCTGCCCGCTGTGCCTGGAGGAAGGAGCCTGGCTGGCCGGGGCCGGACACCGGTGGCGGCCCTGTGCCTGCGGGCGCCGCTGGGAATGCGGCGACGACGGCGGCTATCTCATCGACACCACCCCGCTCCCCGAGCTCGGCCGCGCGCTGGCAGACCACCGGAGCCTGAACCACCGCGTCGGCTCGGCTGGTGACGCCCTGGTTGCCGACGCCCACCAGGTGACCCTGTGGTGGTGGGTCTTCCGCCAGGTCGCCCACGAGACCTGGCGAGAACGCGAAGACGCCCTCGGCTTCGGCCGGCACCGGCGTCGCGCCGCCCCGGCGGTCGTCTACCCGGAGGCCGTCCGCCTGGCCACGCTCATGGACCAGTGGGAGACCCACCGGGCCCACACGCCCGGCATCGAGCCCCGGCAGTGGCTCGCCGACGTTGCCGAGGAGTTCGGCGTTCCCGGCATCGCCGACGGCCGTGAAGCCCAACCGCTGTCCACCTGGCTCGAGCTGCACCCGCCGCTCGGCGAACTCGCGGCAGACAAGCCTGCGAAGGCCGCTGAGGCGCGCTGGGAGCTGCTCCCCGCTCTCCATCACCGGCCGGAGGACCGGGGGCCCTTCCAGACCCGCTCGTGCCTTCGCTGGGTGTACGGCCTGCCGCTCACCTCCACCACCGAGCTGTGCCCGCACTGCGGCGGCCGAGAGCCGAGCTGCCGATGGGTACCCGCCGACGACTGCCCCCAGAACCCCTCCCCCGCGTCCGGCAAGGCGGGTGCCGAACGTTCCCGGTGACGTAACGGACGGCCCGGTACAGGCACGCGGAACGCGCACGCGTTCCGCGTGCCTCGTCGCGACACGCTGAGAACACGACCACTGCCCTCGCGCATGTACGCGTACTTGGGTCCAGCCCAGGAGGAACAGTGGGAACACCCGGAACATAGCCCCTGACCTGCGCAAATACACGTGGAAAGTGTTCCCCGGGGGGTGGGAACGCATCAGAAACTCACCGAAAAACAGGCGACACGCCCGACCGCGGTGTCACAAAAGACAGCGCCACGCCCGACCGCGTTACAGGGATCTATAGGGATGAATAGGGCGTTGAGGCTGCTGGTGAGCCAGGAACATGGACGGAGAAAATGAACGGGCAGTGGGAACACTTGACACGTCGGATAGGATCGCCTTCAAGATGCGGAGCAGCTGCCCAGCGATTCCCCGGTGAAGACGCCCCGGGACGTGTTCCCGCACCCCTCCACGTTTCTGAGCCGGCTGTGGGAACAGGCGGGCACACTTGACACATCCGATAGGATCGCCACCAGCGACGCGGAGCGTAGCCAAGCGATCTCGAAAACCACCAGGAGTGGGAACACTTCACCCCTCCCGCAGAAACGAGCCCCCGACCGGTCTACGGTCTGGGGCTCGCTCGTTTTCTGCTGAGAGGCGGGAACATCCTGCGTGTCGTGCGCAGGGTGGATGTCAGCGGGATGCGCAGGGTTATGACAGTGGGATCGCAGAGGGACTTCCAGTACGACCGGGCCGACCTCGGTCACCACGGTCTTGGAGCGCGTGCCGTTGCGGGTGTACCCCGAGCCGGCCTTCTCGTGCTTCTCGTGCCCGAGGCGGTCGGTGATCTCGCCTTCCAGGGCCGACTCGAGGATCCTCTTCGTGAGCTGCTGCAGCAGACCACCCTGCCCGTGCCCGGTCAGCTTGATCCCGTCAGCCTTGGCCCGGTCCACCATCTGGCTGATCAGCTGGGCGTCCAGGCCGTCCGGCGCCAACGCGGACGGCTGTACTTCCGCCACGGCCTCCGCCGACACGGTCACGTCTGTCGTCAGGTGTTTCGAAGATCCACCGTTGACCGTACAGACCCCGCGTGATCTCACCTCGTGTCGTCCGGCATCGAAGCCGCGGCTGCTGCAACGCTGGGTGCATATCTGCCCCCGGCGGCGAGCGTGTGCCAGCTATCGCCTGGATGCCGCGATGAAGGCGGCGATGGCGCCGGCAATAGTGAAGACGACGGTCACTCCTGCGACCGAGACAGTCAGTGGCATCGCGAGCGAGGGGTGCGCGATCGTCACGTAGAGAAGCCCGGCGCCGATGATGAGTACGAGGAGGGCGAAGACCAGGACTAGAAGGGGCAGAAGAGCTGCCGCGCCGCCACCCGCAGCCGGAGGCGTCGGCTGCTGGAGGGCGGAGGCGGGGTCCTCCGGCGAGATAGAGGTCGGCTGAGACATGGCTGGGTGGTCCTTCGGGTTCGGGCATACGTAGTTGCACGCACGCGGTGACATGGCGCAGGAGCAGACGCCGCCTCGTACCGAGTGGCGGGAGCTCGATGGGCACACCGTGCGGGAGGCGGCACTTAGGTCCGCAAGTACTGCGGGGGTGGCTTCCACGTTGCCACCGGAGAATTTGAACTCAAGTGTTCTGACCAGCGGGTTTGCCGCTGGAGAACGATTCAATTGGGCTGCTGGTGGAGTGCCCTGGTCAGGCCCGAGATGCCGCGGCTCCTTGGCGGAGCCAGGGCACCCCGGGCCGTCAACAGCCTGCAGGAACGGGTCAGCGGGTGGCGAGGTCCCGGGGGAGACCGCGGAAGAAGGACTGCCGCTCTTGGTCCCAGGGCATGCGGACCGCGAAGTGCTCGGCGAGCACGGTCTCGCTGTGCACGGGCTTGGGCACGTGGTGGTTGCTGAAGCCGAGCATCTGGGCGAAGGCCCGCCAGACGCGGGCTTCAGGGGCCAAGCCGACGGCGGCATGGTGGGAGGCGAGGAGATGGGCAGCGAGCGCGTCGCCCGCGCCGGCCGCGAACCGCCACCAGTAGAGGGCACCGCTGTGCTGGCCGAGGGTGTACAGCAGGCACGCGTACGTACGGGCACCAGCCTCGTCGTAATCTTGGCCGAAGCTACTCAGGCGCTCGACGTCCTTGGACGCGAGGACCACTTCGCAAAGCCTGCGGACGTAGTCGACCACCGCAGCCGGGCTGACGCCGGGGTCGGGCGAGGCGATCGGCGTCAGCCGCCGCCGCAGTGGCCTGCGAGGGCGGGGTCGGACCGAGCTCTGCGTCCTAGTCCGTGCCTCCGGCCCCTGCGCGGGAGCCGTCGCCTGCGCCCTCGGTGGAAGAGCGGCTGCCGGCTCGCCCGCGGTGTCGTAGGCCAGGTTCGCGAACTGCACGCGGGGCGGGCGCTGCGCCTCCTCGTTGATGTGGTCGGCCAGGCGGCGCAGGAAGCCGGTGGTGTCGTGGTCGTCATATTCGTCGTGGAGAGCCTGGGCCTGGGCCTTGAGCATCTCTTCCAACATCAGGAATCCCCTTTCCCCGCGTCAGGGATGTTCATGAGGTCCTTCAGCTTCGCCAAGCCGAGGGACACGTTCGTCTTTGCCGCGCCCGGCGTGATGTCCAGGCACAGTGCGACGTCTTCGTAGGAGAGGTCGGCGAGATGGCGCAGGCGCACGCTGTGGGCCTGCATCGGCGCGGTCTTCTCCAGTGTCTCCAGGGCTTCGTCGAGCTTCGCGAACGCGCCGAGGTCGGCGAAGTCGGAGGCGACCGGGGCGTGCTGGCGGGCAGCCTCGTCGCGCCCGGCCATGCGGGCCCGGCGGCGGTAGAAGTCGATGAGGTGGTTGTGCAGGATCAGGTATGCCATCGCCCTCGGGTTCTGGTGGGCCATGATCCGCTCCCACTTCCGGAAAATCTTGTAGGCCGCCTCCATGACGGCGTCCTCCGCGTCCTGGCGGTTGCGCAGCCGCGAGCCGGCCAGGCGCAGGAAGCCGTTCCTGTGCTGGGCGAAGAAGCCTTCGAAGGCGGCGGGAAAGTTAGCCGGGTCGGGCTTGGTCAGCTCGTACTCCCACGACGAATCGTTCACCGCTCCCCCTCCTGATCATTCGGCGGCTCTGTGGCCGGAGTGTGGAATCCCAGGTGTGGCTGGGAGGTTGTGTGCCGCATGCCGGTGTGCGGTGCGGCGGTGTGTTCTGCCTTGGCCTGCGAGGCGGTGCGGGCTATCGGGCGCGTCCCAGCGTCCTGGCCCGCGGCGGTCATCCGGTAGGCGCCGGGCTTCGGCGTGTACCGGGACATCTCGTGCCCCACTGACCCTCCTTACGTGTTCCGTGAGACTCCGGGCTGAGCAGCCCGGAGGAGAACGCTGTGTGCTCTCGCATGTACTCACCGACATGAACGGGCGCTCGGGTTAACCGGCGGACACCCGTTCTTGGCGGAACCTTCGCGTCCGGTTTTTCCACGCGCATCGACCAGCGTTAACCGGCGTTCACGTGACTGGGATCACAGAATGCGCCCGTTTGAGTGCCAGGGCGCATACCCGGCGCACACAGGGCGCACTTACCTGCCCAGCCAGACCCCTCACCGCGCCTGAAGTCGTCACTGTGCTTCTCCGCCCCGGGGCTGCAGGGCATCAGGACCGGGTCCCACCCGCCCGGCTTCGTTCACGTGAAGTAGCAGCGGTTGTCCCTTGACAGCGAAGCTAGTCGGTCGGATGCCGCTGACCAGCGACGACTCACTTCGTTGTCAAGGCGGTAGGGACCCCGAGCCGGAGGCCGCGCCTAGTGGGTGACCGTCCACGGGACGTTCGGCAGGTTCGCCGCGAACCACCCGTCGGCCAATTCCAGCACTCGGTCAGTGTGCGCGGCATCGAAATACTCGAAGCCCATCAGCGGACGGATACCCTGCCTGGCCAAGCGGTCCAGGACATGCCGCTCTACATCGCGGGCTGCTCCAGCGGGGAGGTCGATAATGAGCCTGCGGACTTGCCCCAGACCGTGCTCGATGCGGTGGGTATCAAGTCGTCCTCGCCCGTCACCCGAGGAGATGCCGGGCTTCACCATGGACCCATCGGTCACCACGTAGTACACGGTTGGTTCGGGGCGAACGCCTGCTCCGCTGCATCGGGCGCACAACAACTCGCGCTTCAACCCGGTGTTGATGCTCACCGAGGTCAGGTGACCGGCAACGCAGCACAGGCGCACCGTCTGGAGGATTCGGTCCGCCATGACGTCCAGGATCATTACGTTCTGCTCGCGGGCGCGGCGCCGGAATTCAACGAGTTTGGGTGTCTGCGAGATGCGACGGCAGGTAGCGCAGGGGTTGTCTGCGCTGCCAGGACCTGCTGTGAACCCGTAGGTACCCTCCGGTATGCGCTCAGTGGGAGTCGGATCAAACGACATCGTGAAGTCGCGCCAGGTGCGTTCGTGTCCGTGGTTGCGGCCGAAGCCTGGCGAGGGCTTAGGGATACGTGGATCTATGGCAGTGATGGTGAACTCATGCCCGTGCAAACAGCGGACTTTCTTTGCTGGCAACCCGCTGCGCGATGCGGCGTCGGCCACGACGCGGAGATCGGTCGCGATCGCGTAGGCAGCGAACGACTCATGGGCGGCTTCTTCCCATCGCTTCCGCGCGCAGGGCTCGCACTCCTCCAGCGCCATGGGGAAGGCAGCCCGATCTGTCGTTCCTGGCACTGCCATGTGCTTCATCCCTGCATCCAGGAGGAACACGCTCCCCTCGGGCGCTTGGACGATCGTGCTGCCTAGCGTTGGGTGCAATGCGGTCACGGGGGTTACCTGAGTCGTATGTCCCGCGTCGCAGGACAGCGTGACGTGGTCCAAGATGCCCTTCGGTTTGGTCCGTGCCGTCCAGCCCAGTTCGTAGACCCGCGCGGTGAAGAGCGCCACGACGGCCGCCTCAGCACGGGCAAGCAGCCGGGCAGAGCGCAGCGCATCCTCCGGCGAAGGTGAGGCGGCCCGTGTTTCGTCACTCATTTCGTCCCCCCATCCCAACGGGCGCGTCGGGTAAGCGAGCGCCTCAACGAGGTCGAGGGTTGCATGGCGCGCTGACAGTGGTCGCCGGTGCTCACTCCGGATCGGCGACGTAACTTCCCCGCTGGGGTGACGATCCTGCGAAAGGAGACATCAAGGACTGGGTTCGTTGTCAAACGCCTCGATTGGATGACGAAGGACAGCGGTTTGGGCAGCAGTTAGCGATCTTGGGCCCTGCGGATGTTCACCCAGAAATGACGTCACCCGACGTTGATGAGGATCGGGATCTGCGTAAATTGTTGATCTTGACGGTGCTGGCGTCAGGTGGGGCATCCTGGTGCGATGAATGATGTCGAGGCGATGTGGCAGTCGTGGTTGTCCGGACTGACATCGTCGAAGCGAGCCGTGGCGGAGTCACTTCGGACGCAGTTCGAAGCCCTTGGTGCGGCTGACGCACCGGATTGGGTGCGGTCTGAGATCGATGAGAACCAGCCGCAGTTGGCGCGGTTCGTGCTGCTCCGCTCCTTGTGGCGGGGAGCGATCGATGGCTGGGCCAACCCGGGAGCTCTGGAACAGGTGGCGGCAGCTCGGCGCCTGTTGGACGCGGGAGCAGACCGGGACGACTTGGTGCTGCTGGCTCGGGCGATCGCCTATGAATCGGTGTTTGCCGCGGTGGACGAGCTCGACTGCGGCGGGGACGTGAACGTGTCGGGGGTCGATGTCGGCTGGGCGGTCATAGAGTCTGGCGAGGACGGACGTCCCACTGGCCGTCCCCTCTCAGGTCTCCACGAAGACCTGTTGGCGATGGACCCGAGTGGGCGCGACGGTGCGGATATGTGGCGTTAGGCCCACCGGGCAAGGCTGGGTGAGGACGCGCGCGGATCTCATCAGCGTGGTGATGGCCCTTCGCCCGGGGGGCGAAGGGCCGTCGAGTAGGTGCCCGCAGCGGTCAGCCGGCCTTCGCTGGGAGCAGCCGCTCTAGAGCGGCGGCCGCGCCAATCACATGCCCCCCACGCCCCGCCAGTGGGGCCGACCCGGCTCAAGCTGCACCCGCCCCTCGATCACTCGGCCTGGTCGGACATCGTGAACCTGTCGCGGTGCGCGGTGGTGGCACGGACCAGTCAGCAGCCCGTCGGTTCTCGTGCGGACGCCGTCAGGCGGTGTGAATGGAGCAGTCACTAGCTCGTTGCAGAGGGATGTTCCCGTTGGTCCTCGGTTGCAGGGGGAGGGTCCAGGCCACACGGATGCCGTCCAGCAGTGTGCGTGCGCTGTACGGAGAGATCCCCAGTTCCTGCCGGGCGTCAGCCAGACGCTGAAGGTCGCCTTCGCGGCCGAACGCCGCAGCCATGCTCGTGCGTCGGTCCAGCCCGCTGCTGCCGAAGATGTCGAGCAGGGTCAGCGAGAAGTAGGCGTAGGCGGAGGCTTCCTCGATGAGCTGGCGCGTGGTGTCGACCAGGTCGGGGTTGGTCGCGGTGTCCGGGTGGTCGGCGGTCCCGTAGAAGGCGAACCGCTCCAGGCTGGGCCGCAGGTCGATTACGGCACACGGGCACGGAAGCTGCAGGTCTCGCACCAGCGCACCGAACGAACTGAGGATGGTGCTCGTACTGCGTGAGAACTGGTGCTTGCTCAGCAGAGTCCGGAAGCCGGCCAGCGTCTCGGACAGCTCTTCCAGGATGAGGTGCAGTGAAATTTCGGTTAGTTCGTTGGACTGGGACTTCTCCTGCATCTCCAGGATCTGCAGGCCATAGCGCAGAAGATCCCGCAGGCCGCCCCCCGACAGGGCGTGGGCCAGCGCCGCGTACGGGCCCGTCAGAGTCTCCGAGCGGCTGGAGAGAATCTCCCGGGACTCTTCGAGAGTGCTGGGCTGGACATGAAGGATGTCGTCGAGGGAACTGTCGGTTACGTCCCGGTGCGGCAGCCCCCGGCGGACGAAAGCGGCCCCGACGTCCTCAGCCACCGAGATCAGGTAGTAGACGTCTGGCACGCCCAGGATGGCCTTGATCTCGCTGAGGAACGCCAGTGCCTGGGTATCAGAACCCAGCCGGTCAACCTCGTCGATGGCGATCACCACGACCTCCCCCACCCGGGCCTTCTCCGTGGCGATGAGCCCTAATAGACACCGGAAGTCATCGACGAGCTCAGGAAAGCTCACCGGCACCGTGGAGAGAGAAGAAGTGTGGGCGTTGCCCAGACTCAGGACCTGGGCGACGCCAGTGCTCAGCGCGTTCGATGACGACTGGACGGTCTGCAGCCGGTAGAGGTAGTCCTGGCAGCGCACAACCAGAGGGGACTCGGCGGGGCGGGGCTTCCACAACGCGACCTTGAACAGCAGAGCCGCAACCACGAAACCAGCGAGCCGCAGAGGGTTCTCGGAGTCGGCGAGCAGAGCCCGGATCTGGTCGTTGCGCAGGAGAAGAACTACGAGTAAGCCGCCGAACAGATACGTGGCAGGGCGGAAGACAGCCCTGGCCGAGATGTCCCAGAAGCCGAGCGAGAACTCAGCCTCTGACTCCTGAGCCATGCGACAGCCCTCCCACACCAGGAGCAGAACCCCCAGAATGAGCACGGTTCGGATATCGACCCGCTGGAGCAGGAAGAGGATCTGTTCGTCGGTGACCAGGTCACGGACGAGCACGGCGAACAGCAGGAAGCCCATCACGCCGGCGAACACCAGTGGGACCTGGAGCAGCACGCGGACGACCCCAGCCCTGCGCCGTGCTCGCCACCACAAGAGTCCCACCACAGCAACCAGCACACTGCCGACAACTGAATGTCCCTGCCACAGCTGCACCCCACCGCGGCTCACACGGCTGGACACAACGCCCACAAGATGAGCCCCCGCAGCAAAATTCTCGGTGTACACCGAACGCACCGACGCCGCCGAACCCAGCACCACTAGCGCCGCGGTCGGCACCGCGAACAGACCCCACCGCCCGACACGCTTTGCACCGGCCCTGACCCGCCGCCCAAGGCGGTCAAGCGGCGACAGCCGCGTGAACTCGGGCACCGGCTTGCCACTGTCCCGGATGTAGGTCTGGCACAGGCGCACCGACAGCGACACCAGGAAGTCATGCGGGGTGTACGAGGCCGGCGCCTGAGCCATCACCCCGAAATCCGCCCCCCTGACGGCTGTCTCCAAGAGGGTGGTCTTCCCCGAGCCCCGAGGACCGCAGACGGCGATGGTCCCGCCCTCGATCTGCTGTATCTTGCGCTTCAGCTGCAGCAGCGCAGCATTCTCCACCACGTAGCGGGCAGCCCGCGGCGTACGCAGGCCCTCCTCATGACCACCACGGATGAGCAGGGAATCAGGATCGTCTCCCAGCATCTCCCGGATCAGTGCACCAGCCGAAGGCCCCGTCCCCTCCCTCTGCAGAGTCTCGGCCCACTCCACGGCGCACGCCCCAGCATTGACGCGGTGCACCACCCAGCGGAACTTCGAAGCCCCCGCCCGCATGCACCGCAGCAGGTTCAACAACACCGTGCTACCCCGAGAGTGCAGCCAGATGAGAACCCCCGCCGTCAGCAGGAGCACCACCGGCGGAATCAGGGGACCACCGAACAAGATCAGGGCAAGAAGGCCGCCCACCAGCATCAGACAGACCGGCCGCCAGTCCCAGTCCGCTTCGTCCACCGCACGCTCATGAGCAGCCGCAGCCTCGTCTAATCGGACACAAGCCCTCACGAACCGGCCGCGCGTACCGAGCGCATCAGCACACTGACGGATCACCTGCCCGCGATACGGCTCGTCGCACATGCGCGCCAACACGGCAGAGCGATTGACTCCCTCACGCTTCCCAAGCAGCCGCGCAGAGTCCGGATCACCCAGAGCCGAACCAGCACACCGGAAGTAGATAGCTTCCGAGTCCGGCGCAGAGAAGAAGTGCTCAGCCTTCGTAAACCAGATCTCCAGCTGCATCTCCAACGTCCGCATCGCTCGGCCCTCCCCCGAAGTCACAGGAAGCGGATGCTAATGGCCCAGCCAGCCAGCCCATGCCGACCGGCCAGAAACCACCGATCCACAACCGATACCTGACGAAAAACACACCATCCGGACTGTTCCCCAGCTGACGAGGTTGCTACGGACATCGCGGCACACCTGGAGGTAGCCGCGAGACCCTACTCGGGAGCCCTCGGCGTTGGCCCGGCGAACCAGCCGCTGGCATGGGGCTCCGGGCTGGATCCCGTAGGTTCCATGGCCTTCCGGAGGTGGGCGACAGTGGACTCGGCCGCAGAGCGCAGCTGGTCGTCGTCGGACCGGCACGCGGTGGCGTCGAGCAGGACGACGGCTGCCTGGAGCACACCGACCTGCACGGGCACAGAGGAAAGCGCGGCGAGGGCAGCTACCGCCTGCTCCGCCGGCGCGGCCGGGGACGGGGGAATGAGCTTGGCGACGCCTCGGCCGAGGCCTCGATCGCGAGAAGGTGCTGTCACGCAGGAAGTGTGCGGCGCAGACCCGCGGCCGCCCAAATCCCGTTCGCCCGGCAGAGGCGCTCAACCAGCCACCAGGCGTGGGTGAGAGCTCATCCCAGGTCCTCATCACCTGCTGAAGCACTGGAGTCCGCTGCGCCGACACCAGAGGACGACTGAACCTTAAGTCGCCGGTCCCTCCCAGCTGCGCATGACGAAACGCTCCTGGGAGGTCCGGTCGAACTGGGAGTTCCAGTTGTGGGTAGCCCGGGTGCTGACGAGTTCGAGGACCTCATCCGCCCGGGACGCCTGGAGCGCCGACTCGATGACGAAGTTCAGAGCCCACGAGTAGTCCTGGCCAGTCACCGCCTCCTCCTGCGCAGTGGGGTAGTACCGACGGGAACCGTCTCCATAGGCGTCCACGCGGGGAGTCAGCCAGGTGAAGCGGATGTAGCTGGGGAAGTCGATACCCAAACTGACGACCTGGATCGCACGTTGGGTGGCCACGGCCACCTCCACTGCCTTGCCCATCTCCTGTTCCGCCATCGTCCCCCTCTCCAGCTCATGCAGCCGACGACTGTTGATACGCGGACCGAACGCGAACGGCGAATCAACATGCCGCAGCTCCCGCGGCCGGGCGTACCGCTCAAGCAGGGCCTCCAAGGCCAGCCGGAGGCCAGCCATCGCGTGCACCCAGTCCCCCTCATCGGCGTGAGTCTGAGCGTCCCGCAGAAGCTGTGCCGTCTCCTCCTGGGTGACCAGGCCGGTCATGCTGATCGCGTCGAACTCGATCCCGAAGACCATCGGCGTCGCGGCGGTGAAGAAGTTCAGCACGCTCGCCCGGGACTGCTCCACGGTCTGTGCCGACGGAAACACCCCATGGTGCTTCAACGCGACCCGAACACTGTTCAGCGTGTTCATCGCCCCCTTGCCAGGGAGGACAGTCGGCTTGAGCTGCCCCCAGTACTCGATGAACTGAACCTTCGGACTTACCTCCACACCGAGGAACTGCGCGGCCAAGCCGAGGAAGTTCTCGACCGCGTCGTGAAACGACAGGACCGCGGTCGAGGACAACGGCGCCGGCCGAAGCGAATACACCACACCCTCGTCGTAGAGGAATCGCGAGTACGCGAGTCGCTGGATATCAAGCGGAGTGAGCTTGGACGTCATCAGTACCCCCTGCCTTGCTGACATCCTCGTCGACCTTCACCCGCAGTGCCACCAGCCCAGGGCTTTTGCAAACTCACAAGATCACGCAACTTGCAACAGCCCTGGCCACGAGCCCGCCAAGCCAAGTCGCCGCTCCAGACCAGGCTGTCCCCTCAGGCCAGCCCGAATTCTCGGCGTGTCTGCTCACCCGGTCCCCGGCACCTGCTACACACCCGAAGAACCCTGAACAGGAGCATGCTCGGCCGGCTGGTCAAGCTGCTGCTGGCGCCGCCGCTGCTCGTTGCGCAGCGACTCCACCCGTTGCGTGAACTTCGCCAGCGCCTGGTCCTGCTCGTCCTCACCGAACACGCCGTACTCCCCCACACCCAGCGCGATAGCGTTGGCTTCCTCCTCGATGGCATCCGCCGTCTGCTGCAGGAAGTAACTGCGCTCCCGGTACTTGTAGTACCCGGTGAACGTGCTCGCGAGCGTGACGCAGAACCCGAGCGCGATGACCATGATGGTCTGCCAGGTCCACTCCTTGGCGTCCAGCGCCGCGACCGTGGTGATCGTCGTCGACCCGACCATGATCAGAGACTGCAGACCATTGTGGACCCGCCGGTACTTGCGGCTCTCCGCCTGATAGTTCTCAATGACCTCTGCGAGCTCCTCGCGGTACATCCCCCGCTGCTCCCGCAGAGACACCGGCGTCAGCGCGTTCACCCGCCGCAGAGCCGTCCTGTTCATATCCAGACGATCCTCCAGCTCCGCCGCCGGGAGCTTGAACCGGTCCAGAACCGGATCGACGTACAGCTCGAAGTAGTTCAGCCGGTTCGTCTTCCATAGATGGTGAATCGCTATGACCAGCAGGTACAGAAGCGAGACCCCCAGCACCACGCCCAAGACAGCGCGCCCTGAGACCAGCCACTGATGTCGATCGGCATACACCGCAGACCACGTCACGAAGCCCGGCACGGTTAGGACCACCATGATCAACGCTGTACGGATCCGGCGCGTACGCCTCTTCTTCCACGCAAGATCGCGCTCGTCTTCCCAGACGCTGACCTGCAGCTCCCTGACCCGAGCATCGGATAAAGCGCTGTACTGCGAAGTCGTTACCAACTCTGCCCCTGCTCCCCGCGTCCCATCGGATGATCCCGGGAGTATCACGCGTCAACCGACCACCTCGGGCAGGATTCACCGAGGCTGTGACACGCTCCATACAAGTTCCGCCACCACGGCCCGAAGCGGCGACCCGCTCCGACGCCACGCAGTCTCCTCTGCCTCCACCGGACATCGGACCATCAGCAGAACAGTCCCTACGGTCCCTGCTCGCGCCCGCCCGAGCCACAGCCGAACACAAAGGCGCACCCCTTCACGGGGTGGACCTCTGCGAATCCGGACCGCGATTCGGTCAGCCAGCGTCTTCTGCCGAGCCGTCCGCGCCGGACTCCGTCACCTGGGTCCGGTCCCGCTCGGCCTCGAGCTTGGCCACCACCTTCGCCAGACGCAGCGCCACGCCCAGGGTTGCTGGAACGCCGCCGCGCGGCCGACGTCGCTACCAGACGCTGGTTACAGGGCCGCAGCCGCTCAGCGGTGAGACAGGCCAGCGAGCACACCTCTAACACCAGAGCGAAGACTCGACCATCTGCCCGAATTTAGGGGCGCGGCTGTCAGACTCCCCTGCCACCATCCCGCCATGCTCATCAGCCCTGCCCTCGCCCGGAACACCCTGACCGACCTCATCAAGGACAGCCCCCTCCCCTTTGTCACCGACGTCCTGCTCAAGAGGAAGTGGCTTCACCACCACGGCCACGTCCTGATCGGGGACAAGGCGCTGCGCGCCTTCAAGGACAAAGCGCAGTGGCGCTACGACGACCGCGACATCCGCCGGGCCGGCCACGAACTTGCCGCCATCCAAGCCGACCCCCAAGACCTGGTGGAGGTCGCCGTCCTCCAGCGCACACGACGGCTGGACTACTCCCAGCCACCCGACCCCATCCCCTGGCGCGAGGGCATCGCCAACCGCATCCACCACGCCGCCTACATCCGCGCCAACCGGCAAGAAGGCGCAGCCGGACCCGACACCGTCGGAGACAACGGACTCCCCGGCGGCATCCCGATCGACGAGGTCATCACACGCCAGCACCTCGGTAGGAGGGCTCCAGCCGCTGCGGGCACTGACCCAGCGCGGCAGCTCCTGGTACATGCCTCGGGCCTGCGCGGACCTCCTCGACCGCTGGGAGGAACTCGAGCTCAGCCTGAGCGACCAGGCCAGGATCTGCTCGTCGTGCAAGAGCCGGGGCCCGCGCTACGGAGGATGGCGGCAGCCGACCACCACCGGATACGTCACCCTTTGCCCAGACTGCTCAGGCGCCGCCTACCAGCCCTACAAAGGCCACCTCCGCGGCGTCGCCTACAACGACTTGCGCCGGACGATGCGCGCCGACGACTACCTGTGCCGCCTCTGCCAAGCCAGTCGCGCCTTCACCTGGGACCACTGCCACGACCACGGACACGTTCGCGGCCCGGTCTGCGCCAGCTGCAACACCTTCGAGGGCAAAGGCGTCCGCTTCCTCCAGGGCGAGGGCAGCATCCTCCACCTCCTGGAGTGCCGCGGCTGCCGGGAACAGCAGACCCTTCCCCAGCGGTACCGCCTCGACATCGCCGGCGAGCACCTGCACAACACCGAACGGCATGGCCGCTGCCGCTCCCAGCCCCATGTCTGGGACCACGACCTCCACCACGGCACCCACAACTTCACCCTGGCCTGCCCGAGCCACGGCACCCGCTGGACGAGCAAGCTCACCACCGCCCAGATCCACGAGCTGACCCGCGCCGTCGTCGCAGCCGCACTCGCGAACGACAAGAGGCCCACCCCGTAACCGGGGTGGGCCTCGGCGAACCCGCGCCGGCCTCGCTCAGCCGCCGCCGTCCTCCCGACGGTTCTCCGGACGGACGGCGGCGACCTCTGCCTGATGGCAGGCCGCCTCGATCTCCGCGACCTGGTGCGCGAGCTCCAGCGCCTGCTCCAGGCCGTGGCGGTAGGCCGCGGCGCGGCCGATGTCGCTCACGTACCGCCAGCCCTCGCCGTCGACCCAGGCCCGCAGCCCGGAGAACGCGCCGTCCGTCACCGCCCACCGCTCCCCGGCGCCGTCCGGCTGCCGCCGGACCACGACCTCCCCGTACCCGCCGACACCGGGGTTGGGGATCAGGACGCGGAACTCGTGGGCGAGCGCCAGCAGATTCGCCGGAGCCGGACCGGCCGACGCCGGGCGACCCCGTACGGGCCGCGCGACGATCGACACCGGCGTCGGCCTACCGCCGTCGGTCAGGTCCCAGCTCTCGCCCGCCTCCACCCACACGAGTTTGCCGGGCCCGTCCTCGTGTCCGTCGAGCATCTCGCCCTGCTCGTCGACGTACGCCTCGGCCGCGAACCGCTGCGCCCCGGCCAGATCCTCGTACAGTTCGCTGCCGCCCCACGTCGGGTTGTCCTCCCAGGCCGGCTCGAACACCACGCGCTCGTCGCTGCTCATGCCTCTTCCTCCCCGATCGTGTCGAGCACCCGGCGGTCGCCGGTGTACCGCTGAAGCAATCGCAGCCGGCCGTCACGGATCCACAGCATCGGCCAGTCCCGCTCCGGCTCACCCGCCGCCCGCGCCCTGGCGTGCGCGATCGCCTCGTCGAACGCGACCACGTACGGGCCCCGGCCCACACCCCACCTCCGCCAGGCCCGGCCCCACGACGTCCGCGCCCCGGCGACGTACCGATCGAGGATCGGCTGCAACAGCTCCCGCCCCCGCTCCAGGTGCTTCACCGCGACGGCGCCGCCCTCCTCCTGGCTCCAGCCGTACAGGCCCGGCGAGAAGATGGCGTCGAACGCCTGGAGCGTCTCGCGGGCGATCGCCCGCCACGCCCCGGGGTCGTCCCACTCCTGGCTGCGGGCCACGGCGATCACCTCTCCCCCGCGTCGAGCTCCGAGCCGGCCACCTGAGGGCCGGGGCCGTGCTGGAGCGCGAGGGCCGAGGCGGTCCGGCAGGCGGTGAGAACCTCGCCGAGGGTGCGCATGGGGTGCTCGCTCCAGACCTCGTAGTCGACGTACGAGGAGCCGGTGCTGATCCGGAGCACCGTCTCCAGCACGCTCCGCCCGACGAACTGGGTGTCCGCGTCGCCCATGCAGTCGTCCCGGGTGCTCGTCAGGGCGTCGCACAGGTGGTGCCCGGAGAACGGGGCGTAGAGCTGCGGGTCCCAGCCCTTGCGCTCCATCAGGCCAGCCGCGGCCGTCAGATGGCGGGCAACGGCCTCACCGGTGACGAGCACGCCACTGAGCCCGTACCAGACATCCCGCTGGAGCAGCTGCTGTGCGGCCTGGTCGGCCAGAGAGGTGCTGGTGGCCAGAGTCGTCATGACACGTTTCCTTCCGTCTGCACGATGGGATCTTCGAGAACCGTTGAACTGTCTGAGGGCTCAGGCGGTGAGCTCCAGGCCGGAGAACAGGCGGTGGTAGCGGTAGGCGCAGCCGTCGGCTTCCACCACCAACTCCGCGTACGCGACGAGCTCGTCGGTGCGGGCGAGCATCCCGTCCGTGGTGAACGTCGCCCGCAGGGTCCCGGTCCGGAACACGGACAGCGCCTCCGTGTCGCCGGCCGCGAACGCCCGGTCGATCGCGCGGGACAGCCGCCAGTTCCCGGCGAGCTCCACGCAGTGGTCACTCACCCACGTCGGTAGCAGCCACAGCAGCAGGGGCAGTTTCATCGTCAGCCTCCGTCGTTGTGGTTGGACCAGCCGTGCCCGGCCGGGCACCGCAGGACGTGGACGCTCAGCAGCTGGTACGGCCCACGGTCGTCCCACGCGTGGGTGCCCTCCACCGCCGTCTGCTCGCAGTACGGACACTCCCAGTCCGCGAGCTCGTACGAGGCCAGCGCCCGCGGCTCCGTCGACCGGGACTCCGCCACGACCACCGCCGCGCTGGCCGCGGGCTCGGCGGGGTGGGTGTAGCGGACCGGGACACCCAGGGCCAGCGCGTACGCGATCTCCGACCGCGTCGAGTCGCCGATGTACCCGCCCGGGTTGACCACCAGCACCTCGTCCGCCATCCGAACCTTCGCCCGGTGCAGCTCGTCCAGCCGCACCTTGAGCTCCTCGGCGTCGCGCTCGTCCGCCCATAGCGGGTGCGGCGTCTTCATGTCGCACCCCGGGGCCAGCACGATCCGACCCGCAGCGGTCTCGCGAAGGTTCGCCTCGGCGAGCTCCGCCCAGAACCGGGTCGAGCCGCACAGGCACACCACTCGAGGACCACCGGACCCGGCGCCGGCGGCCAGCGACTCAACGGCCGCCGGACCCGGCCTCAGGAACGAGATCAGCTTCTTCAACATCAAGGCCCCCTTCGGGCTCAGACCTTCTGCAGCTCGTGCGTGTGGCACAGGACGGGAGCGATGAAGAGCGATATCCCACCCACCGTCCACCTGCCGTTCGTGAGCTCGCCCGGCGGCACCTCGTCGACGATCCGGCCGACCTTCCCGACCGCCCGCGGGTCATCCGCGCAGGCGGTGATCAGCACCTCGTCGTTCGCCTGGAACGCCATGCCATGCCTCCTCCCCGAGGCCGGGACCGCCCCGGCCTCACGCATCGCCCACCAGCACTTACGCGGTAGACGGAGTCAGGTAGATCCCGGCGGCACGCCCCAGCAGTAGCGAGGCCACCAAGCCCAGGACTCCACCGACGATCAGGAGCAGCGAGCGGACGACCGTGGCCGTCGCCCCGCCGCGGAAGAGCTTCGCCAGGCCGCCGGCCACGACGCCGTACACGATGGAGCCGACCGTCACCGGGTCGTGCCCGGCCTTCGCCGTCCAGGCGGCCCAAGCACCTACCAGGGCGGCAATCACGGTGATGAACATCAGGGTCGAGCGCTCGATGGTGGCCATGGCAATCCCCCCAAGGGATCGGTACGGAAAGTCAGATCAGAAGGTCACTCGTCAGCTGCGCCGCGAGGCGGGACGCCGACGGCCCTTCAACTTCTTCTTGGACAGCACCCGGGCCACCGCGTACTGGAAGGAGCCGTACGCCAAGACCGCACCCGACAGGAACGTGATCACCGGCACCACCGGCTGGCCGACCACCCACAGAGCCACCAGGCCCGTCAGCAGCGCCACGACCAGCGAGGCACGGTCCACGAGCTTGCGCACCGGAGCCGGAACACGAGCGGCCATCAGCCCTCCACCCCGTCCCGCACCACGTCGTCGGAGTCGGCAGACAGCTTCGTGCGCGGTGCCGGGCCCAGACCCAGATCCGGCGCACCGTACTCCCAGGTCGGAGCGGAGGAACTCTCTTCCCGCGAGGTGCTGGAGTCCTGGTGGTCGGTCGGCTTCTTAGGACGTGTGGTCATTTAGTGCCCCTCGTAGCTATGAGTGCTAACTGGGTGATGCGATCCTGGTAGTGATCTAACTGGGAGTATGTAGCGAGTGACTACGCGTCTAAATGTAGCGTAGACGTTGTGTCGTGTGAAGGGGTCGGTGTAGCGTCATGTCTCGTGAGGATGAGAACTCCGAGAACGAGGAGAGGACCGTGGAGCAGTTGATCGCGGAGGCGGAAGCCCTGCGGAAGAGGCCCAGTGCGCCGGCGGAGGATCTCCCGACCCCGGAGGAGCGCAAACGAGTCCGGAAGGCGTACGGCCTGACACAGGACGGCCTCGCCAAGCTCTTGAAGGTGCACCGGATTACGGTCAGCGCCTGGGAGCGGGGGCAGTACGACCCGACGGGGAAGTCGCGGGACGACTACCTGGTGCTGTTCGCCCACATGAAGAAGGAGATCGGGGAAGAAGGCGCTGAGGCGTGACCGACGACGGGAGGACTGCCTTATACCGGCTCTTCGACGAGGAGGGTCGGCTGCTGTACGTCGGTGTGACCAGCAATCCGTCGAAGCGCTGGAGCTTCCACAAAAGGAAGAAGGCTTGGTGGCCGTTGGTCCGGATCCGTGAGATCGAGTGGTACCTCAGCAGGACTGAGGCGTTGACCATGGAAGCCCAAGAGATCGCCACCAAGCGGCCGCTGCACAACGCGGACCGCGGCTGGCAGTACCTTCTGCGACCTGAGGTCGTGGTGAGTAGCAGCGGGTTTGTCCCACCTACGCGCGGAACGACAAAGCTGCCGGTGCCCTCCCGCAGGGACCTTCAGGAGTTGGAACAGGCAGTTCAGACTGTGCAGGAGCAGAGGAGCAGTGGGAGCTCTGCTGCGCCGCACGTCGAACTTCCCGCAAGGGACGAGCGAATCGAGACCCGCCGGGCCTTCGGGCTGGCACAGGAGAAGATCTCATCTGTCTTTGGCGTAACTACGCTCAGGTTCTCGTGGTGGGAGCTCGGCCATAAGGAACCTTCAGGATGGGATCGGTTGGCGTACGTCAGGGCCCTGGAGGCTATGGCCCGGGTGGTGGAACGGCGTATGGCCAGCGATAGCTAGAAGCGGCAAGAAGGGGGGGAACCAGGTATCTGGTCCCCCCTTCTTCGTTTCCCGCGGGAAACGGTCAGCTCCGATCTGGGAAGCCGAGAGCTGTAGCGACCTTCTTGTACTCCTGGGTCGGCATGCTGTTCGGGGCCAAGATGGGTACGGGGCAGTCCTGGCGGTAGATCTTCGGCATCTCGCCGGACCAGTGGACGAGCGGCAGGAGGATGTCGCCGTACTCATCCTGGATCTCCTGGAGGGTCTGGCGGTGCTCGGCCAGACCGAAGGATGAGTTGGGTGCGCAGCAGGCGAGGACGCGCTTCATCTCGGGTGCGATGCCCTTGATGGCGTACTTCCGCAGGTCGCGGATCTCCTTGAGCTTCTTCTCCAGCCGGACGAGGGCGCCAGCTTCCTTGAAGGTGCACAGGACCGGGGGCAGAACCTCGCCGTCGACGTCCTTGTCCAGGGCGATGAAGGCGGTGACGGTTGAGCGGCCGTAGGTGGCGGGACAGTCGATGAGGACGACGTCCCACTGGCCGTCCATCTCGGCCAGGCCCTCGCGGAGCCAGTAGGCATCGGCGGAACGGGAGTCGTTGAGGATCCGCTCGGCCTCGTCGATGTCCAGGTCGTCGATGTTGCCCGGGACGACGAACACATTCGGGATCGGCTCGAAGGCGGCGGCGGGGTTCTCGGGGTCGATGTCGTCGACCTGGTAGCGGGCCTCCACGACGACGTCGCTGAGGCTGGCGTCCGCCTTCATGACGTCAGTGATCCCGAGTTGGTTCTCTCCGAAGGAGCTGTAGCCGAGGACATGGCTGGTGTTGCACTGCGGGTCCAGGTCGATCACCAGCGTGCGGTAGCCGCGTCCGCCGAGGATCGCGGCGAGGCTGGTGCACGAGCTGGTCTTGGCGGTACCGCCAGCCTTGAGTGCGAAGACGATGACCCGGGTCTTTTCGAGGACGCGGGTCGCGGTGGCTACAGATGTGCTGGTCATGATGGTCTCCGGAGACGAGCGGGGCGGGACGCGGGTCAGTGCCCGGGGGAGACGAGGCCGAGCTGGCCCTGCTCCCACTCGGTCGGCTGGTAGGCGGCCTTGCTGGTCATCAGTAGCTGGAGATGAGCGCGGTCCCGGTCATCCCATGTGCGGTTGGGCTCGGCCGCGCGGAGCTCATCGGCTGCCAGGCCGATCGCGTACGCGACCCGGCGCTTGAGCTTGGTGTCCTTCGAAGCGGCCACCGCTGCGACGTACTTGCTGGGGCGGCCGACGGCGGGGCCCTTGCCGAGCTCGCGGAGCCAGGAGTGTGCGAGAGCGGCCGCCGGCTTCCACTCCTCGGGGTTGAGGACGGCATCGACGAGGCGCGCGTACATGTCCTCGGCAGAGGCGTAGCGCTCTTCGGTCAGCAGGATCTGGCACGCGAGGGTGCGGGCTTCTGCAGCCTCGGCAGCAGCCGAGACTGCCTTCGTTTCAGGGCCGTCAGCGGGGCCTTGGGCCTGGCGCGGGATCGCTGTCTGCTCGCTGCTGGCCGACTCTGACGTCTTCCCGGTCGGCTGCTCGTCGTCCTTGCCCTCGGCCTGGCTGTCTTGTTTCCCGCGGGAAACGTCCTCGGCCGGACCTGGGAACGGGGTGTGAGCGGGGTCGGCCGAAGCCGTGTTTCCCGCGGGAAACACGGCTTCCTGCTTGAGCCGGTTCTTCGCGGCCTCAGCGCTCAGCCCCTCCTCGCGCATCCACCCGAAGGCCCGATTCTGTAGCTCATGCGCGGCCGGGGAGCTGTTGGAGGACTCGTCGTCCTGGATGGTCGAGAGCGTGTACCCAGCCTTGTGAGAGAGGTCGCCTTGGTGCACCGCGGTCTGGATCTCGGCGGGGAGGTCCAGCAGATTGAGGAAGCGGGAGACGGTGCCGCGGCTGCCGTAGCCCGACCGGTCGGCGATCTGCTCGGTGGTGAAGCCGCGCTGGCGCAGCAGATCGAGCTGGAGGGCTTGCTCGACAGGGGAGAGCCCGTCCCGGTCCTCGTTCTCGGAGATCAGGTTCTCTTCGACCGTGAGGTCTTTGGCCCACTTGTTCCGCAGGATCGCCAGCATCGGCTTGCCAGCCTTCTGCGCGGCAGCGTGGCGCCGGTGACCGGGGCCGAGGATGTAGCGGCGCTCCGGGTGGGGAACCAGCTCAGCCCACTGCGGATACATCTCCAGGAACAGGTCCATGTGCATGACCGCACCCGGCGTGTGCACGCCTTGCCGCGCGACGCTGGCGACCATCTCCTCCATGTTCCGGAGCTCGCGGCGCCGGTTCATGGGGTTCGGGGAGATGGTGACGGGGTCGCACTCGAAGAGCTCTCCCTCCTCCGGATCCAGCGCGTGAATCCCGGTCGCCGCGCCCCGCTCAGCGTTCTCCACGCCAGCCTTCTCACGCTCGGTGCTGAGCTTTCCGCTGCCCCGGTTCTTCAGGGGCTTGCGCGCCGGCGTGGTCATGGAGTCCTCCGAGTGGTGCAACGTCTGATGGTGGAACCCTAGCGGCCACTTCCCGGACGGAGGGCGACCCTGCACGGAGCGGCACCTCCTCCCCGCGTCCCGCGTGGTGCTCGCGACTAGGGTCGGCGCTGTGACCATCGCCCTGTTCGACCTGGACAACACGCTCATCGACCGGCAACAGGCCGTCGCCATCTGGGCCCGTGCCTTCGCTGCTGACCGCGGCCTGGACCCAGCTGCCGAAGCCCACATCGGCGAGGCACTACGGGAGCGGGCGTCCCCCGAGACCTTCACCCGCCTCCGCGAAGAGCTCACCCTTGCCAAGCCGGCCGCCCAGCTCTGGGCCGACTACATCCAGGGCATCGCGGCCAAGGTGAATGCGCGGACCGAAGCCATCGAGGGCATCCAACAGCTCCGCGCCTCCGGCTGGACGGTCGGCATCCTCACCAACGGAGCTGCCGACATCCAGAGGGCCAAACTCGCAGCGGCCGGCCTCACTGACGCTGTCGACGCCATCGCGATCTCGGAAGAGATCGGCTCCCGCAAGCCCGACCCCGCCGCGTTCCACACCGCGCTCGCGCTCTGCGGCAGCGACCGCCCAGCAGAAGCGTGGATGGTGGGAGACAACCCCGAAGGCGACATCGGCGGAGCACAGCAAGCCGGACTGCGCACCATCTGGCTACGCGGTCGCCCATGGCCCCAGCACCTGAGCCCCGCGCATCACAGCGTCGACACCATCACCGACGCCATCCAAATCCTGATGAAGGAAGGCGTCCAGTGACCACGATTGGTCTCCTCCACCCAGGCTCGATGGGCGCAGCCGTAGGCGGCCAGCTCGTCCGCGCCGGCCACCAGGTCCTGTGGTGCCCGGAAGGACGCTCCGCGAGGACCATGGAGCGCGCGGCCAGCAACGGGCTTACCGCGTCTGACCTCCCCCAGCTCCTGGCCGACGCCGAGGTGGTGCTGAGCATCTGCCCGCCTGCCGCAGCCGAGGCACTCGCCAGCACCGCCCAGGGCTACGCCGGTATCTGGGTCGAGGCGAACGCCATCACACCGCAGCGAACTGCACGCATCGCTGACCTCCTCCCCGCGTCTATGGTCGTGGACGGTGGCATCGTCGGCTCCCCGCCCACCGGCAGCAAGCACCCGACGCTCTACCTCTCCGGCCCAGCGGCGACCGACACGGTCGCCGACATGTTCGCCGGGACCGACGTCCGAACCTGCATCCTGGGCAACAGGATCGGGCAAGCCTCCGCCCTCAAACTCTCCTACTCGAGCTTTCAGAAAGCCTCCCGCGTGCTGGCAGCTGTCTCCTATGGCCTCGCCGCCGAGCACGATGTGGAGGAAGAACTCCTCGCCATCGGCGGGAAGCGGCCGGGCTCGTACCTCACCGAGATCGACTACATCCCCAAGACAGCCACCAGGGCCTGGAGGTGGGGACCAGAGCTGATCGAGGCCGCCGACATGCTCCGCGACGCCGGGCTGCCGGACGAGATGCTGCGCGCAGCGGCCGCCGCCCTGGCCCGCTGGGAGCAGGCGAAAGACGACGGCCGCATGGACCTGCCAAGCGCGCTGGAGCAGCTGCGTCGCCCGCCGGGCTAGGAGTTGTTCCCGGCGCGAGACGATGCGCGTACGCGCTGGCTGATCACCTGCGCGACCTTGGCGGGGGAGTGGTCTCCAGTCTGGACGACAAGGTCCCATTCCTGGTCGGGGTGAGCGTCCACGTCCTCCTGGGTGGCTTGCCAGGCCGCGAGCCGGGCCTCGGTGTCGGCGTCGCCGCGCCCGGCCGAGCGAGTTGCGGTCTCCTCGCGGGTGCACCACAGCAGGACAGTTGTCCACCGGGCCGGGTACGCGTCGATCACGGCCTGGACACCGTCGATCTGTCCCAGGTGAAGCACCGGCGTGAGGCCAGCGGCCACCATCTCATCGAGACCCGGCTGGTCAACGACGTAGACGTTGCCGTACCGGGAGTTGGAATAGATGACCTGGCCAGCCTCTTCCAGCGCCGCGAGTTCTTCAGCGCTGCCCATCCGGTAGCTGTCCGTCTTGCCGCTGCCGACCTTGAGACGCCGGAACTGGGCGTAGCCGGCCTCGAGGTCGGCGAGCGCCTGGGTGATGGTGTCCTTCCCGGCGGCCGGCGGCCCGTACAGGATCACGGCGGAGGGGAGAGAGGTCATGAGTACATCCGTCCGATGGCGAGCTTGGCCTGGTCTGTGAGGCTCACGGCGGACCCGAGTCGGTTGTCGACGACGAAGTGGTCCACCTTGGGGGCGAAGTCGGTATCGACGCCCTTGATGTACTCCTCCCAGTTGCTCAGCTTCCAGGCATCCCTCGCTGCGCTGCGGAAGGTGATGTACTCCTTCATGCTGTCGTGATCGCACTTCACCCAGATCACGGCGACCTCTGCACCCTGGGCCTTGCAGCGGTTGATGAGCCGCTGCATCCAGGCCGGGTCCGAAAACTCCCGGAGGAACGGAGCGTCGAGCACGGTGCTGATCCCGGCGCGGATGTTGTCGGCCGCGGTCTCCATCAGGCACTGGTACTCGGCGTCCCGGGCCTTCTCCAGATAAAGCGGCGTGTGCCGGTCGTGCGGGTCACCGCCGTGAGCGACCAGCAGAGCCTCGACCAGCGGCCGGGTCAGAGAGTCCTTGTCCAGCCGTGGCCAGCCGGTCAGGTACGAGATGAACTCTGCGAGCTCGCTCTTTCCGCTCCCCGCGTAGCCGCCAACCAGCACGAGGTGCGGCCGGTGCGGATCGCCGCCGGTGTGCCGACGCCGCCACGCGTCCAGGATCCGGTGCCGGAGACCGTGGTGGTCAACCTCACCCCCCGGCGCGATCTGCAACAGCGCCGACTCCACGGCCTGGACATGAGCACCGGTCACCGAGTCGGTGTGCGGCGTGATCTTCGGGACCTGAGACTGCTCCTCGTGCGGCAGCTTGTTCCTGAACTGCAGCTCCCAAGGCGCAGCGTTGTAGAGGAGGCAGTACGCCCGCTGGTAATGCGGGTTCGGGTACGCCTTGCCCGCCTCATGGTTGAAGACGGTCTGGAAGTTCGCCTGGATGGGAAGACGGGCGATCTCGGCGATCTTCCGCAGCTCCTCCCCGGATCCTTCCAGGGTCAGCCCATGGGCTTCGCGATGCTTTCGAAGGGTGCCTGGCACCCAGCCCGGATGATCCTTTGCCACTACGTCACCCCCGCCGTTCGTCTCCATAGACCGGAGGCTAGGTCTGCCCCACGGAAGAGCGGTATCAGCCGCGAGTTGAAGCGATCGTTGAAAACGCCTCTGAGCTGCGCGAACGCACCTCTCGCAGTGAACGATAGCCCTCGAATCTGTCACCTCGCCTGGGAATCGGCAGGCAACGGTCATCGAGCCGAGCCTTCGGAACGGCGGGGACCGGGCTTGAGGGCAGGAACGTGCTTGTTCGCTGCGCGGGTAAACGCCGCCACTACACGCGATTTCAACGAGACGCCCCGCATGGGTGAAGACGACGTTGAAGCAGACCCGATAGGCAGCGTGATACCTGCTGTCCCGCTTCCCCGCTTGAGTTGTCACATCGAAAACGACAGCTCGGAAGGGACGCAGATGAACGCCGCGACGACGCTCAACACCGCCGCCCACTTCGCACTTCGCGTAGCCGCCGTCCGCGACTCCGTGCCGCTGCCCGAACTGGAGGCCACGGTCGAGGAGCTGGGACAGTGCCGGCGCTACGACGCCGAGCGCTGGTACCTCGGTGCCACCGGCTCCCGCCGCACCATCGCCCGCGACCTGGTCCGTACCGAGGAGGAGCGCGAGGTGTGCCAGGGATGCCCGGTCCGGGACCGGTGTCTTTCGCTCGCCGTGCTCACCGGAGACACCGACGTCAGCATCCACGGCGGCCTGCTCCCCGTGCAGCAGCGCGACGTTGAGGCGGCGCTGCACCGGCAGGAGAACGCCGTCCTGCTCCGGTTCCCCTCCGGCGTCGAGGCCGCTGAACAGCCCCGCGCTGCGTGAGTAAGTAGTCTCACGACTCCAAAAATGTAGCGTGGATGTTGCGTAGGCTATGCGTATCCATGTAGCGTGAGGTCTAAGCGCTTCACTTAGCGACAATGAAGCGGCCCTAGTGAAGTGCGTCCTGACCTGGAGGAGAACGAAATGACCGGATGGATCGGGGATTTCGCCGCGGCGAACCCCTGGCCCGTGGCTATCGGAGCCGTGGTGGTCGGCTTGGCGCTGCTCGCGCTGCTGGCCGTCGCGGCGAAGGCAGTGCTCAAGGCGTTCAAGACCCGTCGCTACACGCAGGGCCGGATGACGGTCGCCCAGATTGTCGCCACGATCGGCGCCCTCGGGGCGACGGGCGTCGGCGCCAACACGGCCTGGCGTTTCGCGGGGGAGCACCTGCACATCTCGAACACCTGGGAGCGGGCGGGCCTGTTCCTGGTCGGCGAGGTGATGCTGTTCGGCCTGGCGCTGATGGCGAGGCAGAACCTGCACTCGAAGATGCGGCGTACGGGTCTGCCCGGGACGTTGGTCTGGGTCCTGTCCGCCTTCCTGGCGGTACCGGCGATCTCGGAGTCCGACTCGGTGGCCGGCGCCGCGTGGCGGATCGTTCTCGGCCCGCTGGGTGCAGCGCTGCTGTGGCACCTGGCGATGGGGATCGAGCTGCGGCACTCCGGTGAGGAGAACGCGCAGAACAACGGCGTGGCCGCGCGGATCCTGCGGCGCTTCCAGCAGCAGCTTCTGGCCCGGCTGGGGATCGCCGAGCAGGACAAGGACGCCGAGGAGCTCATCCAGGAGCGGGCCCGCAGCCGGGCCGCGGAACTGGCCGACGAGTACCGCAGCCTGACCGAGAAGCAGCTCAAGGGCCGCAAGGGCCGCAGGCTCCGGACGAAGCTGCGGGCGACGCTCCGCCGTGCCGACGTCGCGGGGAACCCCGAGCGCAAGCGCCTCCTGCTGGCGGACCTGGCGGTCTCCTCGCACGCCCCGGCCCTGGTGGAGCTGGAGCACCCGTCCCCGTGGGTCGAGTCGCCCGAGCCCGTCGCCGCGCCGGCTGTAGAGACGCCGGAGCTGACCAGCGGGGAGGAGCGGATGGTGGCGCTGTTCCGTACGTACCTTGCCCAGAACGGCACCGCCGCGGCGGCCCTTGAGCTGGAGGCGGGCAACCCCCTCCCCGCGTCGAAGGACGGCGTCGACGCGGAGCTGGAGCAGCTGCTGGACGAGGCGAGCAAGAGCGATGGTCCGGACGACGATGACGACCCGAAGGGCCCTGGGGGAGCCCCGGAGCCTGCGGAGCAGGAGCTGTTCCCCGTCCTCGACGGAACGGCGAGGGAGCATGCCCTGCATGTTGCAGCGCTGGAGCCGCTGAACAACGCCGACGCCATCCGCTACGCGATCCGCGAGACCGGAAGCGCAGTGGCCGGGCAGCTCGTGCGGTGGCTCGCGGAGCACGGAAAGCAGGGCGTGAACGAGGGCCAGGCATACCGGGTTGCGAAGAAGCACTTCGAGGATCAGCGCCGGAGCAACATCCGTCCGCTGCGCCCTACCTCCGGGGACTGACGTGGCAGCCGGGATGCAGCGGGTACGGCAGGCGGGCTCGACCGCGTGTCCGGTCTCCGTGATGGTCTCGGCCGTACAGCAGAGCTACGGCAGGACCCACAGACAGCACGAGAGCAGCGAATTACCTGATCAGAACCGCAGTGAGCTGGTTGAACCGGTCGGCGGGCGAGACGCCTGGCAGCAATCCCCGCCGACCGGTACGGCCCACCAGATGGATGGAGATGACCGTGGACGACATTGTCGCAGCGGCCCGGCAGGGCCAGGACCACAGCGGCAGTACCGGCCGGAACGACGAGAACAGCAAGAGCAGTGAGAGCAGCCTCTTCGAGCAGGGTCACGCCCTGCCCGGGGGGACGACGAACGGCGGCAAGAGCAGTGCCGTCGCCCAGGTTCTGGCGCAGATGCAGCGCCACGGGCAGGGCGAGCAGGGCCCGGTGCAGGTCGTGTTCGACCTGAAGGCGTTCGTCGGGCAGCCGGAGCAGGTCCAGCAGCAGCTGATGGAGCTGCTCTGGGTCGGCCGGCTGCCCGGGGGCGACGACGCCCTGGCGGGTGAGTAGCGATGCCGGTCTGGATGCTTCTGGTCGGCGGGCTTGTGCTCGTGATGCTGGTCAAGGGCGGGGCCGGCCGGAGTGAGCGGCGGCTGGCGAAGGCGATAGCCCACCAGCAGATGCCGATGCAGGCCGCGGACGCCCCGGCCTGGATGCCCGGAGTGTGGGCCAAGGGCCACAAGCGCCACTGGCTGAGCCTGGTCCCGCGCTGGGCGAAGGTCCTCGGCCTGGCCCTCATCGCGGCCCTGGCGGGCGGCGTGTGGTGGCTGTGGGCGAACTACCAGGGCCTGTTCACCACGGCGGTGCTGGCCATCCTCGTGGCCTCCGTGTGGCTGTGGAGGCGGGGCCGGGCCAACCGGCGTCACCGCGAGATGGTCGTGAAGCCCTTCTTCGCGGCGCTCCGCAAGATCCTGGGCGACATCCCGGACGGCGCCTCGTACAAGGACTGGGTGTCGATCCCGCAGCACCTGATGGGCGGCGAGGACATCGCCCGCCGCACGCTCCGCGACCGCCTTCCGGCGGCCCTGGTGGAGCGGATGGACGGCTGGCGCTGGGTCGCCCGCCTGGCGCTGCTCCGGGAGAGGATGCTGCGCTGGCCGCGCCAGTGGTCGGAGACGGTGCACAGCTGGCGGGTGGTGACCTGGTGGACGGAGCGCCAGGCCCGCGCCCTGGAGAACGCGGTGCTCGCGGTGAAGCTGCCGCCGGAGGCCGAACTGGGCACCGGTGAGCAGGAGCGGGTGTCTTCGCTGGTCAAGCGCCGTGTGCCGGGGGAGTGGGAGGCGTCCTGGAACCACCGCGAGTTCAAGGTGACGTTCAAGCACCCGCCCCGCCCGCCCCAGAAGGTGCTGTTCGGTGACCCGGAGGTCCAGGACATCATCGACGGTCTGCCGGATTCGCAGGTCCTGCTGGGTCTGGGCAGCCGTAACGAGAAGATCGTGCTCGACTTCGAGGACGAGACGCCGCACGTCGGGCTGTCGGTCGGCACCGGTGGCGGTAAGTCGTCCACGCTGCGGAACATCATCGTTCAGCAGATCCGCAAGGGCGCCGAAAAGTTCATCATCATCGACCCGAAGCTGATTTCCCTGGACTGCCTCAACGACATTCCCGAGGTGGAGATTTACACGGAGATCCGGGAGCAGTGGGAGGCGGTCGCCGCTTTCGCTCTGGAAATGGAGCGGCGTTACCAGATCAAGAAGGCTGACAAGTCGGCTACTTTCCCGCGCTGGTTCCTGGTGATGGAAGAGCAGAACGACTTTGCGGAGGAGTCCTACCAGACCTGGGTGGACGTGAAGCAGAAGGGTGACCCGGCTCGTCCTCCGGTGTTCGGCCAGATCGCCAAGACCCTTTTCAAGGGCCGCCAGGCCAACATGAACGTCATCAGTGTCTACCAGCGGCTGACGGCCCGCGCGGCAGGCGGTACGGAATTGCGCGACCAGTACGGTGCGAAGATTCTGGCCCGTTTCTCTCCGCAGGCGTGGAATTCGCTGGTGGCGACGACGCCGAGGCCGAAGTCGAGCCGTCACAACGGGCGGGCGATCGTGGTCATCGGAGGGTCCGAGCGGGTGTGCCAGCTGGTGTTCGTCGACGAGGACGAGGCCCGCGACTACGCCCTCAACGGCCGTTCCCCGGTCGTGGCGCCGGCCTACGTGCCGATCGCTCAGCGTGAGGCGGAGGCTCTTCCGGAGCCTGTGTCCATGGTGAAGGCGGATGTGTCCACTCCTAGCGATCACCTGGGGAGTGTCCATGGACAGTCCATGGACAAAACAGACAGTAACGGCACAAACAGCGCAGTCACCGAAAGTGATGTCCATGGCGGTTCGGACGGGGTCGTGATCCCCCTCGTCCAGCCCGCCAAGCAGCCCGAGGCCATCACCGGCAACGAGGCCGCCGCCGCCCTCCTCGGCATGACGAAGGACGCGTTCGTCCAGGCCCGCCAGCGCTACAAGAAGCGCGAGGGCCAGGACATCCCCGGCACCTTCCAGAACGGGAATTATCCCGCCTGGTACGAGAAGGACCTCAAGCGCTGGCACGCAAAACTCCCCCGCGCGGGAGTAAAGGAAGTCGCCAGCAAGTAGCAATACCAAGCGAATGGCGGCCCGGATATCTACCGGGCCGGGCCGCCCCCGCTATCTGAATTCCCCAGATCACAGCTCCCGGGATACCCCTGTCTCAAAATCCCTCAGAAAGCGGTGAATTGCAGTGACCATCTCCGTCATCATCGCCCTCTCGATCATCTGCGCCGCGTGCATCAAGTTCGGCGTGATGAAGGTCTGGCACATTCTGCTCGCCGGTTCCCTTGGCTTCTACCTGGCGGACTCCTCGATAGGGCCCGTCATCGGCGGCTGGCTCGGCCGCTTCTTCGAATGGGTCGGAACTCTCAAGGTCTGACCGGCCGATTTCGCCGGTTCCCGGCGCGACATTCCCGCCCCGGGATCCGGCGTGAACGACCGGCCCGCAACGCGTGCACCTCCTCGACCGAACCGAGACCAAGGAGCGCCACCGATGTTGAAGTTCACCTCCCTCCCGCGCCCGGCCCGGACTGCGTTCATCGCCCTGATCGGTATCCCGGTCTTCGCGATCACGGTCCTGGACCCCGACCAGCTCGACGGCCCGAAGCCGCTCGGCGTGGTCATCACCCGCGACGGCGGCCAGCTCACGGTCCGCACCGCCGACGGCCAGGTCCACGAGCTCACCGAGCACCCGGCCGCGGTCCGCCTGTGTGACCCGGGCCGGACCTTCCCCGCCTGCTCCCGCTGACCCGGGCACCCGGCACCCCGCCGGCCGCCCAATCCACTCCGAAGGAGCCCGAGATGCGCATCACCGACAAGGACGCGATCAACCACACCGAGGCCGCCCGGATCGCCGGGACCGTGCTGGTCGCCGTGCTCCGCGGCGGCAACCTCAGCGCCCGCCAGAAGCGAAAGATCGACCGGATCATCGCGGGCGCCGAGGAGCGCGAGGCCGCCCTGGCCAAGGAGAAGGCCAAGAAGGCGAAGAAGTAGCCCCAGCCCCCCGCCCACAGCCCTGAAACCGCACCTCACACCTGAGCCACCGAACAGGGAGCGACACCGAAATGAGCAGCGACAACACCGACTTCACCGGCCGCCAGAACGAGACCCAGGCGCCGCTCACCTTCCTCAAGACCATCCAGCAGACCTCCCCGGCCGAGCCGGACACCGGATCGTTCACCTCGAGCCTGCGGACCGCACTGCGGCGCTGGTACGGCATCGCCCGCCCGGTCGTCGGCCAGTGGCTGGAGGAGCGCGCCGACGACCTGCGCGACGCGTTCCGCAACGGCTGGGACGAGACGACGACCTGGATCAAGGCCACGATCGGCGCCGTGTTCCTGCTGGCCGTCGCCGCCGTCGCGGTGATGTGCCTGGCCCTGATCGCGTCCTCCGCCGTCGACGGCGTCAACGCCCTCGAGGGCATCGACGTCCCCGAGGGCACCGGCGGCCGGACGGACCTGCTGGCCTCCATCACCAACCCGGTCTGGACGTACCTGCAGAGCCACACTGCCGGGCTCGCCGTCTCCGCGCCGACCGCGTACGGCACCTGGATCCTCACCGCCCTCGGCACCGGCCTGCTGTCCTTCGTCACCCGGGCGTTCGGCGCCCGGCTCGCGTGGGGCGCCACGGGTGCGGCCACCGGCTGGATGGTCTGGCACGGCGCCCCGGCCGACGGCCGCGAGGTCGCCCTCGGCATCACGGTCATCGCGTTCGCCGTGCTCTCCATCCCGGCCCTGCGCGGCTTCCGCATCCGCGGCTACTGACCGCCAGCCTCTTCCCCGCGTCCACCCCGATCCAAGGAGAGCGTCATGAAGAACCCGACCACCCCGGCCAACCCGTCGCAGGCGACCGCCCTGGAGCAGCTGTTCGCCGCGTACGCCCAGTTCCACAGCCCCGAGGCCGTGCGCCGCAACGCCGAACTCAGCGAGCGCGCCGAGGCGATGGAGGCCACTGGCCGGTGGGTCAGCGAGCTCCCGGAATCCCTGGCCGATGCCCTCGGCGCCGTGGACGCGTGGACGTCGTTCCCCTCGTTCCGCCTGGACACGGTCTACGTCCCGGCCGCCGCGGTCGCTCACCTCGGCCACGGGGTGTGGATCCACCACACGTGGTGGCCCGCCGAGCGCGGCTTCAGTGGCTGCTCGGAGGCGACGCTGCTCGTCCCGTGCGACTGCGGCAAGGGCTACCAGCAGTACGAGGTGACCACGCCGGACGACCTGATCGGCACGCTCGCCGACCTCTCCGGAGCCGCCCGGCTGGCCGGGGACATCGAGGGCCGGCCGGACTGCGACGACGACGGCTCCTGCCGCAGCACCTCCGCCAGCTGACCCAGCAACCCCGCGGCGGGTCAACCCGCCACCGCACGGCACCCGATCCCGATCACCCGGAGGAGAACCAACATGAGCATCCACCCGCTGACCACCGCCACCATCACCGCCACCGCACCGGCCTTCACCGACCAGGACGCCCTGATTGCGGCCCTGGACGCCCAGACCGACACCGCGTTCGCCGACCCGCAGCCCCGCACCCTCGCCGCGATCCGCCAGCTGCGCGAGCCGGCCGACCACCAGCCGCAGCTGCTGGCCACCCGCGCCCGCGTCGCCGACATCACCGCGCTCCTGGAGTCGATGGTCATCGCCGCGCAGGCCGCCGAGCACAGCGGGCTGGCCGACCGGCTGGGCGACGCCGCCGAGATGGCGGACGACCTGCTGGCCCTCCTGGCCCGCGCCGCGCACGGCACCCTCCCGGCCGCCGACGGCGGGGACGGGGACGGCGAGGAGCTGGAGGACGACGAGGAGCTGGAGGACGACGAGGACTGGGCCGACGACGAGCCGATCGCGGCCTGACACGAGGAAGAGAAGGAGAAGCCCGCCATGAAGTACCGCGTCGACATCCCCACCACCGACAAGAACACCGGCGCCCGGGGCTGGCAGTGCCTGGTCGTCACCGCCGAGGTGAGCCGCCAGGCCCGCGAACTCGCGCTGGCCGAGGCCGCAGACTTGGCCGCCGTCCGGCACCGCCGCGGCGCGGAACTGGTCCTGAACGACCCCGCCCGCCCGGTACGCGTCCTGGACGTCACCCGCGGCTAGCTGCGCCCCGGGACGGCCGTCACCACTGACCAGAGCGCGTCGGCCGTCCCGGGCCCGGCCCCCCAGAAGAGAACCGGAGATCACCATCATGACCGCATCCCTCGCCCAGATCGAGACCAGCACCCGACTCCTCGCCGACGAGGTGGAGGCATGGCTGCGGCAGATCACCCCGGCCGGCCCCGCCAACCCCCTC
>NZ_JACBGN010000360.1 GCF_013401435.1 Streptomyces sp. BR123
GGGTTGCGGGCGGCGGGCCGGGCCGGGGCCGCGGCCACGCGCGAACCACCGTGACAGTGTTAGAAATGGCTCATGACCGGACGTTCTGGTCGGCCGCCCACGGAGTCACCGCCCCGGCTGTCGAGCGAGCTCGACCCGGGACTGCTCGCGCGCCTCTCCCGGGCTGCCCGCAGCGTCGCCGGTCAGGTCTTCGCACTCCAGGCGTCCCTCGTGCTGCTGCTGATCACCGTCGCCGCGCTGGCGCTGGTGTTCCAGGCGCGCTACGACAGCGAGCGCGACGCCCGCAACCGCTCCCTCGCGGCCGCCGAGGCCTTCGCCCACGCCCCCGGCCTGCCGGCGGCCCTCGACTCGTCCGACCCGACACGCGTACTGCAGCCGCTGACGGAGGCCACCCGCACGGCCGCCGGCGTCGACTTCGTCGCCGTGATGAGCACCAACGGGATCCGCTACGCCGACTCGCGCTCGGAGCTGATCGGCGCGCGCGCCGGCGGGGACCTCTCGCGCGCCGTCTCCGGGACGTCCTTCACGGAGCTGTTCCAGGGTGAACCCACCGGCAGCGCGGTCCGCTCGGTGGTACCCGTACGGGACACGGCCGGGATGGTCGTGGGCCTGGTCGCCACCGGGATAGAGCTGGAGAAGGTCTCGGACGTCGTGGAGGTCCAGCTGCCACTGCTGCTGGGGGCGGCGGGGGCCGCCCTGCTGCTGGGCACGGCCGGCGCGGCGCTGATCAGCCGGCGGCTGCGGCGCCAGACCCGGGGGCTGGGCGCCACCGAGATGGCCCGGATGAACGAGCACCACGAGGCGGTGCTGCACGCCGTGCGCGAGGGCGTCCTCATCATCAGCGCCGACCACCGGCTCCTGCTGGCCAACGACGAGGGCCGACGGCTGCTGGACCTGCCGCCGGATGCCGAGGGCCGCAGCGTCACCGATCTCGGGCTCGACGCGCGCACCACCTCGCTGCTGCTGTCGGGACGGGTCGCGACGGACGAGGTGCACCTGGCGGGCGACCGGCTCCTCGCGATCAACGTGCGCCCCACCAAGCCGTACAAGGGGCGGCCCACCGGCAGCGTCATGACGCTGCGCGACTCCACCGAGCTCGCCGCACTGTCCGGCCGCGCCGAGGTGGCCCGGGAGCGGCTCCAGATGCTGTACGAGGCCGGGGTGCGGATCGGGACGACGCTGGACATCGTGCGGACGGCGGAGGAGCTCACGGAGGTCGCCGTACCCCGGTTCGCGGACTTCGTGACGGTGGAGCTGCTGGAGCCGGTGCTGCACGGGGACGATCCGGAGCTGGCCGCAGGCATGCACGCGGAGATGCGGCGGGCGGCCATGGGCGGGGTCCGCACCGACCAGCCGCTGCAGCCCGTGGGGGACGTCATCCGCTTCGACGTGCCGACGGCGCCGATGGCCGCGGCCCTGGACGCCGGGCGGGCGGTGCTCGCGGCGGACCTCGGCGCGGCGATGGGCTGGCGGGCCCAGGACGAGGCCGGCACCCGGCAGGCCCTGGAGTACGGGCTGCACTCGCTGATCTCGGTGCCGCTGCAGGCCCGCGGCGTGGTGCTGGGCATGGCGAACTTCTGGCGGGCCGCGGCCACGTCCGAAGCGTTCGACGGGGAGGACCTGTCGTTCGCGGAGGAGCTCGGGGCCCGGGCGGCGGTCTCCATCGACAACGCGCGCCGCTACACCCGGGAGCACGCGACAGCCGTCACGCTGCAGCGCAGCCTGCTGCCGCGGGTGCTGCCCGACCAGAGCGCCGTGGACGCCGCCTTCCGGTACCTGCCGGCGAAGGCCGGGGTGGGCGGGGACTGGTTCGACGTGATCCCGCTCGCGGGCACCCGGGTGGCGCTCATCGTCGGCGACGTGGTGGGCCACGGGGTGCACGCGGCGGCCACCATGGGGCGGCTGCGCACGGCCGTACACAACTTCTCCACCCTCGACATGCAGCCGGACGAGCTGCTGGGCCACCTGGACGAGCTGATCGACCGGATCGACCAGAACGAGGCCGCCGCCGGCCCGGACGGCGACGATGCGGCGGCGACGGCGGGCGAGGCGGCCTCGGTCACCGGCGCGACCTGCCTGTACGCGGTGTACGACCCGGTGTCCGGGAGCTGCACGATGGCCAGCGCGGGGCATCCGGGGCCCGCGCTGGTGTGGCCGGACGGGCGGGTGGAGTTCCCGGAGCTGCCGGTCGGCCTGCCGCTCGGGGTGGGCGGCATGCCGTTCGAGGCCGTGGAGCTGCGGCTGCCGGAATCGAGCCGGCTGGTGCTGTTCACCGACGGGCTGCTGGAGGACCGCAACCGGGACTTCGACGCCGGCCAGGTACTGCTGGCCGAGACCCTCGCCCGGCCGGGCCGCAGCCCCGACCAGGCCTGCGGGGACGTGCTGGACGCGCTGCTGTTCCCGGCGCCGAGCGACGACATCGCCCTGCTGATCGCCGACACGCGGCGCCTGGAGCCCGACCGGATCGCGGAGTGGGAAGTGCCCGCGGACCCGGCGGCCGTCTCCCGGGTGCGAGGGGCGAGCGCCGGGCAGCTGGCCGCCTGGGGGCTGGAGGAGATCGCGTTCACGGCCGAGCTGATCCTGAGCGAGCTCGTCACCAACGCCATCCGGTACGGGAACGCGCCCATCCGGGTGCGGATGCTGCGGGACCGCACACTGATCTGCGAGGTGTCCGACGCCAGCAGCACCTCCCCGCACCTGCGGTACGCGGCGACCACGGACGAGGGCGGCCGGGGCCTGTTCCTGGTGGCCCAGTACGCGGACCGCTGGGGCACCCGCTACACCCAGCGCGGCAAGGTGATCTGGGCCGAGCTGCCGCTCACGGACGGGGACGAGCCCGCCGTCCCCGCCCCCGACCTGGCCGCCCTGGAGGACCTGGCCTGGTGACCCGCACCGCGGCCGCGGGATCCCGCCCGGGGGGGCGGGCGGCGTCGTGCCGGGCATCGGCCACCCCTCGTCGTGGCCGGTCGCGCAGCGGCCCGCACCCCCTCGGGCGCGGCCGGACGAACCACCGCCGGCTTCCCCGCTGCCGCTCAGGGGAGCGGCGGGTGGCCGGCGGGGACCGTGCGGGCCAGGAGGAGGGCCACGTCGTCCTGCGGGGCGGTCGGCAGCAGGCGGGTCAGGACCTCGTCGCACAGCCGGTCCAGGGGGACGGCCTGATCGCGCAGGACCCGGCCGAGCTGGGCCATGCCCTGGTCGAGGTCCCGGTCGCGGGCCTCGATGAGCCCGTCGGTGTAGAGCACGAGGAGGCTGCCGGGCGGCAGGTCCACCTCCTCGGTGCGGAACTCGCGACCGCCGGTGCCCAGCGGGGTGCCGGGAGGGCCGTCGAGGAAGGTGACCTGGCCGCCGGAGGCGGCCACGGCCGGCGGGGGGTGGCCTGCGCGGGCGATGGTGCAGCCGCCCGATGCCGGATCGTGGACGGCGTACACGCAGGTGGCCATCTCGTCCTCGCCGAGATCGGCCACCACGGCGTCGAGGGAGCGCAGCAGCTGCGCCGGGGGGACGCCGTGCCGGGCCAGGGTGCGGACCGCGGTGCGGAGCTGGCCCATGACGGCGGCGGCGTGGATGCCGTGCCCCATGACGTCCCCGATGACCAGGCCGGTGCGGCCGCCGGGCAGCTGGATGACGTCGTACCAGTCGCCGCCGACGTCGTGGTCGCTGGCGGGCAGGTAGCGGCCGGTCAGCTCCAGGCCGGTGACCCGGGGCAGCGCGCTGTTGCTGAGGCTGCGCTGCAGGGTGAGGGCGGCGCGGCGCTGGTTGGTGTACATCCGGGCGTTGTCGATGTTGAGGGCGGCGCGGGCGACGACCTCGTCGATCAGGATGCAGTCCTGCTCGTCGAAGGGCTCGCGGCTGGCCAGCCGGGTCACGGTGACGGCGCCGAGTACGGTGCCGCGGGCGACCAGGGGGATCAGCCGGGCGGAGCCGAGGGTGGCGAGGTAGGCGCGCAGCGGTTCGGCGCGCGGGTCCGGGATGAGGGTGGGGATGTCGGTGCGGTACAGGTTCATGGGCCGCCCGGCGGCGATCACCTGTTCGTACACGGTCCCGGCGGGGATCTTGAAGGTCTGGCCGGGCAGCAGCTTCGCGGTGGGTGCGCCCGGGTCGGGGAAGACGGCCGCGAGGCGGCGCAGGACGCCGCGGTGCGTGCCGGCCGCGTCGTCGGGGGCGAGGACCGCCTCCAGCAGCTGGACGTCGGCGGAGTCGGCGAGCTGCGGCACGAGGACCTGGGCGATCTCCTCGGCGGTCTGCCGCAGGTCGAGGGTGGTGCCGATGCGGGTGCCGGCCTCGGCGAGGACGGCGAAGCGGCGCCGGGCCCGTTCGGCCTCGACCTGGGCGTGCTGGCTGTCGGTGATGTCGATGAGGGAGGCGATCACGCCCAGGGCGCGGCCGGAGGCGTCGAGGAGCGGGGCGTAGGAGCAGGACCAGGTGTGGTCGTGGTCGGGGTCGGCGGGCGTGCGGCCGGTGCGGCGGACGTCGACGACGGCGGTGCCGCGTTCCAGGACCTGCCGCATGGTCGCCTCCAGGGCGTCGGCGTTGACGCCGGGGACGACCTCGGTGAGCCGCTTGCCGAGGTGTCCGGCGGGGCTGACGCCGTTCATCCGGGCGAGGGCGTCGTTGACGCGCACGAACCGCAGGTCGGGGCCGAGGGTGGCGAGCCCGATGGGCGACTGGGTGAACAGGCTCTGGAGGGCGGCGAGGGAGTCCCGCATCCGCAGGACCTCGGAGGTCTCCACGGCGATCAGCATGGCCCCGGTGCGTCCCCGCGCGTCGGCGGCGGGGACGATCCACATCTCCATCGTGACCCGGTGGCCGTCGCGGTGGCGTACGGGCAGGGTGCCGACGACGGTCTCCCCCGCCTGGACGCGGCGGGTCAGCTGGTGGGCGAGCTCGCGGTTGGCGTCGGGGACGAGGACCTCGGTGCCGGGGCGGCCGAGGATGTCCCGGGGGCGGTGGCCGAGCAGGTCCTGGGCCGCCAGCGACCATTCGGCGACGCGGCCGTCCGCGTCCTCCCGCCACAGGGCGATCGGCAGCAGTTCCCGGAGGACACCCGCGTACCCGACAGCCACGGCCGGCTGCTCCGGGACCTCGCTCGTCGACTGGTAAGTGTCCACTGCACCGACCTCACCCCGGGGTCTGATTCCTACCGATTCACCCTATCCGAGCGTCGGGGGGAGGGCCCCGCGCCTTCACCCGGTGGACGCGGCCGGGGGCACAGCCAAGGCAGGACGAACGTCACCCAGAAGAGGACGGCTCCAAGGATCAGCGCACCCCACCAGCCGCCGAGCGGGCCCCGCCCGAACTGGATCAGCCCGGCCACGGCGCCCGCGGCGGCCGCTGCCGGGATCAGCTGCTCCCACCGGTCGGAGCCCACGTCCAGCAGGGCCCCCGCGGCCAGGGCGGATGTGCCGCCGACGATCACCGTCCGCCAGCCTGCGCCGACGTCCGGGGGATGGAGGCCGCGCAGCAGCCACAGGGCGAGCGGCGGGCCGGCGGCCAGGACGAGCGCGGTGATCCTGCGCGGCCGGGCCGGGCGGACCAGCTGCCATGCGGCGGCCGCCAGTGCGGCCATGGCGTACAGGCAGACGGGGACGTGCCCGAGGAGGGAGGACCACCGGCCCGTGCTGAAGGCGATGCCGGTCCACAACAGCGCGGCGGCGGCCAAGGCGTGCCAGGGCGCCAGGACCGCACACAGCAGCGGCAGGCAGACCAGCGGTTTCAGCGCCCCGAGCACGCCCTGCACGAGGCGGGCGCCGGCCCGGCCGGTGGGCTGCAGGGCCGGCCAGGCGATCAGTCCTGCGCGCAGGGCGGACCGGCGCGGGTCGCGGGCCCGGAGCAGCCGGCCGACGTCCTCGGCGCCGATCTCGCGGAACGCCTCCAGCGCGCCGTCGAAGGCGCCGGCCTCCAGGGGCGGCGGGGCGGGCGGCGGCTGCGGAGGCCGGTTGCCGCCGCGCGGGCCGGTGCGGTGCAGGTCGGCGATGAGCGGCAGCTCCTCGCCGAGGATCTCGCGTTGGCGCAGCTGGGTGAGGACGCCCCGTACGCGGTCCCAGGGCGGCAGGTCGGGGGCGGCCACGACGTCCGCGGCCCAGGCCTCCAGGAACGCCGACCCGAGTCCGGTCGCCTCGGCGACGCTCTCCCCGAGGGCGGCGGGATCCGCGATGCCGCCGAAGGCATCCTCCAGGCGGGCGTCGGTGGCGACGACGGAGACGAGCGAGGCGGCGCCGTCGAGGCGGCCCCAGGTCCAGTCGCTCATCCGCCAGCGGGCGCTGAGGAACGCGGCGAAGTGGTCGAGCCGGTTGCCGCCGCTGAGCTTGGCCTTGACCAGGTCTTCCGGGGAGTTCTGGTCCACCCCCTGCAGGACCGTGGCGGTCGCCCAGCCGGTGTTGGCGGCGGAGACGGCGTGGAAGCGGATGTCCGTGCCCTCGTCGAGCGGGCCCGGGTGCAGCGGGCCGAGCAGCACCTCGGCGAAGGCCAGGGCGTCGGCCATGGTCGGGAAGCCGGCGCCGACGGCCTCCTCCAGGGCCTCGTATCCGTCAGGGCAGGCCGGCAGCGCCGCGCCGATCCCCCCGGCCAGCTCGGCGAGGCGCTCCCACAGGCCGGCGTAGACGTCCGCGAGGGGGGCGGGGGCGGGGGCGGCGCGCGGCACCACGGGCTGTC
>NZ_JACBGN010000361.1 GCF_013401435.1 Streptomyces sp. BR123
GGATGCCGGTGGTGCGGCGGGCGGGGCGGCCGGGGGCGCGCCGGTCACCGTACGGACCAGGCGGCGAGCCGCTCCCGCACCCAGGCGGCCACCGGGGCCACCCCATCCGGGCCCCGCAGGGACTGGAAGGTGACGGGCAGTCCGCCGCGCTGCTCGGCGGCGTCGCGGGCCATCCGGTCCAGGTCGGAGCCGACGTGGGGGGCGAGGTCGGTCTTGTTGACGACGAGCAGGTCGGCCGTGGTGACGCCGGGCCCGCCCTTGCGCGGGATGTCGTCGCCGCCCGCCACGTCGATGACGAAGATCTGGGCGTCGACGAGTCCGCGGGAGAAGGTGGCCGTCAGGTTGTCCCCGCCGGACTCGACGAGGATCAGGTCGAGCGGGGCCGTCTGCCGGTGGGCCTCCTCCAGTTCCTCCACCGCCTCCAGGTTGGCGGAGATGTCGTCGCGGATGGCGGTGTGCGGGCAGGCGCCGGTCTCCACAGCGGTGATCCGCTCCGGCGGCAGCACGGCCTCCCGCAGCAGGAACTCGGCGTCCTCACGGGTGTAGATGTCGTTGGTGACGACGGCCATGGACAGTTCGGCGCGCAGGGCCCGGCAGAGCGCGGCCACGGTGGCCGTCTTGCCGGAACCGACGGGGCCGCCGAGCCCGATGCGCAGGGCGCGGCGCGAGCCGTCCGCCCGGCGGGGGCCGGCGCTGTGGGTGTGGCGCTCGGGGTAGGCCGTGCCGTGGTCGAGGTGCATGGGGTGGGTCTCCGGTGGTCGTGGAGGTGGTCAGGAGGCGTGCGGGGGCGGCCGGGGCGGCAGGGGCCGCGGACATGCCGGGCCGTCGGGCCGTCGGGCCGTCGGGCCGACGGAGCGTCGGGGCGTCGGAGCGTCGGGGCGTCGGAGCGTCGGGGCGTCGGAGCGTCGGGGCGTCGGAGCGTCGGAGCGTCGGGGCGCCGGGGGCGTCGGGGCGTCGGAGCGTCCTCAGGACGCGAAGAGCCGTACCGGCCAGCCGGCGTGGTTCTCGGCCGCGATGTCCAGCAGCGGCGAGGAGGCCGCGGGCAGGGCGTCCGGGCCTTCGGCCCGGGCCCTGTGCGCGGCCCTCGCGGCCCGGTCGGCCACGTCGTCGAGCTCGGGGGCGAGGCGGGCCAGGACGCCGCTCGCCTCGAAGGGGTCCAGGCCGAGCAGCCGCACGGTCGCGGTGGCCGGCCCGCCGATGCTCTCGTACGCCGCCACGTGCGCGGCGTCCGAGGGCCCGAGCCCGGCCGCCCGGGCGGTGGCCCCGAGCACGACGGGCTGGTGAGCCCCGCGCGGGAAAGCCTCCGCGAGGGCATCGAGTTCGGCGGCGGGCCAGGTGGCGCGGGCTGCCCGCAGCAGTTGCCGGCCGAGCCGCCGGGCGGCGGTGCGCAGCGCGGGCGAGGGGGTGCGCGCGTCGGCGGCGGCGTCGAGCACGGCCGGGTCGAGCCCGAGGGCGGCGGCCGCGGTGAGGGCGGCGGCGGTGAGCCCGGCCGTGTGGAGGCGGCCCCGGCAGAAGTCCTCCAGGGAGGCGGCGTCGTGGATCCGGCCCGCCTTGCAGGCGGCCTCCGCCCCGCCGGAGTGGGCGTGCCCTCCGGCCGGGAAGCGGCCGTCTGCGAGCAGGAGCAGTGCGGCGCGGCCCATCAGAAGAGGAAGTACCGCTGGGCCATGGGGAGTTCCGCGGCGGGCGCGGGCTCCACGGCCTCGCCGTCGATGGTGACGGTGAAGGTGTCGGCGTCGACCTCGACCCTCGGCATGGCGTCGTTGTTGCGCATGTCCGCCTTGGTCACCTTTCTGGTCGTCTCGATGGGAACGAACTCCTTGCCGAGCGCAAGCCGTTCGGGCAGGCCGTCGTCGATTGCCGCCTGCGCGGTGAAGTTGACGGAGTTCCGTCCGGGCGCCAGGCCGCGACCGCCGAACATCGGGCGGGGCAGCACCGGCTGCGGGGTGGGGATGGAGGCGTTGCCGTCGCCCATCTGCGCGTACGCGATCTGGCCGCCCTTGATGACGGTCTCGGGCCTGACCCCGAAGAAGGCCGGGTTCCACAGCACGAGGTCGGCGAGCTTGCCGGTCTCCACCGAGCCGATCTCGCGTGCGAGCCCCTGCGCCACGGCCGGGTTGATCGTGTACTTGGCGACGTAGCGGCGGGCCCGGTGGTTGTCGGCGGGCCCGTCGCCGGGAAGGAAGCCGCGCCGGCGCTTCATCACGTGGGCCGTCTGCCAGGTGCGCAGGACGACCTCGCCGACGCGGCCCATGGCCTGGGAGTCGGAGGAGATGATGGAGATCGCGCCGAGGTCGTGCAGGACGTCCTCCGCGGCGATGGTGGAGGGCCGGATCCGGGACTCGGCGAAGGCGAGGTCCTCGGGGACGGCCGGGTTGAGGTGGTGGCAGACCATCAGCATGTCGAGGTGCTCCTCGACGGTGTTGACGGTGTGCGGCCGGGTCGGGTTGGTGGAGCTGGGCAGCACGTTCGGCTCGGAGACCACGGTGATGATGTCGGGGGCGTGGCCGCCGCCGGCACCCTCGGTGTGGTACGCGTGGATGGTCCGTCCGGCGACGGCGGCGAGGGTGTCTCCGACGAATCCGGCCTCGTTGAGGGTGTCGGTGTGGATGGCGACCTGGGCTCCGGTCTCCTCGCACACGCCGAGGCAGGCGTCGATCGCGGCCGGGGTGGCCCCCCAGTCCTCGTGGATCTTGAAGCCGAGTGCGCCGCCGCGCAGTTGGGCGTGCATGGCCTCGCGGGAGGTCGTGTTGCCCTTGCCGAGCAGGCCGATGTTGACCGGGTGGCCCTCCAGTGCCGCGAACATGCGGGCGAGGTGCCAGGAGCCCGGCGTGATGGTGGTGGCCTTCGTGCCCTCGGCCGGGCCGGTGCCGCCGCCGACCAGGGTGGTGATGCCGGAGGAAAGGGCCTCCTCGACGACGGTCGGGGAGATGAAGTGGACGTGCGCGTCGATGGCGCCGGCCGTGACGATCTTCCCGTTGCCCGCGATGACCTCGGTCTCGGGGCCGATGACGAGGGTGGCGTCGACGCCGTCCATGGTGTCCGGGTTGCCGGACTTGCCGATGCCGCAGATCCGGCCGTCGCGGATACCGATGTCGGCCTTGACGACGCCCCAGTGGTCGAGGACCACGGCTCCCGTGATCACCGTGTCGGGGGCGCCCTCGGCCCGGGTGGTGCGGGCCTGCCCCATGGATTCGCGGATGACCTTGCCGCCGCCGAAGACGGCCTCGTCTCCCGAGCGCCCCGGGCCGCCGCAGAGGTCCTCCTCGATCTCGACGAAGAGGTCGGTGTCGGCCAGCCGGATCCGGTCCCCCGCCGTGGGCCCGAAGAGGTCGGCGTACGCCCCGCGTTCCAGCTCAGCCATCGAGCGGCCCCCCGGTCTCCCCGCGCAGCCCCCACACGGCGCGCAGTCCGCCGAGCGGTACGAGTTCCACCTCGACCGGGATGCCCGGCTCGAAGCGGACGGCGGTGCCGGCGGCGATGTTCAGCCGGAGCCCGCGGGCGGCCGGGCGGTCGAAGTCGAGGCCGGGGTTGGCCTCGGCGAAGTGGTAGTGCGAGCCGACCTGGACGGGCCGGTCGGCGGAGTTGAGGACGGTCATGCGGGTGACGGGTCGGCCCTCGTTGAGGCGCACCGGACCGTCCCCGTGGACGATCTCGCCGGGGATCATGCGGCTGCCGCCCTTCAGACGATCGGGTCGTGGACGGTGACGAGTTTGGTGCCGTCCGGGAAGGTCGCCTCGACCTGGACGTCGTGGAGCATCGCGGGGATCCCCTCCATCACGTCGGCGCGACCGAGCACGGTACGGCCGGAGGCCATGAGCTCGGCCACGGTCCGCCCGTCCCTGGCCCCTTCGAGGATGTGCGAGGTGATCAGGGCCACCGCCTCGGGGTGGTTGAGGAGGAGCCCGCGCGCCTTGCGCCGCGCGGCCACGTCCGCGGCCACGTGGATGAGCAGTCTCTCCTGCTCGTGCGGTGTGAGGTGCACGCGTATCACCAGCTTCCAGGACGGGGTCGGTCGAGGGGCGAGGTGACCCTAACGGCCGTCAACTCTTTGTTGACCTGCGCATTTCCGAACCAAGCGGGTCTTGCCCAATGCAGAGGAAGGCTTTCCGTCCCGAGTACCGGCGCTTTGCCGGCGGATGGGCGATCATTGACGGAAAGCCGCGGACGCCCACGCTATGCGGCGCACTTTTCCACCGCGTTAACCCACGTTTCGGGCAGACACCCGGTTCGGCCTCCGCGCCGGCTTCAGCCGGTTCCGTATACGGGCAGCCGGGAGCCGCCCCCGAGGAGCCGCATGTCCCGCAATCCGGTACGCCACATCACCTTCGACGCCCTGGACCCTTGGGCAACCGCCTCGTTCTGGTCCGCCGTGACGGGCTTCCCGATCCACCCGGACGACACCGAGGGCGACGACGAGATCCTGCTGGACCCGGGGCAGCCGGGGGCGCCGGGCCTGCTGTTCATCCGGGTGCCCGGGGCCAAGTCGGTGAAGAACCGGGTCCACTTGGACATCGAGCCGCAGAACGGCACCCGCGACGAGGAGGTCGAGCGGCTGATCGGGCTCGGGGCGAGGCTCGTCGACGACCGGCGCCGGGAGGACGGCACCGGCTGGGTGGTGCTCGCCGACCCGGAGGGCAACGAGCTGTGCATCGAGCGGAGCGCCTCCGAGCGCGGCTGACGCGACGGTCGGGCGGCGGGCGCCGGTCGGCGTCAGCACGTGTCGGCGGTGTGGACCGGGGCCCCGGCCGGCCAGGGCAGGCCGATCCACACCGTCTTGCCGCCGTCGTCGGTGGGGGTGACCGAGAGCCGTCCGCCCGCCTCCGCGGTGAGCCAGCGGATGATGACCATGCCCCGGCCGTTGTCCTGCTGGACGGCGGCCGGGAGCCGCCGCGGCAAGCGCGGGTGGCTGTCGGTGACCCCGACCCGGAGCCACTCGCCCCGCTCCAGCCGGACGTCGACGGTGAAGGTGGGCGACTGCCCGAAGGTGTGCTGTACGGCGTTGGTCGCCAGCTCCGAGACGATCAGCCGGACACTGTCGGCGGTGTCGGCGTCGCTCGGCAGCCCCCATTCGAGGAGGACGTCCGCGACGTACCGGCGGGCGGTGGCGACCGAGGCGGGATCGCTCCGCAGAGTAACGGATGCTTCCTGGTGGTCTGCCATGGCGACGGTCCCTTTCCCACCGGAGCGGAACCGCCCCGGGTTTCTGCTGGACGCCAGAGTGCCACCCATCGTCCCGTGGGAGCGGCCGTTCACCCAAGATGTGCATATATCTGTCGCCCAATGCGGTGAACTCTGCTACGGAAGAGCGTATTTGGACGGCAGACTGGTGCGAGCTGTGCCGGTGGAAGGAGGCGGGTATGCAGCATGGCCCCGCGGTGCGTCGGCGCAAGCTCGGCGAGGAACTGCGCACCCTGCGCGACCGTACCGGACTCACCAGTGGCGAGGCGGCGCGCATCATGGGCTGGCACCAGTCGAAAATCAGCCGCATCGAAACCGGCCGGAGCGGCGTGAAACCGGAGGACATCGGCCGCCTGCTCGACGCCTACGGAGAGGTCGTCAGCCCCGAGCAGCGCGCCCTGCTGGAGGCCCTGTCGGTCTCGGCCGCCGGCCCCGGACCCGGCGGCAACGGCCGCGGCCGCCAGTGGTGGCACGACTACCGCGGCCTGCTCCCGCAGGAGTACCGGGACTTCATCAGCCTGGAGGCGGGGGCCCGGGCGGCCCGCACCGTGGAACTCTCCGTGGTGCCCGGCCTGCTGCAGACCGCCGAGTACGCCCGGGCCGTGACCCGCGCCGCGCTGGGCGGGCTGCCGGAGCCGAAGGTGGACGCGCTGGTCGACGTACGGCTGGCCCGGCAGGCGGTGCTGCGGGCCGATCCGCCGCTGGAGCTGAGCGCGGTCCTGGACGAGGCGGTGCTGCGGCGGCAGATCGGGGGGCCGGGGGTGATGGCGGCGCAGCTGCGGCACCTGGTGGAGGTGGCACGGCTGCCCCAAGTGCGACTGCAGGTGCTGCCGTTCAGCGTGGGGGGGGCATCTCGGCCTGACCGGACCGTTCGTCATCTTCTCATTTCCGAACATCGCCGATCTGGATGTGGTGGTACTCGACCATTTGACGAGTAGCCTCTATCTGGAGCGGAAGGAAGACCTCGAGGCGTACAGCGCCGCGTTCCGCACCATCCAGGCGCACGCCCTCCCGCCCCAGGACTCGTCGGATCTCATCAGCTCCCTGGCTGACGACGCGTAAGGAGGCACCCCCGTGTCCGCAACCCCCCTCTCCCCCGGCGGACTTCCGACCAGAGCCCGGTGGCGGCGGAGCAGCCGCAGTACCGGAATGAACAACTGCGTGGAGACCGCCGTTCTCGGCGGCGACCTGCTGGCCGTCCGCGACTCCAAGAGGACGGACGGCCCGGCTGTGCTCTTCACCGGGCCGGCCTGGGCGGGTTTCCTCGCCTCGGTACGGGCGGACCAGCCCGTATGACGTCCTAGGCAGTGTCTGACAAATGATCATCTGGCTGGTTCGCGGAGCCAGAGGACCAGCGAGGCCAGCACGACTCCGGCGCGGTAGCGGTCGGCGAGCTTGTCGTACCTGGTCGCGATCGCGCGGAACTG
>NZ_JACBGN010000362.1 GCF_013401435.1 Streptomyces sp. BR123
GGGCTCGGGCGGCCCCTCAGGTGGCGGTCGTCTGCGCCGTGTGCAGCCAGACGCGGAGCGGGCCCAGCCCGGTGAAGCCGTGCCGGGCCGCCGTCCGGAGGTCCTCCCCGCTCTCGTACCCCACGATCGGCAGCTCCGGCCACAGCTCCGCGATCCCGGCGAGGGCGCCCGCCCAGGCCTCGTCGTCCCCGGCCCCGCCGGCGGCGAACACGTTCGACACCCCGACCACGCCGGCGGCCGCGTTCGCCACGGCCCCGGCCCGGATCCGCCCGTCCGCGTCCCGTCCCGCGAGGAAGGCGATGTCCCCGGTCAGCAGCCCCGGGTGGAACAGGCCCGAGCTGCGCTCCCCGTCCCAGGCGGCCTCCCACCGGCCGAGCTCCGCGGCGTCCGCGACCCGCGACCAGGCCAAGGCCGGCGCCGTCCCGCCGAGCGCGGCGGCGTCCGCCGGGCGGTGGATCCACTGCGCCTCGAACAGGACCTCGAAGCCGGCCGGGGCCAGGTCGAGCACGGCGAAACTATCCTTGACCGAGCAGCCTGGGGAGTCCGTGTCCAGCGCGGCCGCCAGGGCGGCGGCCGGGACGTCCCGGGTCAGGGTCACCGCGTCCGGGTAGTAGGGCGGGGTGCGGCGCGCGCTGGTCCAGGCGTCCGCGGTGAACTCGCCGCCGCCGCAGACCGCGGCGCACCAGGCGGCGTTGTTGCGCGCGGCCGCGTGCAGAAGTTCCCCGGCATTCTGGATGGTGATCACCGCGGCATGATCACACACGGCCTAGCCTGGCACGATGCGAATTTCCACGTACGTCGCCGAGGGCGAGCGCGTCGGACTGCGCCCCTTCCGGCCCGCCGACGGCCCCGAGTTCACCGCCCGGGTGCGCGAGAGCCGGGAACTGCACCGCCCCTGGCTTTTCCCGCCCGCCACCATCGAGGAGTACGAGCCGTACGCCGCCCGGCTGGCCGAGGGCGAGGGCCGCGCCGGATTCCTCGTCTGCGAACTCTCCACCAGCGCCATCGCCGGATTCATCAACATCAACAACATCGTTCGCGGGGCCTTCCAGTGCGGCGCCCTCGGCTACGGCGCGTTCGCGCACGCCGCCGGGCGCGGCCTCCTCGGCGAGGCCCTCGGCCTCGTCCTCGGCCACGCCTTCGCCCCGGAGCGGTCCGGCCTCGGCCTGCACCGCCTGGAGGCCAACATCCAGCCCGGCAACACCGCCTCCATCGCCCTCGTCCGCGGCCGGGGCTTCCGGCTGGAGGGCCTGTCGCCGGACTTCCTCTTCATCGACGGGGCCTGGCGCGACCACGAACGCTGGGCGATCACCGCCGAGATGACCTGACCCCGGTCCGGCCGGATCCCCGGCACGGCCGGTCCGGTCAGTGCTCGCGGCCTTCCGGAGAGTGTGGACTCGGACGTCGTGCACGTGGAGGGTCTCGCGAGCGCGCTGTACGTTGAGTCGCCCGCGGACGTGGCGGTCTACAACGCGCCATACGAGCACCTCCGGGCTCACGCGCTGCCACTCGCCCCGTCGGTTGACCTCGCGGGCACCGCTGTGCCCGGAGCCGATTCCCGCGGAACCCGTCGCCGGTGCCTTCGTGTGACCGGCCTGGCCACGGCTTTGCGTAATCCTGACCGGTGGTGATCCGCGGATCCCCTGTGCACCGGCCGCCGCGGCGTGTTCCATTTCCCTCATGGCCACCACCGTCCGCCGTGCCGTACTGACCCTGCCCGCCGCCCCGTTGGGGCCCGAGAACCCACTTCCCGCGCTCGGCGCGCCCGCCGGCGCCCACGTCCTGGACGAGCGCGCCCGCCCCGGGCTGCCCCGCGACACGGCCCGGCAGGCAGGCTACGGGCCGCTGCGCTCGCTGCTGCCCGTCCGGATCCTCGACGGCTACGGACGGCAGCGGCAGGAACGGGAGTTCCAGGCGCTCGTCCTGGAGAACGCCCACCTGCGGGCCACCGTCCTGCCCGGCCTCGGCGGCCGCGTCCACTCCCTCGTCCACGTACCGACCGGCCGCGAACTCCTCTACCGCAACCCGGTGTTCCAACCGGTGAACTTCGCCCTGAACGGCGCCTGGTTCTCCGGCGGCATCGAATGGAACATCGGCGCCACCGGCCACACCACCCTGTCCTGTGCCCCCCTGCACGCCGCGACCGTACCGGCGCCCGACGGCGGGGTGATGCTGCGGCTGTGGGAATGGGAACGGCTGCGCGACCTGCCGTTCCAGGTCGACCTGTGGCTGCCGGACGACTCTGAGTTCCTGTACGCGGGCGTCCGCATCCGCAACCCGCACGAGCGGCCCGCACCCGTCTACTGGTGGTCCAACACCGCCGTTCCCGAGGACCACGGCACCCGCGTCCTCGCCCCCGCCGACGAGGCCTGGCTCCCCCACTGCCCCGAGGGCGCGGGAGGTGCCCCCGCCGGCCACGAGCGCAGCCTGCGCCGCATCCCGGTCCCCGACTGGCAGGGCGCGGACCGCACGTACCCGCTGCGCAGCGAGTACGCGGCGGACTTCTTCTACGAGATCGGCCACGAGGCCGACCCGGCCGGCGGGGCCGGGACGCGCCCCTGGATCGCCGCCCTGGACTCCGCCGGCAGCGGTCTCGTCCAGACCTCCACGGACGTACTGCGCGGCCGGAAGCTCTTCGTGTGGGGCTCCGGCGCGGGCGGCCGGCGCTGGCAGGACTGGCTGACCGGGCCGGGCATCGGCGGCTACGCCGAGATCCAGGCAGGGCTGGCCCGCAGCCAGCTGGAACACGTACGCCTGGACGCCGGGGCCGAGCTGAGCTGGCTGGAGGCGTACGGCCCGCTGACCGCGGACCCGGCGGCCGTGCACGGCTCCGACTGGGCGGCGGCCCGCGCCGAGGCGGGCCGGGCCCTGGACGCGGCCCTGCCCCGGGACCGGGTCGAGGCGGCGTACGCGGCCTGGCGCGGCACGGCCGACACCGAGCCCGGGGAGCGGCTGGCCCGCGGCTCGGGATGGGGAGCCCTGGAAGTCCTGTGCGGCGGCTACAAGCTGCCCGGCACCCCCTTCGCCGAGTCCGACATGGGGGAGGAACAGCAGTCCTGGCTGGAGCTGTGGCGCAGCGGCGTCCTCCCCGACCCGGGCCCCACGGCGCCCCCCGGGCCGAGCCTGGTCGCCCCGCACTGGCGGGACATGCTGGAGACGGCCCCCGCCGACCCGCTCACCGAATACCACCTGGGCGTGGCCCAGTGGCATGCGGGCGACGTCGCCCAGGCGGTCCGCAGCTGGGAGCGCGGACTCCTCCGGGCCGCGTCGCGCTGGCCGCTGCTGCGCTGCCTGGCGGCCGCGGACACCCTGTCCGGGGACCCGGGGCGCGGGGCCCGGCGGTACGCGGAGGCCTTCGCCGACCTCGCGCAGGCGAGCCGTGGCGGCGCCGCCTGGGAGGCCGCCGAGTCCGCGCTGGGCCGGGAGGCGATGACCGCCCTGCTGGAGACCGGCCGCCCGGACGAGGCCCGCTCGGTGTGGGACCGGCTGCGCCCCGCCCTGCGCGAGCAGCCCCGCTTCCGCCTGCTCGCGGCGCTGCTGCTGGCGGCGGAGGGCCACATGGCCGCCGCCCGCCGCGTCTTCGAGGACGGCTTCGAACTCCCCGACCTGCGGGAGGGCGACGAGATCCTGGCGGAGGTCTGGTCCCGCATCACGGACCGCCCCCTCCCGCCGGAGTACGACTTCCGCATGCGCCCGCCGGGTTGAGACACACCCCGCCCCGGCCGGGGCTGATGTGGCTGCCGGGCGGGATCAGAAGTGGTTCAGGAGGGCGCCCCGCGTCTGCGGGCCGATCCGCCCGTCGACCACGAGGCCCGCGGCCTGCTGGAACGCCCTCACGGCGGCGAGGGTCACCGGGCCGAAGTCCCCGTCGACCGGCCCGGGGTCGTGGCCGTGGGCCAGGAGAAGGCCCTGCGCGTTCCTCACGTCCTGGCCCTGGGCGCCCCGCACCAGGACCGGGTTCGGGATGGAGGCCCGGCCCGGCTGGACCTTGCCCCACACCGCCGGGCGGCCCTCCTGCTCGCCCAGGACGCAGAACCACAGGCCGGCCGACCCGCGCTGCTCGACCACCAGCAGATCGCCCGGCCGCCCGACTGCCGGAAGCCCGGCGCCCAGCGGGACCGGCGCGAGCCGGAGCTGCGGCCCCCTGGCCGAGGAGAACAGGCCGCCGGGCCCGGCGTTGCCGTCGCCCGACACCCCCGGACCGCTGTCGCTGTTGCCCGACACACCGCTGCCGGATCCGCTCTCGCCCAGGACCCCGACGCCCGGGCCGTGCCAGGCTCTCCTCGTACGCCCCGCACTTCGTCCCCACGACGTTGGCCCCGGACTCGGTGTCCGTCGACTTCGTCGAGAATCCGGCGCGCGGGAATCCGGCACCGGTCAACGAAGGTCCCACAGTGGTGAATTGGTCCTCGTGAGGCATGTCCTCACCCCCTGGGGCGGCCTCGTGTGCGGATGCCCCGCCGACGGTTCCGGCGTCCTGCGCCGCGGGCCGCCCGCAAGCCGGGGCCGCGTGACCGCCCTTGGGTGGCGGGGTGGGACGGGGGCGAGGAGAGTGGCTGGAGGGGAGCACGCCACGGCAGGAGGCGGTGAGACCCATGCCCGTGAGACCCATGTCCGAGACGCTGCTCGAACAGCACGCCGCCGCGCTCAGGCTCTTCGGCGAGCGCGTGCGCGCCGTCGCGGACGACCAGTGGGGCGCCCCGACCCCGTGCACGGAGTGGACCGTGCGCGACCTCGTCAACCACGTCACCGGCGAGCAGCTGTGGATCCCGCCGCTGGTCACCGAGGGCAGCACCGTCGCCGACGTCGGCGACCGGTTCGCCGGCGACGTGCTCGGCGAGGACCCGGTCGCCGCCTGGGAGCAGGCCGCCGACGCCGCGCACGCCGCGTTCGCCGCGCCCGGAGCGCTGGAGCGCACCGTCGCGCTGTCGTACGGGCCCGCGAAGGCGGCGGCGTACTGCGCGGAGCTGACCGCGGACTGCGTCGTGCACACCTGGGACCTCGCGCGGGGCATCGGCGCCGACGACCGGCTCCCCGGCGACCTCGTCGAGTTCTCCCTCAAGGAGGTCATGCCGTACGCGGACGGGCTCGCGGCCGGCGGGATGTTCGCGCCGCCGCTGGAGATCCCGCCGGGCGCCGACGCCCAGACCAGGCTGCTGGCCCTGGTCGGCCGGAAGGGCTGACACAACGGGCGGAATGCGGCCGACAATCATATAAAGGGCATGATCGGTCGGCGGATCGGTACGGACGCGTCAGGACGAGCCGGGGAAGGCAGGGCCAGGTGGAGGGGATGCGGCGCACGGCGGAGGGCAGGGGGCCGGTCCGGTTCGGGCCGCTCGCGCCTCCGCCCGGGCTGCCCGTGCCGCCCGAGCTCACCGCCGTCCTGGCCGCGGCCGCCGAACGCTCCGCCCCCGAGCCCCCGGGCGGCGGCGCCCCCGTACACGAGGCCGCCTGCCGGCACTGGGAGCGGCGCGGGCTCGCCGTCGACCCGGAGCACGTGGCCGCCGCCCCCGGAGCGCCCGCGCTGCTGCTGGCGCTGATCGGCGCGTACGGGGGCGACGTGATGCTGCCCCGGCCGTGCCCGGCGTGGTGGACCCCGCAGGTCCGGCTGCTGGGGCGGCGGGCGTACCACGTGCCGACCCCAGCCGAGTGCGGGGGCGTTCCCGACCCGTACGCCCTGCTGGAGACCGTACGCCGGGTACGGGCCGAGGGCGGCGACCCGCGGGTACTGCTGCTGTCCGTCGCCGACGACCCGACCGCGACCGTGCCGCCGCCGGAACTGCTGCTGGAGGCCTGCGAGGCCGCCGTCACCGCCGATCTGTTCGTCGTCAGCGACGAGAGCTGGCGCGACACCGTGCACCGGCCGCACGACACCCTCGTCCTCAGCCCCGCCGAGATGCTGCCGGACCGGGTCGCCGTCCTCCTCGACCTGTCCGGCGCCCTGCTGCCCGCCGGCTGGCCCGCCGCCGTCGCCCGCTTCCCCGGCACGCCCCAGGGCACCTGGCTGCGGGCCCGCACCCTCGACGTCCTCGCCGCCACCGGAGCCCTGGTCGCGGCGCCCGTCGCCGCGGCCGCGGCGCACGCCCTCCACGAACCCGACGCCGTCGCCGCACGCGCCCGCGCGGCCGCCGCCCTGCACGGGGCGGTCGCCGCCGCCGTCCACCGGCACCTGCTCGCCGCCGGAGCCCTCGCCCGGCCGCCGCAGGCCGGCCGCCACGTGTACGCCGACCTGACTCCGCTGCGCCCCGGGCTCGCCCGGCACGGCGTCCGCGACGCCATGGAGCTGGAGGACTGGCTCGGCGCCCGGCTCGGCGCCCCCACGCCCGGCGGCCAGCGCTTCGCCGACGAGCTGGGCGAGCTGCGGGTCCGCCTGTCCACCGGGCCGCTGCTCGGCGCGGACCCGGCGGAACGGCTCGCCGCGCTCACCGCCCCCGACCCCCTCGAACTCCCGCACCTGCGCGCCTCCCTGGACCTCCTCGACTCGGTCCTGGCCGGGCTGGCCACCTGACCGGGTCCACGCCGACGCCGACCGACACGACGAGCGGAGACTTCTCGATGAGGGACCTGCCCCCCGCCGCCGCCCCGGGAC
>NZ_JACBGN010000363.1 GCF_013401435.1 Streptomyces sp. BR123
GGGGTCATGGCCGCCCGGCGGGGTGCCCGGGCCGGGGGCCGGGATGCCGCCCGGCGTGGGCGCGCCTCCGCCCGGGCCGGAGCCGGCCGGTGTCTGCACGTCCGGGGTGGTGGGCGGCGTACCGCCGGAGGGCGGGGATCCCCCCGCCGCGTCCGGGCCGCCGAGCTGCTGGAACTCCACCGCTCCCTGCGGGGGCGCGTTGTCGCCGGGGCGCCGCTCGGGGCCCGGGGCCACGGCCCCTGCGGCGGTGTGGCCGTCTCGTGCGGTCCCACCGCAGCCGGTCAGGCCTGCGGTGGCCGTGCAGAAGGACAGGGCGGCGAGCAGTGCGGCCCTGCGGCGGTGTCCCGGTCGCATCGCCGCAGTGTTGCTGACGTCGCATCAAATCGGAACCCTTGCGCCACAGGTCCGGGAGCGTCGACGTACGGTCGCGCCGACGCGCCGACGCGCCGCTGCCCGTTCGGTCTAGTCGCCGATCAGGCCGACGCGCAGCTGCGCGAGAGTGCGGGTCAGCAGGCGGGAGACGTGCATCTGCGAGATGCCGACCTCCTCGCCGATCTGCGACTGCGTCATGTTGGCGAAAAATCGCAGCATGATGATCTGCCGCTCCCGGGCGGGGAGTTTGGCGAGCAGGGGCTTCAACGACTCGCGGTACTCGACGCCTTCGAGTGCGGTGTCCTCGTAGCCGAGGCGGTCCGCGAGGGATCCGTCGCCGCCCTCGTCCTCGGGCGAGGGCGAGTCGAGCGAGGAGGCGGTGTAGGCGTTGCCGACGGCGAGCCCGTCGACGACGTCCTCCTCCGACACCCCGAGCACCGCGGCGAGTTCGGGCACGGTCGGCGAGCGGTCGAGCTTCTGGGCGAGCTCGTCGCTGGCCTTGGTGAGCGCGAGGCGCAGCTCCTGGAGGCGACGCGGGACGCGCACGGACCAGGAGGTGTCCCGGAAGAACCGCTTGATCTCGCCCACGACCGTCGGCATGGCGAAGGTCGGGAACTCGACGCCGCGGTCGCAGTCGAACCGGTCGATCGCCTTGATCAGGCCGATCGTGCCGACCTGGACGATGTCCTCCATCGGCTCGTTGCGGCTGCGGAAGCGGGCGGCCGCATACCGCACCAGGGGCAGGTTCAGCTCGATCAGGGTGTCGCGTACGTACGCCCGTTCGGGGCTGTCCGCGTCCAGGGCGGCGAGGCGCTGGAAGAGGGAGCGGGAGAGGGTGCGGGTGTCGATGGCTTCCGAGTGCTCGGACACGGCCGGCGCCTCGCTCTTGACGAGCGTGAGCACCTTGGAGCTGCCCTGGTCTGCGGACATGCCACCCCCTTGAGGTCGCGGACGGTCGCGTACGGCGCGTCCGCCAGAGGAACGCAGCCTCCACCTGAATACCGGAGCCGGGGCTGCGGCAAACGCGGTTCCAGCAGAATGTCACATGTCGGCAACGCGCTGTAGCGCCAAGTCGACATATAACTCCAGCGATAGAGCGGAATGAGCCGGTTCTGTCGGAAAACCGTCCGGAGATCTCCACCCGATCCGGTTACGCCTCGATCCTGTTTGCGGATCGGAGCCGGGCGAAGCTGCGGGCGAGCAGGCGCGACACGTGCATCTGGGAGACGCCGAGCTCGGCGCTGATCTGCGACTGCGTCAGATTGCTGTAGTACCGCAGGAGGAGGATCCGCTGTTCGCGCTCCGGCAGCTGTACGAGAAGGTGGCGTACGAGGTCGCGGTGTTCGACCCCGGCCAGCTCGGGGTCCTCGTAGCCGAGCCGGTCCAGCAGCCCGGGCAGACCGTCGCCCTCCTGGGCGGCCTCCAGCGAGGTCGCGTGGTAGCTGCGCCCGGCCTCGATGCAGGACAGCACCTCCTCCTCGCTGATGCGCAGCCGCTCGGCGATCTCGGGCGTGGTCGGGGTGCGCCCGTGCAGGGTGGTGAGGTCCTCGGTGGCCGCGTTCACCTGGACCCACAGCTCGTGGAGCCGGCGCGGCACGTGGACGGTGCGCACGTTGTCGCGGAAGTACCGTTTGATCTCGCCGACCACGGTCGGCATGGCGAAGGTGGGGAACTGCACGCCCCGGTCCGGGTCGAACCGGTCGATCGCGTTGATCAGGCCGATCGTGCCGACCTGGACCACGTCCTCCATGGGTTCGTTGCGGCTGCGGAAGCGAGCGGCCGCGTACCGCACGAGCGGGAGGTTGGCCTCGATGAGGGCCCCGCGTACCCGGGTGTGCTCGCTGCTGCCCGGCTGCAGGCCCTTCAGCTGACCGAAGAGGACCTGGGTGAGGGCCCGGGTGTCCGCCCCCCGGCTCTGCGGTCTCGCGGGCGCAGGCGGCTCCTCCGGGGCGTCCTGCTGGGGCGGCACCTGAGGCGCCGTACTGGCCGACACGGTCACGCCACCCCTTCAAGTCAACTCATCCGTCAAAAGCGGTCATAGCATCACAAGACATGTGCACTGTGTGCAAGCACCGTATATCGCCGTGTTGAGGGCAAGTTGGGCATAATGGGGCGTTCTGGGTGTGGGTGCCACGAGGGCGGTGAACGCAAAACCCCCCACCCGTCGGAGTGGGGGGCCGGTTAGTCCGGAAACCGCATCAGCGTACGGGGTCAGCTCACCAGTTCGGTCATGAACGCGCCTATGCCGTGAGCGGCGTCGGAGATGCCCTGGAAGCCTATTTTGACGATGTCGGCCGCCTTCACCGGCTGGGTGATGATCACGAAGAGCACGAACATCACGAGCCCTCCCGTGATCATCTTCTTGGTCTCCATGAGCGGTGTCGGCCTCCCCAACCGGTCCTGCGAAGTCGGGTGAGTCTAACCGGTCGCATGACGGCACTCACTCGGACTTTATGGACCAATGGCCCTCCCTTCCGGGCCCTTTGCCGCGGCTCGCGCGGGCGGGGGAGCCGCAGGATGGAAGGCAGCCCACCGGTTCTGGCAGGAAGCCGGCGGGTGAAGGACAGGGCCTCACTGTGGGGTCCGGGCCGCACGCGTCCCCCTGACTGCGGCCCGGGCAAGCGGGCCCCGTTCTCGCCGGGGGAGCCGCTCGTCCCCTGACAGCGCTTCCCCCGTCCCGCGTGCGGCAGGCCCCGGCTCCGGCCGGGGCCTGCCGCACATGCGGCCCGGGCCCGGGAAGGGCTACTCGATGCCGCCGAGGATGCCGAAGACGGGCTCCACGGGTGCGATCACCGGCGAGAGCTGGTCGGGCAGCGTCATCAGCTGGTTGAGCTGGTTCAGGTCGTTGAGCTTGGCGCCGACCTCCCGCACGGATCCGGGTGCGGCCCCCTGCGGCATGCCCGGGGCCGCCTGCGGCAGGTCGGGCAGGGCGAGCGGGGCCGCGGGTGCGGCGGAGGCGGCTGGTGCGGCGAGGCCCGCGGCGGCCCCCGCAAGGGCGATGGCGGCGAGCATGCGCTGGGTCTTGGTCATGCCGTGACAACGGCCGAGCGGGCGGCCGGTCACGCGGGCCCGCGGTCCGCTCACCGGTCGGAGTACGCGCGCGGACACCCGCCGGGGCGGGGTGCGAGCCCACCGGTCGGCTGCGGGTTCGCCGGTCAGGACGTCGGCGGAGAACGCCCACCGGCCGGAGTACGCGCGGATGCGTCGACCGTGTGACGGCCGGCCGGCGACCGCCCCGGTTCCGGCCCGGAAGCCGCCGAGCGGCCCGGAAACCGCCGAAAGCCCCGGCCCTTGCGGGACGAGGCTTTCGATCGGAGCGGTAGCGGAGGGATTTGAACCCCCGATGGGTTGCCCCATACTCGCTTTCGAGGCGAGCTCCTTCGGCCACTCGGACACGCTACCGAGAGAGATCCTAGCCCAAGGACGCCCCAGTTCCGAAATCGGTATCCCCCGCGGCCCGGCCGAGCCGCTCGCGCGGGCCCTGCCCCGCGGGTTCTCACAGCTCCCGGAAGAAGTCCGTCAGCTGCTGCGCGCACTCCTCGGCGAGCACCCCGCGGATGACCTCCGGGCGGTGGTTGAGCCTGCGGTCCCGTACGAGGTCCCACAGCGACCCCGCGGCGCCCGCCTTCTCGTCCCCCGCCCCGTAGACGACCCGGGCCACCCGCGCCTGGACGAGCGCCCCGGCGCACATGACGCACGGCTCCAGGGTCACCACGAGGGTGCACCCCGGGAGCCGCCATTCCCCGAGCCGGGCGGCGGCGCGGCGCAGCGCCAGTACCTCGGCGTGCGCCGTCGGGTCGCCGGCGGCCTCGCGCTCGTTGTGCCCGGCGGCGAGGAGCTCCCCGTCCGGGCCCAGCACGACGGCGCCGACCGGCACGTCGCCGGCCGGCACCGCCCGTGCGGCCTCCTGGAGCGCCAGGCGCATGGAGTCCCGCCACGGGTCCCGTACGGGATCGGGGCCGTGCGTGGGGTGCTGCTCGGTGATCACTAGCGGACTGCCTCCAGCACCTCGGTCGCGCCGAGCGAGTCGGCGATCTCCGAGAGGGCGTCCCCGTCGAGGGCCATCAGTTCCCTGTGGCTCACCCCGAGGTCGTCCAGCAGCCGGGGATCGCCGAGCGGGCCGGCCGGCACGGGTTCCGCGCCCGCTCCGGCCTCCTCGGCGTCGTCGTCCGCGTCGGCGAACGCGGTGATGCCGTCCTCCTCGCCGTCCTCGGTGCCGTCCAGGTCCAGTTCGTCGAGTTCGTCGTCCTCCTCGTCGCTGCCCAGCAGCTCGTCGGTCAGCATCGAGCCGTAGGAGCTGCGGGAGGCCAGGGCGGCGTTCGAAACGAAGTACCGCGGGTCCTCCTCGCCGTCCACGCGGACGACGCCGAACCAGGCGTCCTCCTGCTCGATGAGGGCGACCACCGTGTCGTCGTCGACAGCGGCGGCACGGGCGAGATCGATCAGATCACTGAGGGACTCGACGTCGTCGAGTTCCATGTCGCTCGCTTCCCACCCGTCTTCGGTGCGCGCGAGCAGTGCGGCGAAGTACACCGTGACTCTCCCACTGGTCATAGGCGTGCCGGTTGGAGGTCCCCCCGGCCGGAGGTGGGAAGGGTTGGAACGGCTGTCCTGCTCGCCGTTTCGTGCCCCGCCCAATCGGCATCGTGGCAGAAACAGCGGCTTTGCGAGAGGTCTTCCGCGCTTGCGTCGTGCCGCGCCGTGTGCGGTGGCGCGTACCGGGCGGCCCGCGGGCCGCCCGTGGCCCGCGGGCATACGGCGCGTACGCCCCGCTCCCCGGGGTGTGGGGCGTACCGCCGACCGGCGGTCGCCCGTGCGCGTGGCTGCCGCGCGCCGCACCGCAGTGATGCGGTGCACGGGGCGGCGTCCGTCACCAGCGGAACGTGCGCATGCGCATCTGCTGGCGCATGCGGGCAGCGCGGGCCCGGCGCGGCTGGACGCGGTCGCGCAGGGCGCGCGCTTCCATCAGGTCGCGCAGGAACTGCGCGCGCCGTGCTCTGCGCTGTGCCGCAGTCTCCGGCGCGCCGTCCTCGCCGCCGCGGTCGTCTCGTCTCGGCTGCGTGTCGGGCATCGGCCACCACTCACCCTGGCTGGTCCGGTTGTCCTCCTCCGCCGGCGCGAAGCAGACCCCCCGCCTCCCACCTTCCCCCGGTCGGGCCGATTGATGCCACCCCTGTGCAGGTCAGGAGTCGTCCGAGAGGGTGGGGACGACGGCCACCGGACCGTGCGCGTGGTGCAGGACGGCGTGCGCCACCGAGCCGATCGCCACGTTCCGGACGGTGCGGCGCGGGTGGTGTCGGCCCACCACGACGAGGGCCGCGGCGCGCGAGGCCTCGACGAGGCGGCCCGCCGCGTCTCCGGGCACGGCGGCCTGGACGACGGGCACGCCGGGTCGGCGCTCCCGGAACGGCGCCAGCCGCTCCGTCTGGGCGCGCAGCATCTCCCGTTCTGCGGGGACGGCGTCCGCGCCGTCGGCGAGCCCCTCCGGGGTGAGGACGGCGAAGGGCGTGTCGACCATCACGAGGGGCGTCGGCGGGATGGCGTACGCCGAGACCACCTGGACGGTGGTCCCCCGTGCGGCGGCCTCCGTGAAGGCGAAGTCCAGGACGTCGTCCGGGGTCTCGGCGGTGTGCAGGCCGAGCACCACCCGGTCGGCGGAGGGGTCCGGACCGGCAGCCTCCGCGTTGCGCTCCACGTGGGGGACGACCACCACCGGGCAGCGTGCGGTCGCGGCCACGGCGTGGCTGTTCGAGCCGAGGAGCAGTGCCTTGAAGCCGCCGCGCCCGCGGGACCCCATGACCAGCATCCGGGCCTCTGAGCCGATCACCCGCAGCGCTTCCGGGACGGAGCCGGTGAGGGCCTCGTAGTGGACTTCGCGGGGGAGTTCGGGGGCCTCGGCGAGCAAGTGCCGGATCCGCTCGGCCACCGGATCGGCGTACGTCTCGGGGGCCGCCGGGTCGGAGAGGGCCTGGCGGCGGGCGGTGTACAGCTGGGAGGCGTCGGGCAGCACGTGGGCGACGAGGAGGCCGGTCGCGTGCCGGAGGGCGGCCTGCCGGGCCCATTCCAGGGCCCGCAGGCTGTGGTCGGATCCGTCGACGGCCGCGATCACCAGTGCCTTGCTGCTCACCCGTCCAGCGTGCTGGGCGCGGGGGCGGGCCGCATCCCGGGGACCGCGGGCTGGACGCGGCAGGAGCTG
>NZ_JACBGN010000364.1 GCF_013401435.1 Streptomyces sp. BR123
CCCGGCCCCAGCTCCGCCGTGATCTGCTCCCCGGCCGCGGGCGGCGCGGTCCCGAACGCCATGGTGACCCCGACCGGCGTCCCCGCCGCGTCCTGGGCGCCCACGTGGACCGTGTACCGCTCGCCCGCCCGCAGGGACTCGGTGTTGGCCCACCGACGGCCCCCCGGGTCGAGGGCGCCGCCCACGTGGCGCCCGTGCCCGTCCTGGACGGTGACGTCGATCAGCCGGCCCGCGCCGGCCAGCCCGATCTGCAGCGGGCCGTGCGCGTCCGTCGGCAGGGCGACCGTCCGCGCCCCGCCTGTGCCGTCGTGCCCGGAGGTGTCCCGGAGCACCGCCCCGGCACCGTGGGCGGTGGCCCGGACCCGTTCCTCCCGCCAGCCCGTGCACGGCCCGTCGCCCGGCACCGCCGCGCCGCATCGCGCGGCCCGGCCGCCCTCCTGCAGGGCCCGCCCGACCAGCAGCGTCACCGAGGCGTCCGCGCTGCCGAAGCCCTGCCCCTTGCCGTCCGCCCGGGGCACGCTGCCGGGCACCATGGCGACGAGGACGGCACCGCCGGTCACCGCGGCCACCGCGCTCCACGACGCGTTCCTCCAGAGGTGTCGCCCCCACCGCGCCTGTTGCGGGTCCAGTGGATGTGCTTTACGTGTTGCCTGTGGTGCGTGCGGTGCGCGGTGCGTCGATGACATCGGGACGCGGCCCTCCCAGATCGCCCATGACCGGATGGCAGCATGAAATCGGGTGCGGGCCGAAATGATGATCATGCACTCGGGGCGTACGGCCGAACGAGCAGGCAAGTGAACTCGTACGGAGCAGCATCCGGCAGTCCGCAGGCGTGCCGCGGGCCGGGCCGCGGCCTCTCACGGAGCCGCGGTCACGTCCTGGTACACCCCGAGGTACCGGAAGGCACCCGACCGGACCTGGTGGAGATGCGCGGTGCGCAGCCCGGACAGCCGGTGCGTGGTCGCGTCGAAGGCCAGGGGCTTGGCCAGCCCCCGGTACGCGGTGCGGAAGATCCGGCGGGACAGCCCCGCCCGGTCCCGCCCCTCGCCCTCCAGAGCCGCCAGCGCTGCGGCCACCAGCCCCACCGCGTCGTACGCCTCGGCGGCCCACCTCGCCGGCGGACCCCCGTACGCGGCCCGGTGCGCGGAGACGAACCCGGTCGCGGCGGGCGCCTCCGCCGGGCCGGAGAAGTAGGTGCTGAACAGCCAGCCCTCCGCGGCAGGGCCGGCCGCCTCCAGGAACGCCGGCTCCATCACCTCCCCGGTGGCCAGCCGCGGCCCCGGGAAACCGGCGTCGGCCAGCGCCCGGGCGAACCGCCCCGCGCGCTCCGGTGAGGAGCCCGCGAACACGGCGGCCCGGGCGTCGGCCTCGACCAGGGAGCTCACCGCCGCGGCGAAGTCGGAGCCCCCCTGCGGGATCCGGTGGACGGCGGTCGAGCCCTGCGAGGGCGGGGTCTGCCGCAGCACCCGGGTCAGCTGCCACCCCCCGCTGCCGCTCCCGCTGCCGGCCGCGCCGTCCTCGACCACACCGGTGCGGGTGACCGGCCGGACCCGGGTCAGGTAGTCCAGCACCGGCAGGCCGATGCCCTCGGCGTCGGCCCGCGTGTCGCAGAGCGTCCGCCACGGGTCCGGGCCGGCCTGGCCGCTGTGGAGCGACACCAGCAGCAGGGCGAGGTCCGCGGCGAGACAGGCGCCGGCCACCGGGGGCACCGCCGCCTGCGCGCCGGGGCCGATCAGCGCGACCACGGAGGCGTCGGCGATCAGCTGCCCGGCGGCCTGTGCCGCCCGGGCGGGGTCACCGCCGTCGTCGGCGGTCCGCACGGCCAGCCGGAACGGGATGCCGTCGCGCGCGTTGTGCGCCTCCACCGCCAGCCGGACCCCCCGCTCGTACGCCTGCCCCACCGCCTTGCCGGGCCCGGTCAGGTCGGCCTGCAGGCCGACGGCGAAGACGCGCAGGCCGCCGGACGGGGCCGCGGACGGAGTGCCGCGCCGGCCCGTGCCGCGGGACGCCAGCCAGGCGAGCGGCGAGCCGGCCGCGACGAGGGCTCCGCCGGCGGCCAGCAGCCGCCGGCGGGTGAGGAACCCGCGGGCCGGCCCGGTACCGCCGTCCGCTCCTCCCGCCGCGCCGACCGCTCCCGGGCCGTCGACCCGGGTGGGCTCCGGAACGGGCAGGGCCAGGGCCCTCGTGGAGCGCTCGGCGATGAGCCGCGGCAGCGGCGCGGGCAGCCAGTCCGCCCCCGCGCCCGGGCCGCCGCCGAGCAGCATCCGCAGCTCCGCCGGGGAAGGCCGCCCCGCCGGGTCCTTGGCCAGGCAGGCGGAGAGCGGCTCCAGCAGCTCCGCCGGCACCCCGGCCAGGTCGGGCGGGTCGTGCACCGTACGGAAGACCACCGCGGCCGGGTGACCGCCGCCGAACGGACCGCGTCCGGTCGCCGCGTACACGAGGACGCAGCCGAGGGAGAACACGTCACCGGCCGGACCCGGCCCCGCCGCGTCCCGGCCGGCCTGCTCCGGGGGAAGGTAGCCGGGGGTGCCGACGACGGACCCGGCAGCCGTCAGGGTGGTGGCCCCGACGGCCCGCGCGATCCCGAAGTCGATCAGCCGAGGCCCGTCGGGGGCGAGGAGGATGTTCCCCGGTTTGACGTCGCGGTGGACCAGCCCCGCAGCGTGCACCTGCTCCAGGGCCTCCGCCAGCCGCACCCCCAGCGTCCGCACGCTGCCGGCGGGCAGCGGCCCGTACCCGGCGACCGCCTCCGACAGTGACGGGCCGGGCACGAACGGGGTGGCGAGCCACGGCGCGCGCGCCTCCGGGTCGGCGGCCACCACCGGCACCACCCACCGCCCGGACAGCCGCGCCGCAGCCTCCGCCTCACGGCGGAACCGGGCGCGGAAGGCCGGGTCCGCGGCGTGGTCGGCGCGGATCACCTTCACGGCCAGCAGTGCGCCCGCCGGGGACCGGCCCAGGTACACGGTTCCCATGCCTCCCGAGCCGAGCCGTCCCAGCAGCCGGTGCCCGCCGACCGCGGCCGGATCGGCGGGGGTGAGGGGGCGCACCGGCCGCTACCCGGCGGAGGGCTGCGGGACGGCGCCGAGGCAGTGCAGCCGGCCCCGGTCGATGCGGTGGAGGAAGTAGGGGTTGCCCTTCACCTGCCGGCGGTCGTCGAAGGCGTACTCCTTGACCACGCCGCGGTAGGTGCCCCGGCCGAGCGCGGTGAGCAGTTCGGCGCGGGTGGGCCGCCCGCCGCCCGTCTGAACGGCCGTCACCAGCCGGTCCAGGACCAGCCCCGCCGTGTCGTACGCCTCGGCCGCCCAGGGTGCGATCGCGGGCCCGTCCCGCCGCTCGCGCACGAGGTGCTCCAGGACCGCCGGCGAGTCCGGCCCGGTGTACGGGGCGAGGACCTGCCAGCCTTCGGCGGCGGGTCCGGCCGCGGTCAGGAACTCCTCGTCCACGACCGTGTAGTCGGCGACCCTCGGCCCCTTGAACCCGGCGGTGTCCAGCCACCGTGCGGCCTGCGCGGTACGGGCCGGGGTGCCGGTGCAGAAGATCCCGTCGACTCCCTGCGCGAGCAGGTCGGCCAGCACCGCCGGCAGCTCGCTGCCGGACTCCCGGGGCAGGACGCGTGCGTACGGCACCGCCTGCGGGAATTCGGCGCCGAGGGTCCGGCTCACCTGGAGTACGGCCTGCCAGCCCTCCGCGTCACCCGCGCGGTCGCACAGCAGCCCCAACCGCCGCGCGCCCTGGGCCTGCACCAGTTGCAGGGCGGCGGCGTGCCCCTGGCCGAAGGAGAGGGAGCAGGTCTGGAAGAAGCTGCGCCGGTCGGCGACGCCGAAGGTGCTCCCCAGCGCGGACACGGTCAGCAGCGGGAGCGCCGCCTCCCCGTACACCTCCAGGCAGGGCATCACGGAGGCGTTGCCGGTGGGGCCGACCACGGCGAGGACATCGGGGTCGCCGACGAGTTCGGCGGCGGCGCGGGCGGAGCGGCCGGGATCCCCCGCATCGTCGACAGGCCGGACGGAGGCCGTGAACGGCTTGTCGGAACGGGAGTTGAACGCGGAGACGGCCGACTCCACGCCCCGCAGCTGGGCCTTGCCCATGGACTGCTGCGGGCCCGAAAGGTCCGCGTGCACCCCGACCGTCCACGTGCGCCCGGCCGGTTCCGCCGGAGCACCGCCGCCCCGGCGGGACACGAGGACGGCCGCCACACCGCCACCCGCCGCGACCACCGCCCCGGCGGTGGCGAGACGGAGCAGCCGCCGCCGCGACACCGCACGGCCCCCGGGACCGCTCCCGGCACCGACCGTGGGCTCGGCGGCCGGGTCGGCGACGGTCTCCTCGATCCCGGGCAGGGCGAGCAGCCCGGCGGCCCGCTCGGCGATCGCGGCGACGACCGGGTCCGGCAGCCAGCCGGTGCCCGCGCCCGGATCGTCCTCGGTCAGCGCCTCGTCCAGCTCCCTGGCGGTGGGGCGGATGTCGGGATGTTTGGCGAGGGCGGTGCGCAGCAGCGCGGTGAGCTCCGGGTCGGCGAGGACCTCCGGTCCGAACTCCGGCTCGTCGTGCACGGTGCGGTACAGCACCGCGTCCGCGGTGCCCGTCCCGAACGGCAGTCGTCCCGTGGCCGCGTACGCCAGCAGGCAGCCGAGGGAGAACACGTCGCACGCCGGCTCCGCGGCGCGGCCGCCGACCTGCTCGGGGGAGAGGAAGCCGGGGGTGCCGAGGACCACGCCGGTCGAGGTCAGCACGGTGTGCTCGGCGCCGCGCGCGATGCCGAAATCGATGAGCCGGGGCCCGTCCGTGCCGAGCAGCACGTTCGCGGGCTTGACGTCCCGGTGCACCAGGCCCTGCCCGTGCATCACGTCGAGCGCCCGGGCCAGGGCCTTGCCGAGGATCCGTACGGCGCGCAGCGGCAGCGGCCCGTGGGCGGTGACGGCCTCCGCGAGCGAGGGCCCGGGCACGAAGGAAGTGGCCAGCCACGGCTCGGCCGCGTTCGGGTCGGCGCCGGTGACGCGCACCGCCCAGGGACTGTCCACGCGGGCGGCGATGGCGGCCTCGCGGCGGAACCGGGCCCGGAAGTCCGCCTCGTCGGCGTACTCCGCGCGGATCACCTTGACCGCGGCGAGCGCCCCGTCGGCGGTGCGGCCGAGGTAGACGACGCCCATGCCCCCCGAGCCGAGCCGCCCCAGGAGGCGGTGGCCGGCGATCCGCGACGGGTCCGAGGAGTGAAGCCGCTCGATCATCGGGGCACCTTTCCGAGGGCCTGCCCGGCCCGGTACATCATCCGGCCGGTGCCCTGCACGACGAGCGCGACGAGGGCCTCCTCGGTGAACCCGGCGGCGCCCTTGCCGGCGACGGCCACCGTGACGGGCCCGAACTGTCCCTGTGACCAGCGGTACGGCCGGGGGCCGCCGCTGCCCTCGCCGACCCACTCGCCGGACTCGCTGAAGGCGTCCTCGGACCAGCCGTTCAGCTGTTCGCCCTGGTAGAGGGAGGCGCCCCACAGGCCCTTCAGCTCCTCGCCGGCGCGCACCACCTGGTTCGGGCAGCGCAGGACCTCCTCCATGGCGCGGGCGGTCTCCCAGCCGGACTCCTCGCGGGTGCGGTGGACGGTCACCGTGGCGTGGATCCTGACCCGGCCCCGGCCGTCGGCGGCCGGGATGTGGAACCGGCGCGTGCTGGTGGCGAGGACGTCGGGCGGCAGGCCCTCGGTCCGCCACACGCAGTCCCGGCCGAGGACCGGCCAGCTGCCGGGATCGCTTTCGAAGGGGGTGCTGCGCTGCACGTCCGGCCCGAAGACGTCCTGGTCGATGGCGATGCGGTCCAAGAGGGCCCGTGCCTCGGCCCGGTTCCGGGGCTGCCGCTGCCCGTCCAGCTCGGGGACGAGCGGGGCCGGGCTGCCCGCGCCGGTGGTGCCTGCGCCCGCGGCGGCCGACGGGGAGGGTGCGGACGGACGGGCGGAGCCGTCCGGGCCGCCGCCCGGCGTACCGCCCGAGGTGCAGCCGGCGAGGACGAGCAGGCCCGCAACCAGGCGGCAGCAGACCCGCAGCGGCCCTCGGTGTCCGTGCAGATGCCCGCGTCCGCGCCCGTGTCCCCCCGACCGTCCCACGGGGCAGAGCGTACCCGGCGCGGGCGGTCTTCAAGTGCCCGACGGGAAAGGAAGTTTGGCCGAATCCCGGCGCCCGGGAGCTCAGGGCAGTGGCCGGACCCGGACCACGCGGACCGCGTTCTGGCCGCCGCCCGTGGCCAGGACGCGTACCTCGCCCCGGTCGCTGATCTCGGCCCGTACGATGCCGGTCGCGTCCTCGTAGACCGGGTGCCCGCCCGGTCCCGCCAGGCCGGTGGGGGCCACCACGACGGTGTCCTCGCCCGTGCCCGGGCCCTCGGAAAACACCAGCTCATACCGCTGGGAACTCATCCGCGCCCTCCTTCGCCGAGCGAACGGAGCCTTTCCTCCCCCTCCATGATGCGCGCAGCTCCCGCCGGGTGCATCGCACCTCGGCCGGGAAGCCGATCACGCGCGGCGGGGACGGCCGGGGTGCCCGGGGCCCGGG
>NZ_JACBGN010000365.1 GCF_013401435.1 Streptomyces sp. BR123
GCGGGGGTGGTGGCATGCGGCGGGCCGGGCGCTCCCGTTCGGCCAGGCGGCGGATGGCGGCCATGGGGACGTGCAGCCAGTCGGGGCGGTGCCGGGACTCGTATCGGGCCTCGTACACCGCCTTGTCGGTCTCGTAGGCGCGCAGCAGGACGGGGTCCTCGCGCGGGTCGCGGCCGGTGGTGCGGGCGTAGCCCTCGCAGAAGGCGGCTCGGCAGGCGTCGGCCCAGGCGGGGGCGAACGGGCGGTGCGAGCGGGCGGCGTAGTCGAACGAGCGCAGTATCCCGGCGATGTCGCGCACGGCGGGTTCGGGGCGGCGGCGGTCGGCCAGCGGCCGGGCCGGCTCGCCCTCGAAGTCGATCAGCGCCCAGCTGCCGTCGGCGGTGCGCAGGGTCTGCCCCAGGTGGAGGTCGCCGTGGATCCGCTGGGCGGGCACCCCGCTGCCGCGCGAGGAGGCGGCCAGGGCGTCGAACGCCCCGCGCAGCCCGGCCTCGTAGGGCCGCAGCGTCGGCACCTCGCGGGCCGCAGCCGCCAGCCGGGCCGTCATCCCGGCGGCGAGCCGCGCCGTCTGCCCCGGGCCGAGGGCCAGGGTCGGCAGGGCGGCGGCGAGGGCGCTGTGCACCTCGGCGGTGGCCCGGCCCAGGGCGTGCGCCTCGGCGGTGAAGTCGGCTCCCGCGCCGAGCCGGCGCAGTGCCAGCTGCCAGCCGTCGTCGGATCCGCGCAGGTACGGCTGGAGCACGCCCAGCGTCAGCGGCTCGGGGTCCCCCCGGCCGTCGCGAGGCCCCCCGGGGAGGTCGGCCTCGTACCAGGCGACGGGGGCCGGGACGCGGGTGCAGCCTGCCGCGGCCAGGGCTCTGGGCAGTTCCAGATCCGGGTTGACGCCGGGGCCGACCCGGCGGAACACCTTCAGGATGTGCGAATCCCCGTAGATCAGCGAGGAGTTGGTCTGCTCGCCGGACAGCGGCCGGGGCGGGGCCTCGGCGGGGATGAGCGCCTCCGGGTCCCGGTCGAAGCGGAGCGGGCCGTGGCTCCCCGGGGTGCGCAGCCGCTCCAGCAGCAGCGTGGCGAGCCGCGGGTCGCCCAGGCCCTCGTACACGGCGTGGCCGGCGTACGGGCCCTGGTCGGCGTGTCCGATGAGGGCGGGCGCGAGCGCGGGCGGCAGCGGCGCGGGGCGGACCCCGAGCAGCAGCTGGTAGCAGTCCGCGGCCCCGTCGGCGCAGTCCACTCCGGCGAGCAGGTGCAGCAGGCCGGGGCTGACCCCGGCCGGCAGCAGCTCGACGGCGCTGACCAGGCGGAGCCGGGTGATCGCGCGCCCCTTGCCGGCGAACCAGCGCTGCCGCGGCAGCCACGAGCGCAGCATCGGCTCCAGCGGCCCGAGCGGGACGGCGGCCGGACTGCTCTGGCGGCTCCGGGCGGATGCAGCCTCCGACATGGCGTCGTCCTTTCCCCGGGCCGTCACAGAAACGCGCAGAGTTCCCGGATGGCGAGGGTTGCTGTCCGGTGGTGGGTGGAGTCGGGTCAGGGTGGTGCGGTGGTGCGGTGGTGCGGTGGTGTGTGCGGGGGCGGGCAGCGGACCCGTGCGGTGCCGCCCCGTGGTGCTCCGTCGGCGGCCTCCCCGGGGTGCGGGGAGGCCGGGCCGGCCGGACGTGCGGGGAAGGCCCTACTCGCGCCGCAGGCGGAACCAGTAGAAGCCGTGCCCGGCGAGGGTGAGCAGGTACGGCCACTCGCCGATCGGCGGGAAGCGCACGTCGCCGGTGAGTTCCACCGGCACGCGACCGTTGAACGACTTCAGGTCGAGCTCGGTGGGCTGGGCGAAGCGCGAGAAGTTGTGCACGCACAGCACCAGGTCGTCGCCGTACTCGCGGAGGAAGGCGAGCACCGCCGGGTTGGTCGACGGCAGTTCGGTGTACGAGCCGAGGCCGAAGGCCGGGTTCGCCTTGCGCACCTCGATGAGCCGGCGGGTCCAGTACAGCAGCGACGAGGGCGAGGACATCGCGGCTTCGACGTTGGTCACCCGGTACCCGTAGACCGGGTCCATGATCACCGGCAGGTTCAGCCGGCCCGGATCGCAGGACGAGAAGCCGGCGTTGCGGTCCGGGGTCCACTGCATGGGCGTGCGCACGCCGTCGCGGTCGCCCAGCCAGATGTTGTCGCCCATCCCGATCTCGTCACCGTAGTAGAGGACGGGGGAGCCGGGCAGGGACAGCAGCAGTGCGGTGAACAGCTCCATCTGGTTGCGGTCGTTGTCGAGGAGCGGGGCGAGCCGGCGCCGGATGCCGATGTTGGCCCGCATGCGCGGGTCCTTGGCGTACTCGGCGTACATGTAGTCGCGCTCTTCGTCCGTGACCATTTCGAGGGTGAGCTCGTCGTGGTTGCGCAGGAAGATGCCCCACTGGCAGCGCTCCGGGATCCCCGGGGTCTTGGCGAGGATCTCGGAGACCGGGTAGCGGGATTCTCTTCGCACCGCCATGAAGATGCGCGGCATGACGGGAAAATGGAACGCCATGTGGCATTCGTCCCCGCCGGTCGCGTAGTCCCCGAAGTAGTCGACGACGTCCTCCGGCCACTGGTTGGCCTCGGCGAGCAGCACCCGGTCCGGGTAGTGCGCGTCGATCTCCGCCCGGACCCGCTTCAGGAACCGGTGGGTGGCCGGGAGGTTCTCGCAGTTGGTGCCGTCCTCGGCGAACAGGTACGGCACGGCGTCGAGGCGGAAGCCGTCGATGCCGAGGTCCAGCCAGAACCGCAGCGCCGACATGATCTCCTCCTGCACGGCCGGGTTCTCGTAGTTGAGGTCCGGCTGGTGCGAGAAGAAGCGGTGCCAGTAGTACTGCTTGCGGACGGGGTCGTACGTCCAGTTCGAGGTCTCGGTGTCGACGAAGATGATGCGGGCGTCCTGGTACTGCTTGTCGTTGTCGGCCCACATGTAGTAGTCGCCGTACGGTCCCTCCGGGTCCTTGCGGGACTGCTGGAACCACTCGTGCTGGTCGCTGGTGTGGTTCATGACGAAGTCGATGATCACCCGCATGCCGCGCTGGTGCGCGTTGTCCACGAACTCCACGAAGTCGGCGAGGTCGCCGAACTCGGGCAGGACGGAGGTGTAGTCGGACACGTCGTAGCCGCCGTCGCGCAGCGGCGAGGCGAAGAAGGGCGGCAGCCACAGGCAGTCGACACCGAGCCACTGGAGGTAGTCCAGCTTGGAGGTGAGCCCCTTCAGGTCACCCACTCCGTCGCCGTTGCTGTCGTGGAAGGAGCGGACGAGGACCTCGTAGAAGACCGCCCGCTTGAACCAGTCGGGGTCGCGGTCCTGGGCGGGGGTGTCCTCGAAGGTGTCGGGGACGGGATCGTTGATCATCATGTGGTGGGTGACCCTCCGGTGGGCGGGGACGGTCGCAGAGCGGTGAGAACGTGCGCGGGCGTGCGACCCGGCTCTAGGCGCACGTAGTTCGCCCTGCCCCAGTGATAGGTCTCGCCGGTGAGCTCGTCGCGCACCGCGAGGGACCCGTGCCAGTCGAGGCCGAGTACCGGCATGTCCAACGAGACCGTCGCCTCCTGGGTGTGGTGCGGATCGAGGTTGACGACCACCAGTACGGAATTGGTGCCCGCATGCTTCGAATAGGCGATCACCTGGTCGTTGTCGGTCGCGTGGAAATGGATGTCGCGCAACTGCTGCAGCGCGGGGTTGCGGCGGCGCAGCCGGTTGAGCGTGGTGATCAGCGGGGCGATGGAGCGGCCCTCGCGCTCGGCGGCGGCCCAGTCGCGCGGGCGCAGCTCGTACTTCTCCGAGTTCAGGTACTCCTCGCTGCCCTTGCGGACCGGGGTGTTCTCGCACAGCTCGTACCCGGCGTAGACGCCCCAGGTGGGGGAGAGGGTGGCGGCGAGCACGGCCCGCACCTCGAAGGCGGGACGGCCGCCTTCCTGCAGGTAGGCGTGGAGGATGTCCGGGGTGTTCACGAAGAAGTTCGGCCGCATGACGGAGGCGGACCGGGTGCCGGACAGCTCGGTGAGGTACTCGGTGAGCTCCGCCTTGGTGTTGCGCCAGGTGAAGTACGTGTACGACTGCTGGAAGCCGACGGCGGCGAGGGTGCGCATCATGGCGGGGCGGGTGAAGGCCTCCGCCAGGAAGATCACATCGGGATCGGTCTTGTTGATGTCCGCGATCACCTTCTGCCAGAACACGACCGGCTTGGTGTGCGGGTTGTCCACCCGGAAGATCCGGACGCCGTGGTCCATCCAGTGGCGCAGGACCCGGACCGTCTCCTCGACGATGCCGGCCATGTCGGCGTCGAAGTGGATCGGGAAGATGTCCTGGTACTTCTTCGGCGGGTTCTCGGCGTACGCGATCGTCCCGTCGGGGCGGTGGCTGAACCACTCCGGGTGCTTCTCCACCCAGGGGTGGTCGGGGGAGCACTGGAGGGCGAAGTCCAGCGCGATCTCCAGGTCCAGCCCGCGGGCGCGCGCGACGAACGCGTCGAAGTCCTCCAGCGTCCCCAGGTCCGGGTGGACGGCGTCGTGGCCGCCCTCCGGGGAGCCGATGGCCCACGGCACGCCGGGGTCCCAACTCTGCGCGGACAGCGTGTTGTTGGGGCCCTTGCGGAAGGTGGTCCCGATGGGGTGGATCGGCGGCAGGTAGACGACGTCGAAGCCCATCGCGGCGATGGCGGGCAGCCGTTCGGCGGCGGTCCGGAACGTGCCGCTCACCGGCTTCGCACCCGGCTCGACCACTGCCCCCTCGGACCGCGGGAACATCTCGTACCAGGAGCCGAACAGGGCCCTCTTGCGCTCCACCAGCAGCGGCTGGGCCTTCACGGCGGTCACCAGCTCCCGGTACGGGCGCCGGGCCAGCGCGGCCTGCGCCCGGGGTTCGCGGGAGGCGGCGTACCGCTCGGCGACGGGGCGGTCCTCGTCGCGCATCGCGGCGGCGGCGGCCAGCACGTCCTCGCGGCCGTCCCGCTTGAGGATCTTCGCGGCGGCCCGTTCGTAGAGCTCGGCGCCCTCCAGCAGGGTGAGCCCCGGGTCGATCCCGGCGGGGATCTTCACCGCCGCGCGGGCCCGCCAGGTGGCCAGCGGGTCGCTCCACGCCTCCACGGTGTACGTCCACCTGCCCTCGGTGTCGGCGGCCACCCGGGCACCCCACCGGTCGGTCCCGGGCGCGAGTTCGCGCATCGGCACGGCGGGCCGCACCCGGCCCTTCGGGTCGCGGAGGAGGACATGCGCGGCGACCGCGTCGTGGCCCTCGCGGAACACGGTGGCGGACACCTCGAAGACCTCGTCCACCACCGCCTTGGCGGGTCTGGCCCCGCAGTCGGTGGCGGGGAGGACGTCCAGCACGGGAATACGACCGATCATGATGGGATCACCTGGAGGCAGTTCGCAGGGCTCGGTGACAACGGGCCGACCGGAGGGCCGGCGGGCAGTGCACGCTCTGTTCGCTCTGTTTCTAGCCGCTCGGAGGACGGCTGGGCTGCGGGCATGGCCGCTCCTGTCCGCGTTCACTCGGGTGGCGGGAGAGGGGTGGGCGAGGTGTGCCGTGCAGGTACGCGGGGAGCCCTTCCCACTCTCGCCCGGCCCAATCCGCGTGTTCGGTCAACTACTCGTACGTAGTGGCGGCGCACCGACCAAGAAGACGCCGTGCTTCCGCCGAGGCTCCGTCAAGTCGGTCTGGACTAACGGATGTACCGTGCGACGCCCGCGTCACACCGGTCACTTGAGTGCGTCCGGCGGGGGGTGTGAACACACCGAACCGCCCCCAACCGGGCAGGAGTACGGCGGCCGGAAAGGGTCCTGCGGGCGACGTGTTCCCGCCGTTGTGCGCAGGCCTCGGCGCACGGCGCGCAATCCGCTCCCGACCGGCCGATATGGGTGAACGGCGACGGTGTATCCAAGGTGACGGCCCGGACGGGGCGAGCCGTCGCGGAGGGTCTCCGCGGATCCGCGTGCCCCCCGACCGCCGCCGGGGAGAACGGGCCCGCGCAGCCGTGGGCCGTGCCGCACCGTCCCGCATGCACCTGCTTGTTCCGGGAAGCCCCCGGTGCGTCCCACTCGTGCGGCGCCCCTGCTGACCGCGGGCCCTCGGCCGCCGACACGCCGGAGAACCCCTGCGTCGACAACCGCGCCCGAGCGAACTGCTCCGATGCGGGCGGCCGTTCGCAGGCGGTTCCGTCCTGCTCCGTGACCGCGGCGGCGGGGCCGCGCCGACACCCCCGCCACCGGCCGGCCCGGCCCCCGGCACCGCCGCCGTCGCCGGCCCGTCCGCCGGGGCGATCGGCGCGCTCCCGAACGGCACGGCGACCGGGCCCACCGGACCCGGCTCCCCCACCGTGGACGCGCACGGCGCCGCCCACCCCGGGACCGGCAGCCCCACCACCCGGCCCGCGGGGACCGTCCCCCACCACGCCACCACGCCACCACACCGGCACCCGGTCGCTGACGGCCGTGACGTGTTCACCGACCACGGCGGCATCGCGCACGCCGTCACCGGCCCGTTCGGTTGCTCCGCCCCGCCCTGACGGGCGTCAGGGGCCCGCCCGCCTGCCCGCCCTGCC
>NZ_JACBGN010000366.1 GCF_013401435.1 Streptomyces sp. BR123
GCGGGTCCCTACGCGCTGCGCGCGTAGAAACGAAACCGCCTCGCTGCGCTCGGCGAGGGCTGCTGCGCAGCGCAGGGCCGGCCCTTCGGGCCGGCCCTGCGCTGCGCTTCGGACTGGTTCGGGTTCCGCTGCGCTCCACCCGAACGGGGCCCGCTTCGCGGGCCAGGACCTCCCGTGCTGCGCACGGGAGGTGACCCCGTTTTCACGGGGTCCAGGCCTTCGGCCTGTTGGGGTGTCCGCTTCGCTTCCACTCCGACCCCTCCGGCTTCGCCTTCGGGGTCAAGGCCGCTCTGCGGATCTGGCAGGCTGGAACGGAGTGTGACGGGTGGTCTGCTGGGCTACTCCCAGGAGCCGTTGGCGATGTAAAGGGCTGTCAGGGTGGTGGCTCTCTCGTCGATCGGGACAGCCCATCGGCTGGCGGCTACGGTCAGCGCCTCCTTCACCTCTTGGGACGAACGGCCCCAATGGGCTGCGGTGACCTCTTCCCAGACCATGCGGATCCTCATCGCCTGCTCCACCATGCGCAGGGTCCCATCTCGCCTTTCGGTGGGCCTTCCATGCCATTCCCCCATTCCGTCGGCGTCATCGCTACGACACTCCCAGGCCATATGGTCTCGATGACACTCCGATGACGGTAGGTGTCAGGTTCGGCGTTCCCGAGCGGCGTGGGTCATGTCATGTTCGCCTCGACGAGGAACGCGGCCAGTGTGAGCGCGCACAGTAGGAGGAGACTGCCTGACACGAGAAGGCAGCCGGTCCGCTCTCCCTTCGGCCTGAAGAACGCGATCGCGACGCATACGGCCAGAACAATGAGACCGAAGATCGCGAAGGGTACGACAACGCCGAGCGCCATGCTCATCCCCCAGGGTTCGCAAGCACCGGTGCGCCTGGAGAGCGAGCACCGTGCAGGTACAGTCATCAGTATGCATCATGCGAAGATGTGGTGTGTAGTATCCCGAGAATATCGCCACCCCCTCCCCGGCGGGTCTCCCGTCGCTTCCTTTTCAGCGGAGTGCCGAATGCAGAAGTCTGGTGACATCGTACTGCGCCCTCACCAGGAGGAAGCGGTGGAGGCGATTGTCCGTGGTCTGGATATTCCGCCGGGGAAGCGGATTCCGGAGGCGGGTCTGCGGGCCACGGTGGTGGCCGCTTGTGGGACCGGGAAGACGTTCATGGCGGCCGCGGCCGCGCTCCGGCTGGCCCGGGGCGGCCGGGTCCTGGTGCTGCTGCCGACCCTGGACCTGCTCACCCAGACCGCCCGGGAGTGGCGGGCCGCCGGCCACACCGGGCCTGCGGTCGCGGTCTGCTCGCTGGAAGACGACGTCCAGCTGTGGCAGCTCGACGTCCGCTCCACCACCTCTGCGCCCCAACTGGCCCTGTGGCACGGCAGCGGCCCGGTCACCGTCTACGCCACCTATGCTTCCCTGCCCGTACTGGCCGAGGCGCACCGGGGCGAGTACGGGCTGCCGATGGACGTCTTCGACCTGGTCGTCGTCGACGAGGCGCACCGCACCTCGGGGTCTGCGGGCAAGGCTTGGGCGGATGTCCACCACCAGGAGGTCATCCCGGCGATGCGCCGGCTGTACATGACGGCCACGCCCCGGATCTGGAAGGAGCGCCCGCCGAGGTCCCGCGAGGAGCGGGACCTGTACGAGGCGCAGACCGAGGTGGTGGACGAGAAGGCCGGTGTGCGAACGCGGCGGGTGTGGGACCGGCTCCCTCGGGAGATGGCGTGCTCCATGGACGACGAGAAGGTCTTCGGGCCGGTCGTCTACGAGCTGTCCCTCGCATCGGCGGTCTCCAGGGGGCTGCTGGCGAAGTATCAGATCGTGGTCGCCGAGCTCACCGACCCCATCGTCACCCCGGACCGGCTCGTCGGCGAGGAGCGGTACGAGGAGCGGCTGCGGGGCGAGCGCCTCGCAGCGATGCAGGCTGCTCTGCTGGAGACGATGGCGGCGCACGGGCTGAAGACCACCATCACCTTCCACCACCGCACGATCGAGGCGGAGGCCTTCGCCCAGGGCCTGCCCCGGGTGGCCGCCCGGCTCCACCGGGTCGACCCCGGCCGGCATCCGGAGCGGGTGTGGTCGGGGTGGCTGTGCGGGGAGCACGAGGGCGACCACCGACGAGCGGTGCTGGACGACTTCGGGCGGCGGGCCGGCCGCGCCGTCCTCTCCAACTGCAAGGTCCTCAGCGAGGGCATCGACATCCGCGCCGTCGACTCGGTAGCCCTGATCGACCCCAAGGGATCGTCCGTCGACATCGTCCAGGCCATCGGCCGGGCCCTGCGCCAAACCCCCGGGCAGGGGAAAATGGCGACGCTGATCGTGCCTGTTTTTCTCGAAGAGGGTGAAAAGCCGGAAGACATTCTTTCCTCGAACTCGTACGGCCCTCTCATCCGGGTACTGGAAGGCCTGAGGGCGCACGATGAACGCGCGGTGGAAATGCTCGCAATTCCACAGGAGAACCAGAAGCAGGTTGCCGAGCCGTCGCTTCCGATCGGTCCGCCGCCCGAGGAAGGCCAGGAAGAGACCCGACTCCTCCTCCGGTTCGCGGCCCCCCGCGATCCGGCACTGATCGCGAAGTGGATCAGCTACCTGGTCCTCAACACCGAGCGGCAGGACTGGCGTCGCGGAGCCGAGGCCGCACTCCGCTACCGCGAGCGAGAGGGCGACCTGGAGGTGCCCTACGAACACGTCGAGGGCGCGTACCCCCTCGGCAGGTGGCTCTCCGACCAGCGGCGCGCCTACCGGGCCGGGAGCATGAGCGGCGAGCACGCGGCCGAGCTGGAGGAGCTGGGCATCGTGTGGGACACCGCCGACGCAGCGTTCACCGAGAACCTGGCGGCCGCGCGGGCGTACTTCGCCCTGCACGGGACGCTGGCCGCCCCGCGGCACGCCACCGCGCTGGACAAGCCGGTCGGGCAGTGGCTCACCAACGTACGCAGGCCCGGCGGACTCGGCAAAGACCCCGGCCGCGCCCGCCGACGGGCCGCCGAACTCGCTGCCATCGATCCCGACTGGAACCCGCGCGAGCGAGGGTGGACGGTCGACTGGCAACGCCACCACGCCTACCTCGCCCAGCTCCTCGCGGGCGGCGCGCGACTCGACGATGTCGTGCCGGGGGTGACCCGGCACGGCGACGACATCGGACGCTGGCTCTCCACCCAGCGGCGGGACTGGGACCGGCTCAACGAGGAGCAGCGGCGGCGCCTCGCAGAACTGGGCGTGAAGAAGGCCGAACGGGCGCGCAGGGGCCCGGTGAAGGCCGCTGCAGCCTCCGGGTCGGGCAAGAGCAGCGAGGCGTTCCAAAAGGGCCTCACGGCCCTCGCGCAGTACATGGAACGGGAAGGCGGCACCCCGTCCCGGGCGCATGTCGAGCACCTCCCCGACGGACCGCACCGGACCGGGGTGTGGCTGGCGAACCAGAAACAACGCCGCGACAGACTCGACGCCGGCCAGCTCGCCGCGCTCGCCGACCTCGGGATCGACTGGTGATCGGCGCCGTGCCTGTGCTGCGGGTCGCGCCGCTTGCCCAGGAGACCGTGCTCTCCTTCCTCGGCCGGATAGCGTGCTCGTACGCCATTGACGCTGGCGATCTGCGCTCCTGCTGGCAGTGGTCCAACCAGGCCCCACGCATCCCAGGGGTCGCCGGCCCCCGCCCCGACTCCGAGATCCTCCTCAACCGGGCCGGACGCCGCGTCCTGGCCGAACTGTGTGGTGTCGGTTCGCAGAACCTGGCGAAGGCCCTGCCCGCCTGGAACAGAGCACCTGGGGTTTTCGGGACGGACGAGGCAGCCCCACAGCCACTGGGCCTGTGGCGCGCGGGGTCCGCCGTACACGCTCCCGTCGCGTACGCCTGCCGGTCCTGTACCGCCCGGCGCACAGGGCAACCAGCTACCGCCATGCGGTACCTGCACGGCTGGCAGCGGGTATGCCCGCGTCACCAGCAGTGGGCCCTGGACGCCGGTGACGCCCACGGACTGCTGCGCCTGGACCTGCGCCACTGCCCGGACGTCATCTCGGCTCAGCACCGATGGACCGCGGTGGCCCGCCGCGCGCGAAACGGCGGCGTGGACCCAGGCGCGGTGTTCACGCTCGCGCGGGCGGTCGTGTGCCAGTGGTGGGACCAGGCCTTGGATTGGCGCAGGGAACGGATCTGGCCGGCCCGTCTGCATCAACTGGCCGGAGGCGACGCCGGCCGGGAGTTCTGGTGGTGGCGCGCCGTGGCCCGCGAAGCCGCCACCTTCCCCGAGTTGGTCACGGTCGCCGGCTCACTCCTCGACCCGGGGATGCGCGGCCTGGTGCGGGCCGACGGCGGCGGTGAGCGGGTCCGGCCGATCCCGGCTGACGGCGGGTTCTGCCGCGAGCTCGGCAGCCGCATGGGACGGCCCTGGCTCGGCGAAGAAGCGGCCGTGAACAGCAGCCCCTCGCTGCTGGCCTGGATGGGCGCGGTCCTGCGTGAACACCGCAGCGTCAGCGTACCCGGATGCGACCAGGACCCCTGGCGGGTCCGGCGTGAGGACCAGCCCGTCTCCGTCACCGCGCAGCTACGCAGACTCGCCGAGCGCGCCGACGGCACCACCAGCTGGCGTGCCTCGGTCCCTTCCGGCGAGCGGGCCTGGATCCAGCACAAGCTCCGCGAGACCACCGAACTCCTGGCCACGCTGGACCTCCACGACACCGGGCACCTCGCCGCCGCAACCCGGCACCTGATTGACACCCTCCACCAGGGCATGCGCGGCCTGGACCAGGCCATGGTCGCCGTCGCCAGCGCCGCACACGTCGGCGGCGTCCCTCTGGACCATCTCAGCGCCTGGACCCACATTCCCGCCCCCGAGCTCCAGCACGACATCACCGAACACCGGGAGACGTTGGAAGGGGGTGGTTCGTAGGCTGCCACGCGCAGCATTAGCACAGCCGTGCGTGGCACGAGCTGGATTTGCCGGGGCTGCACTCAGACGGGTGCCGTCATCGCCGTATCGCTCTATCTGCGGCTTTCTCACGTACTTGGCTGCCCGTCATGGCTGATCAACGCACGCATGTGCCGACAGGACCAGAAGCGTCTCACGGGGGCTTCGAGGCAGTGTTCGACGTGCCCGGCGGCCTGGAGCAGGAACGGTGGGAAGGCGCTGCGGCACCGGTGCGGTTTGAGGAACTGCGGCCGGTGTCGGCGTTCCCGACTGCTCCGGGTAAGAGGTGGGGTCCGGGCTGGTGGTGGTCGGCCACGACCGGAGGACATGTGGCGCACGGCTCGGCCGCCATGGTCACGCAGTTGATGCTGCTGGACCGCGACCCGGCCGTGGTCGGCCTGGCCGGACGGCCGGTGCGGATGCTGTGGCGCGACCACGAAGGGGCGGTCCGCTCCTGGGTGCCGCAGTTGTTCGCCCGGTACGCGGACGGGACCGGGATGCTCGCCGACTGCCCCGCCAGGCCCGGAGCGGGCGGAGCTGCGGCGCAGCGGGCCGGTGAGGCGGTGAGGGCGGCGTGTGAACGGGTCGGGTGGGTCTACCGGCGGCTGGAGCCGCCGGGGCCGGTGATCGCGGGCAATGTGCGGTGGCTGGCCGGGTACCGGCACCCGCGTTTCCGCGGCGCCGCACAGGTGGAGGAGGCCGTGCTGGAGGCGTTCTCCCGGCCGCGGCCGCTGGCGGAGGGAGTACGGGCGGTGGGCAATCCGCTGGCGGTACTGCCGGTGGTCTACCACGCGCTGTGGGCGCACCGGCTGCAAGCGTCGCTGGAGGCACCCCTGCACGCGGGCGTGCTCGTCATTCCCGGTCTGACCGGGACCGGGGCAGGCCTCACGGCGGGGGCGGGGCGGTGAGCCGGGCCGCGGGACGCCGGCCGGTCCTGGCGGTCGGGGGGCACGTGGTCTTCGAGAGCCGGACCTGGCAGGTCGTGGGCCTGACAGGGCAGGAAGTGCGGCTGATGGACGGACAGGGGACGGTGGCGACGCTGCTGGCGAACTACCTGTTCGCCACGGCCGACTTCGCCCTGGTCGGTGCTGCCGTGGCGGCCCCGGTACCGCAGTGGGGTCTGTTCGCGACCGTGCCGCTGCACGAGCAGGAACGGGCCCTGGCATGGCAGCGGCACATCATCGAAGTGGAGACCGGGCTGCCTGCGGCGGACAACGGACGGGCGCCGCGTCCCGAGTACGACCCCCGGGCCCGGACCCTGGCCCAGCGCGAGCAGGCCAAGGCCGAGGAACTGACCGCGCTCGGCTTCGCCGACGTCGCGCGTACCACCGTGCAGCGCATGCGCCTGTCCTACCGCGCCCAGGGCCTGTGGGGACTGGTCGACCACCGCACCACCCGCACCAGCAGCCGCACCGGACGCAACGACGAGCGGGTCGTCGCGGCGGTGCTGGAGGCCATGCAGCGCCAGCACGGACGCTCCCAGGGCACTGTGGGGGGCCTGCGACAGCTGACCGCGCAGGTCCTGGAGGAAACCCACGGCCCCGGCACCGTCAAGATGCCCGCCCAGGCGACGTTCTACCGCCTGGCCAAAGCCCTGTCCGACCCCACGAACGGCCCGGCACC
>NZ_JACBGN010000367.1 GCF_013401435.1 Streptomyces sp. BR123
CCCCCTCCCCTTCCTCTTCCCCTTCCTGCGAGTGTGCCGAGTTCGCCCAGGTCCTCCACGGTCGGTGGCAGCGGGGCCGTTCGCGCAGGCCAGGTCGCCTGCGGCGGCGTGTCCGGCCAGACCGCAGGTGTTCCATACGCCGGGGTGGAGTCCTCGCGCGCCGACGTGTCCGCGCGGGCGTAGCCGTGCGCCGGGTCGGCCACCGAGCCGTACAGCGGCTGGGCCGACTGCACCGGCCGGACGGGCGGGATCGGCTGGGCCGGCGGTATCGGTGGCACCGGCGGTATCACCTGCGTGGCCTGCGGGTCCGGCTCCCCGGGGTGGGGCAGCGATACGTACGGGCGGATGCGCAGTGGCTCGAAACCGCCCCCCGGTCCCTCCGGCGCGCACTCGCAGCCGACGCCCACAGCGTCGCAATCTGGACAGCGCTCAGCGCTCACTGGACTCCCTCCCTGGCCATTGCCTGCGATTATGCAGACCCTTCAAGGGCCGCCCAACCCGCCCGAGAGGCCATAACCGGACACACCGCTCAGGATGGAAATGTTGATCCGACCTGAGGAGGAGAGGATGGCTCGCGAAGGCGCCAACGCCGCCGTGGATCCCGTTTCCGGCCCGGGCCGATCCGGTCCGGCAGCAGAACACGCCTCCCGTGAGGTGCTGGTCTCCATCGGCGCACTGATGCTGGGCCTGCTGCTCGCCGCCCTCGACCAGACGATCGTCTCCACCGCCCTGCCGACCATCGTCAGCGAGCTGGGCGGGATGGAGCACCTGTCCTGGGTCGTCACGGCCTACCTGCTCGCCTCCACCGCCGCGACCCCCTTGTGGGGCAAGCTCGGCGACCAATACGGGCGCAAGAGGCTGTTCCAGGCCGCCATCGTCATCTTCCTGGTCGGATCGGCACTGTGCGGGATCGCCCAGGACATGTCCCAGCTGATCGGATTCCGCGCCCTCCAGGGCCTGGGGGGCGGTGGCCTGATCGTGCTGGCCATGGCGCTCGTCGGCGACATCGTCCCACCCCGTGAACGCGGCCGCTACCAGGGCCTCTTCGGAGCCGTCTTCGGTGCGACCAGCATCCTCGGTCCGCTGCTCGGCGGCCTGTTCGTCGACCAGCTGTCCTGGCGCTGGGTCTTCTACATCAACCTCCCCGTCGGTCTCGTCGCGCTCGCCGTCATCGCAGTGGCCCTGCGCATCCCGGCGCGCCGCTCGAAGCACACCATCGACTACCTCGGCACCTTCCTCATCGCGTCCGTCGCCACCTGCCTCATCCTCGTCGCCTCCCTCGGCGGCACCTGGGGCTGGGGCTCGGCCCGGATCGTCGGCCTGGCCTTCCTCGCCGCCGTCCTGCTCGTCGCCTTCGTCCTCGTGGAGCGCAGGGCCGCCGAACCCGTCCTCCCGCTCGGTCTCTTCCGTATCCGCACCTTCACCCTCTGCTCGGTGATCAGCTTTGTCGTCGGGTTCGCGATGTTCGGGGCGATGGTCTACCTCCCGACGTTCCTGCAGGTCGTACAGGGTGCCTCGCCGACCCTGTCCGGCGTCCACATGCTGCCGATGGTCCTCGGCATGTTCATCGCTTCGACCGGGTCCGGCCAGATCGTCAGCCGCACCGGCCGCTGGAAGGTCTTCCCCATCCTCGGCACAGGGGTCACCGCGATCGGACTCCTGCTGCTGCACCAGCTGCAGCGCACCAGCGGCAGCTGGGAGACGAGCGCCTACTTCTTCGTGTTCGGCCTCGGGCTCGGCCTGGTGATGCAGGTGCTCGTCCTGGCCGTGCAGAACGCCGTCAGCTACGCGGACCTCGGCGTCGCCACCTCCGGCGCGACCTTCTTCCGCTCCATCGGAGCCTCTTTCGGCGTTGCGATCTTCGGGACGGTCTTCACCCACCGGCTCGACGACGAACTCGCCACCGCCCTCGCCGGTCTCTCCCTCCCACCCGGCACGGCCGCCCAGGTGGAGGCCGACCCCCGGGCCATCGCGACGCTGCCGGCCGACGTGCAGCCCACCGTGCTCGACGCCTACTCCGAATCGATCACGGACGTCTTCCTCTATGCCGTTCCCGTCGTCCTCCTCGCCTTCGCCGTCGCCTGGTTCCTCAAGGAGGACAAGCTCCGCGGCTCCGTGACCGCCCCCGACGTGACCGAGACGCTCGCCTCCAATCCCGTGGAGCGCTCCTCCCGCGAGGAAGTGGCCCGAGCCCTGTCGGTCCTCGGCACCCGCGAGGGCCGCCGCCACGTCTACGAGAAGATCACCGAGCGGGCCGGGCTGGATCTGCTGCCCGCCTCCAGCTGGCTGCTGCTGCGGATCAACCGGTACGGCTCGGCCGAGCCCGCCGTGCTCGCGGAACGCACGACCGTCCCGGTGAAGGTGATCACCGAGGCCGCCCGCCAGCTCGAAGTACGCGGCCTCGCCGTACGGGACGGTCTGCCGCTGATCCTGACCGGCCCCGGAAGGGACGCCGCGGCGAAGCTGGCGCAGGCCCGCGAGGAGTCCCTTGCCGCACTGCTCGGCGACTGGTGGGGCCCGGACCGCCCGACCGACCTGGCCGAACTGGTCAAGGAGATCAACGCCGAACTCTGCGGGTCGGACGCCGAGGAGCCGTACGACGCGCCCCCGCCCCGCGACCACGCCGCCCCCTGACCGGTCGGCGGCCTGGATTCACCCCCTCGCCCGCCCCCGCTTCACCCGCCTCACCTCGTCTCTCAGACCAGGCGCTTCTCGAACCAGTGCTCTGCGTACGGACCCGAGTTGTACGCCGGAATTTCCGCATACCCGTTTCGCGCGTACAGGGCCCGGGCCTCCACCAGGTCCGACCGCGTGTCCAGGCGGACCCGCTCGGCGCCCAGCGCCCGGGCCTCGTCCTCCAGCGCGGCGAGCAGCGCCGCGCCGCCGCCGGTGCCGCGGGCGCGCGGATCCACGTACACCCGGGTCAGTTCGGCGGTGACGGGATCGAGCATCCGTATGCCGCCGCAGGACAGGGGTGCGCCGTCCTGCCGGCCGACGACGAACCGGCCCGTCGGCGGGACCAGCCCGTCGGCCGGGTCGTCCCGCAGCCCCTCGTCGACCTCGGCCTCAGTCGCGGGCCGCTTCCAGTAGCGTCCGGCGACTTCCGCGTAGTACGCGCGCCGCAGTGCAGTGGCGTCGGGTGTGTCGACGTGCTCGGCGGCGACCGTCCAGGTGCTGTCGGTAGCCGTGTCGGGTGCGGGTGCGGGTGCGGGTGCGGGTGCGGGTGTGGAGGTGGTGGTTGCGGTGTTGGTGTCGAAGTTGATGTCCATGGCGTCATTATGGAATCGCGCCGTCGTTCACCGCGTGGAATATCCACAGGAACGGGCTGATGATGAGGAAAGGTTTAAATCGTACCGATGGAGGGCGTGACCACCATGTCCCAACACCCTGACGCTGCCCTGATCCGCCGCGGTTACGACGCCTTCGGCAAGGGCGACATGGACACCCTGGGCTCGCTGATGACGGCCGACGTCATCCACCACGTGCCCGGCAACAACCCGCTGTCAGGCCACCACAAGGGCCGGGAAGCCGTTCTCAACCTCTACCGCCGCCTCGCCGAGGAGACCAACGGCACCATGGCGGTCGACCTGCACTCGGTGCTGGTGGACGGGCGCGGGCACGGCATCTCCGTCCACACGTTCCGCGGCGACCGCGGCGACCGCGGACTCGAAGTCCAGCAAGGCCTCTTCTTCACGATCGTCGGCGGGAAGATCAGCGACATCGACGAGTGCACGCAGGACATAGACGAGGAGGACGTCTTCTGGAGCTGACGGCCTCCTCGCCTCCTCGCTTCCTCGCTTCCTACCCCTCAGCCTCCGCGCTTCTCCGGCGCGCGCCCTTCCCGGTCAGGCTCCGGTCTTCGGTCCCGCCTGCTGCACGACCTCGAACGACCACACCGTCGACGCCGAGGCCGCCGGCTTCGGCCGCTCTCCAGCCCCTGCCGCGCCGCCGCCACCGCCCTGGTGCGCCGCCTTCATGGGGCCCTCCATCCACGCCTGGAAGTCCTCCTCGGACCGCCACCGCGTGTAGACCAGGTACTGGTCGGTGCCCTCCACCGGACGCAGCAGCTCGAACCACTCGAACCCGTCCGAACCCTCCACAGCCCCCGCCCGCGAGGCGAACCGCTGCTCCAGCACCTCCCGCTGCTCGGCGGGCACGGTCAGAACGTTGATCTTCACGATGCTCATGACCGCCATCCTAGGGATGTGGCGCGGGATATCGTCGTTCCGGGCCATGCAACGCGGCGGCCGGGCGAAGCCGGGATTGCGTTCCATCAGGCGGGAGGCCGGTGAGGCGCGGCCGACACGGCGGAGCACTGCGGGTCGGACGGACATGCGGGCTCACGGTGGCCCGGCCGTTCCTGTGGGTGCTCGTCGGGATCCTCGCCGCACGGCAGGCCGCGGCCGTCCTGCGCGTGCTGCCGGTTCTGCGCGTGCTGCCGGTTCTGCCGGCCGTGTTCCGGGTTCCCGGCGAACGCCCGGCCCGCTTCCTGCTCGGCCTCGCCGCCGCCATCGCCCGGCCCGGCCTGCGGCGCGCCGTCCGCTACGCCCGCGACGGGCAGCTGCTGCTCGCCGTCGCCGTCACCGGGCGCGTGGCCGTCGCCGTCACCCCGCCCGGCTGGGCCACCGGCTGCTGGGGCTGCTGCTTGCCGTCGCCGGCAAGGTCGGCAGCCGTGTCGCCGACCGGCGCGTGTCGCCCGCCGCCGTGGTCCTCGCCGCGACCCTGCCCAGCTCCGTCGTGCTGCCCAACATCGCCGTAATGGCCCCAGTACGGGACAGCGTGCTGCTGACGGCGGCTCGCCGCGGTCTGCGCGGTGCCGTTCCTGCCGCGCTCCTCCCCGTACTGGCGCGAACCCTTCCCGACCGCGTACGGGCAGCCGACCGCCGCCGGTGGCGGGCCGTGCCGCTGATGCCGTTCTGGCGACGCGTGCTGTCGCGCCCCCAACCTGCTGCTTGAACTGCCCTCCGTGCGCATCGGCTGCTCGATCTCCTCGCACATACGGGCCGCCGCACCCGCCAGCCGCGGCCACGCCGAGGCGCACGGCAGGCAGATCCTCGGCATCGACGTGCCATCGGCGTCGACATCGGACACATCGTCAACCAGGCGGCAACGAAGACGCCTTGGCTGGAAGGGTTCTTCAACTTCTCCTGCGCGTTGTTCCACTTCGAAGCCGCGGCTTCGTCGACACCGCGCACGGCCCGCAGGACCTGGCCGACCCTCAGTGCGGGGCGATGACCGCGACCTCCAGCCGGTACGCGGCGATGCCCTCGCTGCACTTCGGCTGGTCGCTGTGGTGCGGGGTGGTGATCGTCGTGCTCGCCCCGAAGGGCTGGCAGGAGCTCCTCGGGGCGCTGCACCCGCTGATCACGGTGTGCGCGATCGTCGCCACCGCCAACCACCGGGTGATCGACACGGCCCGCGGTCGGGCTGCCGGGGCAGCGGAGTGCCGCGCAGGTGACGGCGCGGGGGGCATCTCCACGGCCGTGGGTACGGGTCGGGCGCGGGCGTTCGGGAACGACGGTCCAGGGGCGGTGCATCGGGCGGTTCGTCCACCTTCGGGGGGTGGGCTCGGGGCCTCTGTGGCTGCGTCAGCTGGCCGTAGGGGCGCCGGGCGCGACCGCTCCGGCGCCCCTGCGGTGGATCGCCGCGTTCTGTCAGGATCCGCCCGCGCCGTCACTCCCGCCACTCGGGCGCGATCCGGCGCCCGCGCTCACTGATCCGGGGCCGCCGGCAACTGCGCGAGGAGCAGGGCGACCGCCGCGTCCGCCGTGTCGGTTTCGCCGATGACGCGTGTGAGGGTGGGGCTCAGCACACGGAACCGGCCGTCCCGCAGCGACTCGACGGCCGGGGTGTCCGTCTCGGTCGGCAGGCCGCCGCCGGAGCCGAACCGCAGGACGCAGCGGGTGGTGAACGGATACAGCCGACGCAGCTCCGGTTGCGCGGAGGCGGCCTCGATCAGTGCGAGGACGCCCCGCCCAGCGGCCGCGGCCTGGGAATCACCCCGGTCGAGCATCAGCCGCCACGTCGTCGGGAGGCGCTGCCAGCGTGCCTCCACGCTCTCGTCGGTACCGCTGTCCTGGAAATTCATCCGCGCAGTCTGACGGTGTTGCAGCCGCCGCGACAATCCTCCGGACAGCATCGATGGCGGGCCGTTACCGCAGCTTGTCGCGATCGTCGCCTCACGCTGTGCAACCGTTCCTGCAGACTCGGCGGGAGCGGTCCTGCTGGGGGTACGTGCAGGCAGCGGCGGGACTCGGCGAACCGCTCCTGCCTGCTTCGGCAACTGCGCGGCGCCCGCTTGGCGCCCTTCTCCCCGACCGGCTTCGACAGCCGGTGCACCAGCGTGCGCACGCCCGCCCGAAGGGACCGGGTTTGCGTAACCGCGTAACCGCGTAACCGCGTAACCGCGTAACCGCGTAACCGCGTAACCGGCAGCGGCGGGCCCGCGTCCACCGGTCGCATGAGAGGCCTGCGTCATCCTCCCGGTGCACTCGACGAGGACCCCCGCC
>NZ_JACBGN010000368.1 GCF_013401435.1 Streptomyces sp. BR123
GTGCGGGCGGTCCGGGGCGGTGCCGGGCGGTGCGGGGCGGTGCCGGGCGGTGCGGCGTGGTGCCGGCGTGGTGCGGCGTGGTCCCGTCGGGAACGCGACGACGCGGTGGCGCGTTGAGCCAGGTGACGTGAGAGCGATCCCATGACGGGTGGAGGTGTCCGCAGATGTCCAAGCGCGCGGGTGTTGCAATTGCCGGAGTCGTGGCAGCCATCGTGGTGTGGAGCCTGGTCGGGTTCTGGGCCGGGCTGCTGATACTGATCGGTGTCCCGGCGGCGGCCTATCTGCTGCTGGACCCCTCCCAGCGCCGCCGCGTGCGGGGCATATCCAGGAAGCAGCTGGGCCGCTGAGCCCACCGGGAGGCGTTCCGGCCGGGCCCGCCTGCCGAGCAGGCCCGGGCGGTCAGTAGTAGTCCCGCATCAGCTCGGTGGCCCACTCCGGCTGGCCGACTTCGCCCCGGGGACCGAACTCGGCCATGTACGGCTTGAGGTCCAGGACGGGTGTGCCGTGCACCGCGTCGAGGCCCTCCACGTGCACGTCCAGGCCGTCCACCCGCACCACGCGGCACCGGGAGACGCCCAGCCGGTTCGGCCGGTTCTTGCCGCGCTGCGCGAAGATGCCGACCAGCGGCCAGTCCGGGTTGCCCCGGGGCCGCCGGGCGCCGGTCTCGATCTTCTCCTCCGGCACCCGGTCGAAGTGGTACAAGACCTCGATGTGCGAGAAGGACTCCAACCCGTACAGCGCCTCCGGGCCGAACCGGCCGGAGTCCAGGCGGATCACCGCCCTCTCCCGCCCCCAGTCGTCGTCGGCCACCTCCGCGCGGCCGCCCACCACCACGCCCACCGGCTCGGACACCACCACGTCGTCCCCCCGTTTCTACTCTTCTCGGTCGGTCCCGGACATCTCGGTCGGTCAATCAATCGGTCGGTCGGTCGGCTGGCCGGGTCGGGTCGGTCGGCCCCTCCAGCCGGAGGGTCAGAACGGGCGTACGGCGATACCGTCCAGCGCGGCCAGCAGCTGCGGCAGCTCCGGCAGGCCCCGCTCCCCACTGCCGGGCACCGGAAGGACCTGGCTCGGCTCGTCGTCCAGCAGGACGAAGGCCGCGCCGTCGGTGCGGGCCACCAGCGACCAGCCGGGCCCGTCCACCCGGAGAGTCCGAGTGTCCTCGCCGGCGAAGGAGGACCGCACCCGCCCGGGCGGCGGCGCCTTCCGCGTGTACTCCAGCGCCTCCCGGAGCGCTCGCGCGAGCCCGGGGTGTGCGGCTGCCGCCGCACCGCCGTCGGCTGCCGCCTGCTCCTGCCAGTCGGCCCACTCCCGGGCGATCTGATCGGCCCCCATCCTCCGCTGCACCGGCCCCCAGGCGTCGGCCGACGGCGGGGCCAGCGGCACCCGTCCGGTGCCGTCCGCGCCCTGCTCCGGATCGTGCGGGTCCGGGATTCCGGGAGCGGCCACCGCCAGAGCCAGCGGCCAGCCCGCCAGCGAGACCACGATCGTCCGCTCGTCGGGGGACAGGTCGTACTCCATCCCGCAGTCCCAGGAAGCGATGGCGGCGGCCACGAGCGAGACGTCGTCCACGACGACCGTCCAGCGCGCGCCGTCCTCGTCCTGCCCGAGCACCAGCCCGTACCCCTCGGCGGCCGGGGGCACCCCCAGCAGCGCACACGCCTCGGGGAAATCGTCGCCCAGCACGCTCGGGAACTGGGCGGGGGTCAGCAGCACGGCGGTCAGCACGTAGAGCGAACCGCCCCCTTCCTCATCGGACACATGGCCTCCCGGTCCCTCGCTTCGTCGGCGCACCCTAACCAGCGGGTAACCCCCGCGTCGAGAGTCCGCGGCGGCGATTTCCAAGCCCACTACCTGCACGTAGAGTTGACCACCCGCCACAGAAAGGGACACCCCGGTGCAGCGTTACGACCGGCTGAGGGAGATCCTCGGTCTGGACCCGGACAGGGATTTCCTCACCATCTACCGGCTCACCGCCACGTACGAGTTCCCCTGGGACTTCACCCGCGCCCTGGAGCTCGCGCTCTTCCGGACGTACGCCGTCCCGAGCATCGGCCGGCTCCTGGCCGAGACCGCCGAATTCACCGACCGCCCGCAGAAGCGCTACGACGACACCGCGCTGCTCCTCGACGCGGTCGTGGAGCACGGCTTCGAGAGCGAGACCGCGCGTACGGCGATCCGCCGCATCAACCAGATGCACCACAGCTACGACATCTCGAACGAGGACATGCGCTACGTCCTGTGCACGTTCGTGGTGATTCCTGCGCGCTGGATGGACGACTACGGCTGGCGCCCGATGACCCACCACGAGCGCCGCGCCTCGGCGAACTACTACGCCACCCTCGGCCGGCACATGGGCATCAAGGACATTCCGGGCTCCTACGAGGAGTTCGAGGAGACCCTGAACGCCTACGAGAAGGCGCATTTCGGATGGGACGAGGGCGGCCGCAAGGTCGCCGATTCCACCCTGGACCTGCTGGCCTCCTGGTACCCGGCCCCGCTGGCCCCCGCCCTGCGCGGAGCCAGCCTCGCCCTGCTGGACCAGCCGCTGCTCGACGCCTTCCGGTACGAGCGCCCCCGCCCGCAGGTCCAGCGGCTGGTCCGCGGTGTCCTGAAGCTGCGCGGTCGCGCCGTACGGCTGCTGCCGCCGCGCAAGGCCCCGCACTACGCCCGTCAGAACCCGGAGATCAAGGGCTACCGCAACGGCTACGACGTGGGCGAGCTCGGCACCTTCCCGGTCCCCGGCCTGGGCGGGTGCCCCGTCCCGCACCCGCGCCGGCCGGCCGGGGCCGAGGCCCAGCCCCCGGCCTGATCAGCCGCGGCGCACCGCGAGGGCCAGGAAGCGGGTGTCCTAGTCGGCGTACGAGACCAGCTCCCAGCCCGAACCGGCCAGCAGCGGGCCGAGGTTGCGCTCGGCCCGCAGGTCGTCCGGGGTCAGCGCGCGGCCGTGGCGGGCGGCCAGGGCGGCTCGCCCGATCGGGTGAAACAGTGCGAGCCCGCCTCCGGGGCGGACGACGCGGGCCAGCTCGCGCAGGTTCGCCGCCGGGTCCGGGAGGTGCGCGACGAGCCCGGAGGCGAACACCGCGTCGAGCGCCGCGTCGCGCAGCGGCAGCCGGGCCACGTCCGCGAGCAGCAGGGCGCCCTCGGCGTCCCGCCCGGCCCGCTGCGCGGCGGCCAGCATCTGCGGGGTGACGTCCGCGCCGAGCACGGTGCCGGACGGTCCGACGGCGGCCCGCAGCGCGGGCAGCGCCCGCCCGGTCCCGCAGCCCGCGTCGAGGACGCGGTCCCCGGGCCGCAGTCCGAAGTCGGCCACGGCCCGGGCGAAGGCGGGCCCGTCCTCGGAGAACTTCGCGTCCCAGCCGTCCGCGCGCGTCCCGAAGAACTCCTGCACGTGGGCGACGTCCTTGTGTGTCGAGCGGTCATCCGTCATGGGCACATGGTCCCCCATGGCCCCGCGCGTGCGGCCCGTGGGCAAGATGGCACGAGCCGTGATCGTAGATGAACGTATCCCTGTCATATTCCAGCAGTTCCAGTGGCTTTCGAAATGCGTCCCTTGTTCGCCCCCTCACCCGGACTAGCGTCCGGGGGCCATGGGACACCTCGCACATGCGGCGTACGGCTGGCTGACGCCCGTACTGTCATACGTGATGGCATCCATCGGTGCCGCCCTCGGACTGCGGTGCGCCGTCCGCGCGCTCGCCACCACCGGCTCCTCACGCCGCACCCGGCTCCTCACCGCGGCCCCGGCCATCGGCACCGGCATCTGGACCATGCACTTCGTCGCGATGCTCGGATTCCACGTCACCGGAACCGAGATCCACCACCACGTGCCGCTGACCGTTCTCAGCCTCGTCGTCCCCGTCGCCGCCACGGCCGCCCTGCGGGCCGCGCTCACCATCGAGTCGCCCGGGGCCGTCACCGCCGCGACCGCCCGCTGACCCTCCTCCTTCCCCCGGCGCGCCCGCGCACCCGCACCCCCGACGAGGAGCCCATGCGTACACCCCGCAGCCAACCGGAACCAGCAGCGCAGCAGCTGCCCGCGCTCCCGGCACGCGGCCGCCGGGCCCATGCCGGACCCTCCGCCGACGAACCCGAGCCGGAACCGGGGCGCGGTCCGGCGCCTGCCGCCCCCGCCGGTGGCGCTGCCGGCCCGGGTACCGGTGCCTACGGCGGCGCCGCACGCCCGCACCCCGGCCGGCGGTGGCGGCCGCGGCTGCGCCCCGCGACCGTCCGCGCGAAGATCGTCGCGCTCCTCGTGGTCCCGGTGGTCTCACTGCTCGCCCTCTGGGGCTTCGCCGCCGTCGGCACCGCCCAGGACATGGCCCGGACCGGCCGGACCCAGCGGATCGCCCAGATGCGCACGCACGTCACGGCCGCGGTCACCGAGCTCCAGGCCGAGCGCCGCACCGCCGTCCGCTTCCTGGCCGACCCGGTACCCGATCGCGCCGCCGAGCTGGGCAAGCAGCAGCGGCGCACCGACGACGCGGTCCGCCGGCTCCGGCTGGGCGAGCGGTACACCGTCGCCGAGTCCGGCGACCACCGCACCGAGCTCGTCGTCCGCCTCGGCGCCTTCGTCGCCGCCGCCGAAGGCCTCGGCCCCGCCCGCAGGGACATCAACGACCGCCGCACCACCCCCGACGCGGCGTACGAGACGTACACGCGCGTCGTGGACAGCGCCTTCGCCGTGACGGGCAACCTCTCCGGCGGCGAGCAGTCCGAACTCGGCGCCGAGGCCCGCGTCCTGCTCGAATTCGCCCGCGCAGGGGAACTCCTGGCCCGCGAGGATGCGTTGATCTCCCTGCCCGGCCAGCGCAGCACCGAATCGCTCCGACGCCTCACCGGCGCGGTCGAAACCCGCCGCGCGCTCACCATGAGCTCCGCCGACGACCTGCCCGCCGCCCAGCGGGACGCCTGGCAGGCGGTCGCCAAGAGTTCGGCCTACGCCGACCTCACCGGTGCAGAAGACCGGGTGCTGACTGCCGGAACGGCCAAGGACCCCCGCGCGGCGGCTGCGGGCTGGGACGCCGCGTACGCGAGCATCAGCACCTCCGTGCGGGAGATCGAAGCCGCCGCCCATGCCGCCGCCGACCTCGGCGACCCCCTCGCCGAGGGCCTCGCCGGCCCTGCCGGCGCCGCCGCCCTGCTCGGCTTCGCCGCCGTTGCCGCCTCGCTCGTCATCTCCGTCCGCATCGGCCGCGGCCTCGTCGTGGAACTCGTCACGCTGCGCGACACGGCCCTGGACATCGCCCACCGGAAGCTCCCGCACGCCATGCACCGGCTCCGGGCGGGGGAGGCCATCGACGTCGAGGCCGAGGTCCCGCCGGGACCCGCCGCCGAGGACGAGATCACCCAGGTCGGCGAGGCGCTGGCCACCGTCCACCGGGCCGCCCTGGGCGCCGCCGCCGAACGCGCCGAACTCGCCGGTGGGATCAGCGGGGTCTTCGTCAACCTGGCCCGCCGCAGCCAGGTCCTGGTGCACAAGCAGCTCAGCCTGCTCGACTCGATGGAGCGGCGCGCGGACGACCCCGGCGAACTCGGCGACCTCTTCCGCCTCGACCACCTCACGACCCGGATGCGCCGACACGCGGAGAGCCTGATCATCCTGTCGGGCGCTGCCCCGGGACGGGCATGGCGCACGCCGGTCCCGCTGACGAACGTGGTCCGCGCCGCCGTCTCCGAGATCGAGGACTATCCGCGCGTCGAACTCGGCCGGATCGCCGAAGCCGCCGTCATCGGCGCCGCGGTCGCCGATCTCACCCACCTGCTCGCCGAACTCATCGAGAACGCCACCCAGTTCTCGCCTCCCCACACCAAGGTCAGGGTCACCGGGGAGCCCGTCGGCGCCGGATACGTCCTCGAAGTCGAGGACCGCGGACTCGGCATGGGCAGCGACACCCTGGCAGAGGCCAACCGGCGCATCAAGGAGTCCGAGGTCCTCGACCTCTTCGACGCCGACCGGCTCGGGCTCTTCGTGGTCAGCCGCCTCTCGGCCCGGCACCGCGTGAAGGTGCACCTGCGCCCGTCGCCGTCCGGGGGCACCACCGCCGTGGTGCTCCTGCCGAGGCCCCTGCTGCAGGGGACGATCGGGCAGGCTTGCGACGCTGTCGCCGCCCCGGACCCGGAGCCCCGGACCGACGCCGGAAGCGGGAGCGAAGGCGAGGGCGCGCTGTCGGCCCGGACCGGGCCGACAGCCCCGGCGCGGGAGCCGGACCGGGAGCCGTCGGCCGTGGCCGCCGTGCAGGAGGATGCGCGCGGTGTCGCGGCCGCCGACCGGGGGCCCGTACGCAAGGAGGCGCAGCCGGCCCCGGTGGCGCCGCTGCACCCGCGCGGTGGCGCGCACACCCGTACGCAGGCCCCGATATCGGCGGCAGCGGCTCAGGAGCCCGCACCGCGGACGCCGCCCCCGTCCGCACCGAAGCCCGAGCCCGTACCGGAGCCCGAGCCGGTACCGGAGCCCGAGCCGGTACCCGCCCCCGTCCCCGCAGCCGCAGTGCCC
>NZ_JACBGN010000369.1 GCF_013401435.1 Streptomyces sp. BR123
GTGCCAGGGCGGCCTGCGGGGGTGATGCGGCCGTCGGCGCGCAGGAAGCCGAGCTGGTGCACGGCGAGCCAGACGAAGGCGAAGTTCAGGAACTCCACGAAGGGCACCCCGGCCGCGAACCGGAGCAGGTCCACGGCCGCCGCGGCCCCGGCGAGCACGGCGAAGGCGCCCCAGCCCCACCGCCGGTGCAGCCGGAGCAGGGGCGGGGTGAGGGCGACCATGGCGAGGTAGATTCCGATGAACCACAGCGGCTGGGTGACCATCCTGAGGGCGGCCCCGGAGAGCCGCCCGTTCCCCCGGCCGGCGGCCTGGACGGCGAGCGCGACGGCCGTCCAGACGAGGACGAAGACGAGGGTGGGGCGCAGCAGCCGGCGCAGCCGGGCCCGCAGGAAGGCTGCGTAGACCCCCCGGCCGCCGGCCTTCCGCTCCAGGGAGCGGTACGACAGGGCGTGCGAGAACCCGCCGACGAAGAAGAAGACCGGCATGACCTGCAGAGCCCAGGTGAGTATCTGCAGCCCGGGAACGAGGGCGAGCAGGTTCCCCATTCCGTCGCCGCTGACCGCGGCCATCAGCCAGTGCCCGAGCACGACGGTGGCCAGCGAGGCGACGCGCAGCAGATCGACGTACCGGTCCCGCGTCGCGGGGGTCGCCTCGGCCAGGCCCCGTGCGCTCGTTGCACTCTTGTCCATGCCCGTACGCTCCCGCGCGCCCGGGGCCCGGGACCAGAGCGCTGGTACTCATTTCCGGTCTGTGTACCCGGTACTCCCGGCACCGGGCGGTGCCGGGAGGTTCAGGAGTTCAGGACCGCCGCGACGATGGGGCCGGCCGCGTCGCCGCCGTGCCCGCCGCCCTCGACCATCGCGGCCGCGGCCATGTCGCCGTTGAAGCCGGTGAACCAGCTGTCGGGGCTGCCGGCGCCGTCGACCTCGGCCGAGCCGGTCTTCGCGCCCTTGTCGGAGCCGCGGACGGTGCCCATGACCTCGGCGGCGGTGCCGCTGGAGGCGGTCTGCTTCATCATCCGCACCACCTGCTGGGCGACCGCCGGCTTCATGCTGCGCTCGGCGCGGGCGATCGGGCGTCCGTCGAGGTCCGGGGCGATGATCACGGGCTGGTGGAACCGGCCGGTGCGGGCGGTGGCCGTGAGCGAGGCGACGTTGAGGGGGTTCATGGTGATCTGCCCCTGCCCGATGTAGGCCGCGGCGGCGGCCGCGCCGGTGGCCGCGGGGACCTTGCCGTCCGCGGAGCGGACGCCGGTCTTCCAGTCGAGTCCGATGCCGAAGACCTCACGGGCCTCCTTCGACAGGGCGGCGTCGTCGCGGACGTCGTCGATCCTCTTGATGAAGGAGGTGTTGCAGGAGCGGGCGAAGCCGGTGGCGAAGGTCGCGCCGGCGGGCAGGTCGAAGTTGTTCAGGTTGTGGAAGGAGCGGCCGCCCCAGGAGGCCTCCTTGGTGCACTCGGCCGGCTGGTCCACCCCGGCCTTGCCGCGGTCGATCAGCATGGCCGCCGTGACGATCTTCATGGTGGAGCCGGGGGCGCGGGCACCCTCCATGGCCGCGTTGAAGCCGTCCTTGCGGTGGTTGGCGATGGCCAGGATGTCCCCGCTGCTCGGCCTCACGGCGGCCACCGAGGCCTCGGGGAACCGGGCGACGGCCTTCTCGGCCGCGGCCTGGACCTCCGCGTCGAGCGTCGTCTTCAGCAGCCCGGGCTCGCCCTCGGCCAGGGTCAGCAGGGTGCGCTTCGGCGCGTCCTGCGCGGCCGGCTCGATCCACAGTTCGGCCCCGGCGCGGCCGCCGGCCTTGGCACCGTAGGTCTGCCGCAGCTGGTCCAGGACCGGACGCAGCGAGGGGTACTTCTCGGCGGTGAGCTCCACACCGTTGCGGTCGACGGCCTTGACGGGCGGGGTGGCGGGGGCACCGGCGCGCAGCGTCTCGCCCTTGCCGAGCTGCGGGTGGACGACCGAGGGCTGCCAGTCCACGAGGGGCTTGCCGCTCGTCGCGCCGCGGACGACGGTCAGCTTGGAGTCGTAGGCGAGCGGCTTGCTCGCCCCCCCGTAGGTGATCTCGGCGGCCACGGTGAACGGGACGGTGGCCCCGGTCGAGGCGCCCGGCGTGATGACGGCCTTGGACACGGAGGCCTTGGCCCGGTAGTCGGCGACCGCGGCCCGGGCCGCCTGCGGGTCGTTGGTCAGCCGTGCGGCCGCGGCCCCGTCCCCGGCGGCCCAGGCGTCGAGGAAGGCCTTGGCGGTGCGGGCGGCCTCCTGGTCGGTGACGGGTCCGCTCCCCTTCGCGGACTGTGTGGTCGCACCCTTGGCGTCGCCGCCGCTGCCGCTGCCGGCGTCGGCCACGAGCGTGTAGGCCCCGTATCCGGCCCCGCCCAGCATCGCGAGGAACACCCCGCCGATGATGGCCCCCTTCGCTGCCCCGTTCACGTCACGTCCTCCCCGTGGGCTCCCCCGGGCCCCTGAACGCGTTCAAAGGCCCCTCGTCACGGACCTTACGCGGCGTACGCGTGCCATGCACAACTTGTTACGGGAGGGAGACATTCCGAAAGCCCGGCGCCACCGGCTCACCCGCACGAAGTCACCACCCATCGGAGGCCCGTCAGGCGTCCGCCAGGGCAGCGTGACAGTCACGGGCGCATGCCGCTTCGCATGGACCTGCACGGCCGCGGAGACGGTGGCGAAGATGATCCGACGGTGCGAAGCAGCCGGCACGCTCTGTTCCAGCGCACCGAGCCACGTCCGGATGTGCCCCGGCCGGAAGGACGGAAGGGGCCGACTCCCGATGTGCGGATAAAGCGTGCAGGCCGGTCGAGAAGGGCAAGCCGGTCCAGGTGTGGCGGGTCAGGAGGCGGTGGACGGTCGAGGCGGGCAGGCCCAGGACCGGGCCGATCCGGGCAGGGCAGGGCAGGGCAGGGCCGAGCAGAGCGGGGATCGGGTCCGAACGGTGATGCGCACGGCGGTCCGGTCGGAGCCCGGGGGGCGCATACTGGGCGCAATGACAAAGCCAGCCGCACCGAAGCGCCATCTGCCGAGCAGCCCCTTCAAAGCCCCGACCGCGCCAGCCCCCAAGCACTTCGCGGTGGGTGACCAGGTCACGCACGATGTGTACGGACTCGGCCGAGTGATCGGCGTCGAGGACGGAATCGCGACGCTCGTCGATTTCGGCTCGGCGCGAGAGCGGATCCTGAGCCCGTACGCCAAGATGACCAAGCTGTAGGGCCTCTGTCCCGGACCGCGCGGCGACAGCGCCCCGATTCGAGCTTGGCAGGCAGACGTCCGCGCCTGTCCGAGGCGCCGCTCCTCGTCGCCGGGCCGCTGGGCCGTCTCTGGGCCGTGAAGTGACGGCCCATGCTCCCCGGCGGCGACCGACAGCCACCGAAAGGCCCCGGCGCCGTCTGGCGCCGGGGCCCTCTTCGCCCTGCTAGACCCAGGTGTCCAGCCACATGCGGCTGCGCCAGGAGTCCATCGGGATCGTCTCGCCCGTGTAGACCGGCCAGAAGTAGATGAAGTTCCAGACGATCAGCAGCACCAGTACGCCCGCCGCGATCGCGCCCAGCGCGCGCCTGCGCTCCGACGAGCCGGCCGGGCCCAGCAGCGCCCCGATCGTCATCGCCACCGCCAGGCACAGGTACGGGACGAAGACCACCGCGTAGAAGAAGAAGATGGTCCGCTCCTGGTAGTTGAACCAGGGCAGCAGGCCCGCGGCCAGCGCGCACGCGATCGCGCCCGCCCGCCAGTCGCGGCGGAAGAACCACCGCCACAGCACGTACAGCAGCGCGAAGCAGCCCGCCCACCACAGCAGGGGCGTGCCCAGCGCCAGCACCTCGCGGGCGCACTTGCCGGCCTCCGTCGCCGGGCAGCCGTCGTTGCCGGGGTCGGGGGACTCGTAGAAGTACGAGACCGGGCGGCCCAGGACGAGCCAGCTCCACGGGTTCGACTCGTAGGTGTGCCCCGAGGTCAGGCCCACGTGGAACTTGTAGACCTCCGTCTCGTAGTGCCACAGGCTGCGCAGCCACTCCGGCAGGAACGACAGGGCGCTGCCCTGGTCCTGCTTGGCGGCCCAGTCGCGGAAGTAGCCGCCCTTGCCGTCGTCCGGGCTGAGGATCCAGCCCGTCCAGGAGGCCACGTACACGGTGATCGCGACCGGGACCGTGGAGACGAACGCCGGCAGCGCGTCCCGGCGCAGCATCGCCGCGTACGGGGTCCCGGCTCCGGCGGTGCGGCGCGCGGCCGCGTCCCACAGCACCGTGAGCACGCCGAAGAAGGCGAGGGCGATCAGGCCGTTCCACTTGGTGCCGAAGGCCAGGCCCAGGCAGACGCCGGCCAGGATCCGGTACGGGCGCGGGCCCAGCCGCAGGGTCCCGGCGACGGCGGCGTCCGGCCTGGTGCGGCCCTCGTCGTCCACGGGCAGCGCGTCCGCGAGTCTGGCCCGGGCCCGGTCCCGGTCGACGAGCAGCGCCCCGAAGGCGGCCAGCACGAAGAACATGAGGACCAGGTCGAGCAGGGCGGCGCGGCTCATCACCAGGTGCAGGCCGTCCACCGCCAGCAGCGTGCCCGCCAGGCAGCCGAGGAAGGTGGAGCGGAACAGTCGGCGCCCGATCCGGCACAGCAGCAGCACCGAGAGGGTGCCGAGCACGGCGGTCATGAACCGCCAGCCGAACGGATTGAAGCCGAACATCCACTCGCCGAGCCCGATGACCCACTTGCCGACGGGCGGGTGCACCACGTACCCGGGGTCCGCCGGCAGGGCGACCCCGTCGGGGTTGGCGAGGATCGACTTGTCGATGTCCTTGGGCCAGCTCGCCTCGTAGCCCTGCCGGATGGTCGCCCAGGCGTCCTTGGCGTAGTACGTCTCGTCGAATATCACCGCCTTCGGGCTGCCCAGGTTCACGAACCGCAGCACCCCGGCGACCAGCGCCACCAGCACCGGCCCGGCCCACGCCATGACGCGCTGAACGGTGTCCGCGGCCGAGGCGGGGATCCCGAGCGCCGCCCACAGCTGCGCGGAGGGCCGCGCGTACGGGGGCACCAGGCGGGCGCGGACATCCGCCCGCCGTGCGCCCTCGGGCGGCGCGTAGCCGAAGCCGCGCAGGCGGCGCAGCCAGGGGGACGGCTCTTCTTCACGCCCCGCGACCGGGGCGGGCGGGGCCCCCGCAGGGCTGGGCGGCGGCGTCGCGGTACTGGTCACCGGGTCATCGTAGGGAACGCCGCTGTGCGAACCCCAGTGCCGAACCCCGGTGCCGCAGACTGCCGGTGCCCGCGCCGGGCGGTACGGGCGGGGGCGGCCGGCCCGGCTGAGAGGATGGACGGGTGACGACTGACCAGCCCATCGGCTCCGAAACCCCCGCACACCCCGCCGCCTCCCGGGGCTCGGGCAGCACCTCCGATTCCGGTTCGGGCGTGCTCGTGCTCGCCGGCACCCCGATCGGCGACCTGGCCGACGCCCCGCCCCGGCTCGCGGCCGAACTGGAGCGGGCCGACGTGGTCGCCGCCGAGGACACCCGGCGGCTGCGCCGGCTGACCCAGGGCCTCGGCGTGCACACCTCCGGGCGGGTCGTGTCGTACTTCGAGGGCAACGAGTCGGCGCGCACCCCCGAGCTGGTGGAGGCGCTGCGGGACGGGAAGCGGGTGCTGCTGGTCACCGACGCCGGCATGCCGTCCGTCTCCGACCCCGGGTACCGGCTGGTCGCCGCCGCCGTGGAGCAGGACATCCGCGTCACCGCCGTGCCGGGTCCGTCGGCGGTGCTGACCGCGCTCGCCCTGTCCGGGCTGCCCGTCGACCGGTTCTGCTTCGAGGGCTTCCTGCCGCGCAAGGCCGGCGAGCGCCTCGGCCGGCTGCGCGAGGTCGGGGGCGAGCGGCGCACCCTCGTCTACTTCGAGGCCCCGCACCGGCTCGACGACACCCTCGCCGCCATGGCCGAGGTGTTCGGTCCGGGCCGGCGGGCCGCCGTCTGCCGCGAGCTGACCAAGACGTACGAGGAGGTGAAGCGGGGCGGTCTCGGCGAGCTGGCCGCCTGGGCCGCCGAGGGCGTGCGCGGGGAGATCACCATCGTGGTGGAGGGCGCCCCCGCCGCCGGGCCCGGCGACGTCGACGCCGAGGAGCTGGTGCGCCGGGTACGTGTGCGCGAGGAGGCGGGAGAGCGTCGGAAAGAAGCCATCGCGGCGGTCGCCGCCGAGGCCGGAGTACCCAAGCGGGACGTGTTCGACGCGGTCGTGGCGGCAAAGAATGCGGCCGGAAACATGCAGTGAGAAGGTAAAGAGCTAATCTGAAAAGCAAAGCTCAGACCGCGCACCGGGCGCTTCGGGAATGAGTCGCCCAAGGGCCGTACAACACTGCACATGGCCTGATGCGCTCCTGCCCGAAGAGGCGTCCACTGGCATAGGCACAGTGGAACAAGAGGAGCTGGCATGAGTGAGATCGCAGACACCTCGATACCCGCCCCCGCAC